>NZ_JAMYLU010000024.1:0-90407 GCF_040318135.1 Mesorhizobium sp. M1295
CTGGCCCGTCTGCTTCACTGCCATCGCGATTCCCTCAGACCGTCCACCTCAGAGAATCACAATCAGCGAATTACGCAACAGGCCCACAAGGGGAGAAGGCAAGGCGTGCCACTCAGGCGGCTTCGTTCACCGGATGGCTGAGGCGGCGAACCTCCTCGTCGTTGAGCAGGCCGCCGGCACGCAGCAGGCTGGCGAAGCGGCCGTTGCGCAGCGACAGTTCGGTGAACCCGCCCATCTCGACCACCCGGCCCTTGTCCATGAACACGACCAGATCGGCATCGCGAACGGTGGTCAGGCGGTGGGCGATGATGAAGGTGGTGCGGCCGCGCCGCAATTCGTCGATGGCGTCCTTGACGCGGTCTTCCGTCTCGACGTCGAGCGCGCTGGTCGCCTCGTCGAGAACCAGGATGGGCGCGTCCTTCAGCACGGCGCGGGCAATCGCGATGCGCTGGCGCTCGCCACCGGACAGCTGTCCGCCGCGTTCGCCGACGACAGTGTCGTAGCCTTCGCTCTTCGACAGGATGAAATCCTGCGCGGCGGCGGCGTTGGCAGCGGCATGGACCTCGTCATAGGTCGCCTCCGCACGGCCGACGCGGATGTTATCCTCGATCGAGCGGTTGAGCAGGCCTGCATCCTGGAACACGGTGGCGATCGAATGGCGCAGCGACTTGCGGGTCACCGTGCGGGTGTCGATGCCATCGATCAGGATACGGCCGCCGGACGGCGTGAAGACGCGCTGCAGGAGGTTGATGAGCGTCGTCTTGCCGGCGCCCGTCGGGCCGACGATGGCGACGGTCTGGCCGGCCTGGACCTCGAACGACGCGTCGTCGACGCCCTGCCCGGAATTGCCGAACTCGAAGCAGACATTCTCGAAACGCACATGACCCGTGACGTTGACGAGGTCGCGCAGCCCGTCGGGCTCGGCGGCATCGGAAGCGGAGTCCTCGAGATGATAGAATTCCTCGAGCTTGGCGCGTGCCTCGGAAATCTGGTTGGCGAAAGCCGACATCTGGTCGAGCCGGGCAATCAGCAGCGTGGCAAAGCCGGTAAAGGCGATCACGTCACCGATGCGCAACTGGCCGTGCGTCACCAGATAGGCGCCAATCAAGAGCACCACCATCATCGAAATCGTCGACGACAGCCGGTGCAGCGCGTTGGCCATCGCCCACCAGTCGAGCACCGGGTTCTGCGCGTCGAGCAGGTTCTTGACGTAGCGCTTGAGCGCCTCGGTCTCGTGGCCGATGCGGTTGTAGCTCTGCAGGACGGCGACGTTGCTGACCGAGTCGGTCACATGCGCAAACACCTTGTGGTAATGCCGCTCTACGGCCGCCTGGCCTTCCTTGGTGCGCCGCATCACCAGCCGTCCGATGCCGACATAGAGTGCGCCAAGCGCCAGCAGCACCATCGACATGCGGATATCCATGCTGAGCGCCGTGGGCACCAGCAGAACCAGCGCGACCGCGGTCGACAGATGCTGCCGCATGAATTCGAGCCAGAGGCTGAACAGGGTCTCGACCGCGCGCAGGAGCGTGTGCAGGGAATTGGAGGTGCCGCGCTGATGATGCCAGGCAAGCGGCATGGTGATCACGCGCTCGAACGACTGGCAAAGAACCTCGCTACGCCGCTGGTGGGCAAAGCGATCGGCGCCGCGCGCCACCAGCACGAAGGCGATGATGTTGAACGCGCCGAGGCCGGCCCACATCGCCAGCGTCGAAAATACCGAGCCGCGGTCCGAAATGGCATCGATCACCCGGCCGAACATGATCGGCTCGAGAATGGCGATAATGGCAAGCGCGACATTCGCCCCGCAGATAAACGCAACGCGTTTCCTGTCGGCAGCGAGATAACCAAGGGCTCGCCAGTAGATTTGCAGAAGTGACACTTCAGCTACTCCGCCAATTATTTATGGTGCAGTGCGTCATTTTTTGACTCGTATCGGTTGACGCGTCGCAAAACAATGCTCGTCTACCTCTTCCGTTCCCATTCCGCGAACAAAAGATGACGACGCTTCGAAATTTGCCGTGATCGTCTAACAGTTTGAGATAAAAGGTGAAATGTCAGCGTTGCGGCAAAATCATGGCAGCTGGAAAGCACTGCCACAATTTTAATCAGCAAGACCCCGGGCACGACGTCTAAAGTCGTGTGCAGGCATTCAGCAAGGTCAAACGCAAATATAACCGGTAGAGGCACTTGGAGCGCCCGTGCGTTCCCTGGGGAAGCGCAAGGGACGCTCCAAGCCCTTGAATCTAGGCCGGTATTCTGACGATCACCTCGGCATTGTCTCCGGCTTTTGGCTCGAAGGACGAAGATTTGGTCTTCGTGCCATTCACTTCAAGTGAGATGGCCCGGGCCTTTTTGTCGCGGACGACGCGTACCTTGATCTCGGCGCCCAGCATCTTCAGGGTCGCCGAATAACCGTCCCAATGGCTGGGAAGTCTCGGCGTGAATTGAATGCGCTGTCCGCGACGCTCGATGCCGAGAATGCTCTCGACCGCCGCGCGATAAAGCCAGCCCGCCGACCCGGTATACCAGGTCCAGCCGCCGCGGCCGCCCTTGTCCTGCCCGGAATAAACATCGGCCGCGACGACGTAAGGTTCCACCCGGTAGCGCTCTGCCGCGGCTTCATCGAGCGCATGGTTGACCGGATTGAGCATCGAAAGGCAACGGTAGGCATCGTCGGTGCGCCCCATCTCGGCGAGCGCAATGACGAACCATGTCGCCGCGTGCGTGTATTGGCCGCCGTTTTCACGGACCCCCGGCGGATAACTCTTGATGTAGCCCGGGTCCTTCTCCGTCCTCGAGAATGGCGGGGTGAACAGCTTGACGATCTTGAGCTCGTCGTCGACGAGCGTTTTCAGCGCCTGTCCCATTGCCGTCGTCGACCGCGCCGGGTCGCCCTCGCCCGAAAGCACGCTCCAGGACTGGGCGATCGAGTCGATCTTGCACTCGTCCGATTTGCGCGAGCCGAGCGGCGTGCCGTCGTCGAAGCTGCCGCGCCGATACCACTCGCCATCCCAGGCGGTGCTTTCCAGCGCCCGCTTCAGCACCTCGGCGTGCTTTGTCCAGGCCTGCGCGCGCTTGGCATCTCGCTCCGCCTTGGCGACAGCAGCAAAGTCGCCCAGCGTCTTCAGCAGGAACCAGCCCAGCCACACGCTCTCGCCCTTGCCGTGCTCGCCGACGCGGTTCATGCCGTCGTTCCAGTCGCCGCCGAGGATCAGCGGCAGCCCGGCTGGGCTGCTGCGCTTGACGGCAAGATCGAGCGCCCGCGCGCAATGGTCATAGAGCGAGGCTGTCTTCTTCGAGATTTCCGGGATGAAGAACGCATCGTGCTCGCCTTCGCCCAGCGCCTGCCCCTCGATGAAGGGCAATTGCTCCTTCAGGATCGCGGTATCGCCCGTCACCAGCAGGTAGCGCGCCGTGGCGTGGGCCAGCCAGACCACGTCGTCCGAGATCATGGTGCGAACGCCTGCCTCTGTGCGCGGCAGCCACCAATGCTGCACGTCGCCTTCGGGAAATTGCCGCCGCGCCGCATTGAGGATCTGATCACGCGCCAGCTTGGGGTCATGCGCCAGCAAGGCCAAAGTGTCCTGCAGCTGATCGCGGAAGCCGAAGGCACCGCTTGCCTGATAGAACGCAGAGCGGGCACGGATGCGGCAGGCCAGGCTTTGATAGGGCAGCCAGTGATTGACCATGGCATCGAGTGCCTTGTCCGGCGTCTCGACCTGGATGGTGTCGAGAAAGCCGCGCCACGTGCGCTCGTTGTCGGCCAGCCGCTGATCGAAGTCCCTGGAGCGATGGGTCTGCACCAGCGCGCTGGCCTCCTTCGGCGAGGCCGCGTCGCCGAGCAGCCAGAGCAGCGTGACGTCGCCGCCGGCAGCGATGTCGATGTCGCGTGCGATGGCCGCGCAGGGATCGTCGCCGGCCTCGACACGGCCCGACAGGCCGGCGCCGCTCAGCACGGCATGCGGAAATTCGCTGGTGCCTTGCCTGCCGATGAACTCGCCGCGGTCGGCGGTGACCGAATGCACGGCACCGTCGGCGGCCAGAAAGGCGATCCGTTCGCCAAAATCGAGCCCATAGGGATTTTGCGCCAGCAGAGCGCCGGTCGCGGCATCCCGGGACGGAACGATGCTTGCCGCGGTGCGCGAACGATGGCCGCCAAGAACCCATTCGGCATAGGCGTAGACGCGTAGCCGCATCGGCGCCGAACCCGAATTCTGGATGCGCAGCCGCGATATCTTCACCGGATCGACGGGATCGACGACATGGGTCAGGTCCATCGACAGCGGCCCGCGCTTTGAACGGAACGTCGAAAAACCCTGCCCGTGCCAGGTTTCGTAGGTCATTGTCGGGTCACGCACCACGGCAGCCATTGGCGAGAACGCTTTGCCACTGGCATGATCGTAGATATAGATAGCCTCGCCCGGCCGGTTGGTGACCGGATCATTCGACCATGGCGTCAACTGATAGTCGCGGCTGTTGCGGCTCCAGGTGAAGGCAGCGCCTTCAGCCGATATGTGGAAACCGAACGATGGGTTGGAGATGACGTTGATCCACGGTTGCGGCGTCGTGCGCCGGCCGGCAAGACGCACGACGTAGTGGCGTCCGCCGCCGTCGAAGCCGCCGAAACCGTTCCATTGGTCGAGCCCGCTGCCGTCGACGCGGGCCTCGATCAGTGCCTGGGCGGCAAACGCTTGCGCCGTCGGCACCGGCAAGGACGGCTCGCGAAGCGCTGCAAGTTCTGCCGGCTGGAGGGCGGCGTCTCGCGCCTGCAGTGCCGCGGCCTCGGCGCGCTCGATCTGGTCGAAGATGGTGCCGTTGCGCGTATGCAGCACCACCCGGGCGACGGCGAGCAAGGTCCTGTAGGTCGTTTCCTCCATCAGGTCGCGGCGCACCGCGAAGATGTGCTGGCGGGGTCCAAGCTCCTTGCCGCGCAACCGGCTGTTTTCGCACAGCGTCTCGACCGCGCGCTGCAAGTCCTGCACGTATGACGAAGCCTGCTCGTTGACGACAACAAAATCGATCATCATGCCGCGGGCGCGCATGTATTCCTGGAAGCGAAGCGCCTGGGCGACGATCTCCAGATCGGCGACATCGGCGATCCTGACCAGGAAAATCGGAAAATCGCCGGATATGCTGGTCGGCCACAGGCTGGACTGCCTGCCGAGCCCGGAGGCGATGGATTCGCCGGGCAGGCGCAGGAACGGATCGGGATAGATCAGGTAGCGCGCCAGCTTCTGCACATTGGCGGCGTCGGACAGGCTGAGGCCGAGGTGACGGGTCTGCACCTGCGAGCGCGTCCAGGCGAGCATCGCCTGGCGGGAGAAGCTTTCGGGATGGTCGAGCCGTGCGATAGCGGCATCCAATTCGGCGCGATCGGCGCCGACGACGGTCCAGAACGTCAGCGAAATCTTCTTGTTGGCCGGCACGCGCACCTGCCGGCGAAGCGAGGCGATCGGATCCAGGGTGAAGCCGGAATGGCCGCCAAGCTTGGCGCCGGGATCAAAGGCAGCCGCGTCCGTGATGGTGCGGCCGCGGCCGATGAAGGAGCGCCTGTCGGTTTCCGCCTCGGCATCACGCGCCGATCCAGACGGATCGGTGACGAAATGCACCATGGTGACATCGGGTTCGTCCTTTTCGCGCTTGCGCCTGGTGGCGAAAATCGCGCCGTTGTTCGGTGCAATCTCGGTTTCCACGAACATCTTCGAAAAGGCCGGATGCGCATTGTCCGAGGGCTCGGAGCCCAGCACCAGTTCGGCATACGAAGTCACTTCGATGTGCCGGTCGGCGGCGCCGTCATTGTAGAGCGTTACCCGCCGGCCCTCGCCATTGCCTTCCGAGATGACGATGCACTCGACCTCCGAACGCAGCGACCCAATCGATTTGACGAAGCTCGCCTTGTCGTCGGAAAACAGCGTCTGCACACGCTCGTCGGTGGCGCGCTTCGGCTCGGCGGTGGCCGACCACCAGTCGCCATTGCTGGCGTCGCGCAGGAAAATGTAGGAACCAAGCCGGTCCTCGGTCGGATCCGGCTGCCAGCGCGTGACGGCAAGTTCGCCCCAGCGGCTGTAGCCCGAGCCGGTGGCGGTGGCCATGACCGAGTAGCGGCCGTTGGACATGACACTGGTCGAGCGCAGCGCCCTGAGCGGATCGAGCACGATACGCGTATCCGGGCTCTCGAGTTCGGTCTCGTCCTTCGAGCGCTCGTCGGCCTCGGTCCTGACGGTCGCCGTCGGGATGTCGCGCGGCGCCCTTTCCTGCAAGAGCAATTCCGCAGATTCGATCACCGGATCGCTGTGGAAGCGGTCGCGCAGGCGCCCCTCGAAGATCGCATCGGCAACGGCGGCGATCGACATGCCCGAGTGGTGGGCCATGTAGTTCAGCACGACGGCATGGTCGGTGCCCTCGGGGACGCGCTGCGGCGTGAAATCCACCGCGTCGTAAAAGCCATGCCGGCCAAGTGCGCCCAGCCGCCTCAGCCTGGCCAGGTTCTGCACGGATTCATGCGGCGTGAACTGCGCTGCCAGCACGGTCGCGTAGGGCGCGATCACCGTGTTTTGGCCAAGGCCGCGCTTCAGCCCGAGCCCGGGCACGCCGAAATTGGTGTACTGATAGGTCAGTTCGCGGTCGCGGGCGTTGTAGGCCGCTTCCGAAATCCCCCAGGGAACGTTCTTCGACCGGCCATACTGGATCTGGCGCTTGATGATGAGCTTGCTGGTCTGGTTGAGAATGCTGCCTTGCGGCTCCTTCATCACCAGCGGCGGCATCAGATACTCGAACATCGAGCCGGACCAGGACATCAGCGCGCCCTGGAAGCCGATCTCGACGATCGGCCGGCCGAGCCGGAACCAGTGCTCGGTCGGCAAATCGCCCTTGGCGATGGCGAACAGGCTGGTCAGCCGCGCTTCGGAGGCCAAAAGGTCGTAGCAGCTTTCGTCGAGCTGATGCTCTTCGACCCGGTAACCGATCGACAAGAGCTTGCGTTCGGGCCGCATCAGGAACGAGAAATCCATCTCGAAGGCGAAACGGCGCGTGCGCTCGCGCAAGGTCAGAAGCTTAGCCCGCAATGCCGCGACGGCGTTTTCGTCGCTGTGCGCGTCGTGGACATGCGCCTCGCAGGTGGCTTCGAGCCTGGCCGCCCAATCGGCGATGGTGTCGCTCTGGGTCGATGCGGCCTCGGTGTGGATGGCTGTCGCGAGCTTGCGTATCTCGCCGGCCAGGACGGCCAGGTTGATAGTGCGGATCGACGCCATCTCCGGCTGCGCCTTGATCAATTCCACCGCCCGCCGCATGCCGTCGAGACGGTCGGCGAGCCGCTGGCGCAAGGGCCGCAATTGACGGCGGTCGTCGGGCAACTCCTCAAGGCTTTCGTCGAGGATGGTGACGGTGTCGAGGATGCCTTCGAAGTCGCCCTGCACATGCACCGACGGCGCTTCCGCCCATTCGGCGCAGGCAGCGGCCACGGCCACCAGATGGCCGGCGAGATTGCCGCTGTCGACGGCAGAAATGTACAGCGGATAGAGCGGCTTCAACGTCGTGGTGTCGTACCAGTTGAAGAGATGGCCGCGATCGCGCGGCATGCTCTCGATGGTCGACATGGTCGCGTCGATGCGGTTGACGGCGTCGGAGAGGCTGATCCAGCCGAAATCGCGTGCCGAAATCACGGACAGCAGGTAGACGCCGATATTGGTCGGCGAGGTGCGGGGCGCCACCACGGGGGCCGGGCTTTCCTGGAAATTGTCCGGCGGCAGATGGTGATGCTCGGCCGTCACGAAGGTCTCGAAATAGTGCCACGTTCGCCGCGCCACGGTGCGCAGCGCGTGGATATCGGCGGCCGATATGCGCAGGCGATCCTCGGTTTCGGCCGAACGGCTGATCCAGCAGGCGATGGCGGGCGAGCCGATCCAGAACAAGGCAAAGAAGAAGGCGACGAAGGCGCCGGTGGAATCGGCCAGCACCGGCACAGCGAGGCCGACGACGCCGATGATCACCGCGCCGTACATGATGCTGTAATAGGAGCCGAGATCGTTGTCGCCGCCCTTGTGTGCCTGCGAGGCGGTGCGCCATTCGAGCAGGTTCTGGCGGCTGACGAACAGGCGGTAGAGCGTGCGGATGATCGCGTCGCCCATCATCCAGGCAAGATGCGCCATCAGCACGATCTTCAGCGCCACCAAGGCGGTACCGAAGGCAACGTCGCGCGCCAATGCCGAGAAATGGCCGCGCGGCGTCTGGTCGCCGCTCTTCGGCAGGATGGCGTTGACGATGTCGAAAGTGGGCGCCATGAACAGCGTGAGGATCAGCAGCGCCTGCCATTGCGCCGCCTGCGTGAATGGCAGCAGCGTCCAGCCGGCGATCGCGGCCATCACCCAGAAGATCGGCGTCACCGAGCGGCGCAGATTGTCCACCATCTTCCAACGCGACAGCGCCGGCACGTTTGAGCGCGGGCCGAGGATGAAGCCCAGAAGCTGCCAGTCGCCGCGTGCCCAGCGATGGTGGCGCGATGCGTCGACCGAATAGCGGGTCGGATAGTCCTCGACCAGTTCGACGTCAGTGACCAAGGCCGATCGCGCCAGCGCGCCTTCGAGCAGGTCGTGGCTGAGGATGGTGTTTTCCTCGATACGGCCCTTCAGCGCCGCCTCGAAGGCGTCGACATGGTAGAGACCCTTGCCGGTGAAGGAACCGTCGCCGAAGATGTCCTGGTAGAGGTCCGACACGGCAAAGACGTACGGGTCGAGCCCGCGATTGGCGGAAAAGACACGCTGGAAGAACGACGCCTCGTCGCCACTGGTCAGCGACGCGGTGATGCGCGGCTGCAGGATAGAATAGCCTGCCGTGACTTCGCGCCGGGCCGCGTCGAAATGCGGACGGTTGAGCGGGTGGCAAAGCTTGCCGGCCAGCGCGGCGACGGCGTCGCGGGTTGTGCGGGTGTCGGCGTCCAGCGTCATGACGTGGACGACGCTCTCCGGCAATGGCATTTCCAACGGCAGGAAGGTGGTGTCGCTGTCGCCGCGCAGCAGGAGGTTCAATTCGTGCAGCTTGCCGCGCTTGCGCTCCCAGCCCATCCAGACGCCTTGCGAGGCGTTGTAGAGCCGGCGCCGATGCAGCAGATAAAAGCGCGGCGCGCCATCCGAGGGATAGCGGGCGTTCAGTCGGGCGATTTCGGCGCGGGCGAATTCGAGGATTTCGACATCCGCCGTATCGATCTCGGTCTTCGAGTCCGGCCAGTCGGAAAGCAGCGCGAAATGGATCTCGCCCGCCGTGTTGGCGAGGTGATGCACTTCGATGTTGCGGATGTTCTCCTCGACGTCGTCGCGCGAGCCGATCAGCGACGGCACCACCACCAGCGTCCGTGCCTCGGGCGGTACACCATGCCTGAAATCATAGCCGATGAGACGCGTCGGCTTCAAAAACAGCGAGACGACGGTGTTGAAGAATGCGAGCGCGCCTTCGCTGGCCGGCACCGCGAACAGGGCCAGCATCAGGACGATCGACGGCACTGACAGGCCGAGATTGGCGAGCGCATTGCCGGAGACGACCAGAAGCAGGACCGTCAGCGCAAACACCGGCACGACGATGCCCAGCCATCCGGTCTTGCGGAACGTCCGGTTGATCGTCTTGCCGATGGTAGGCCGGTAGCCGATCGACCGCTCCAGTTCCATCCGGCGCGGACCGACCAGAAAGAAGCCGACGTCGGTGTGAGCGATCGGACCGGTTTCGGAGCCCGGCGCATCGGCAGCATGGCCGGCGAGTTCAATCGCCCGTTCGGCAACGCGAAATTCGGAAAGATCGGAACGGCGTGCCAGCTCCTCGATCGCAGTCCGGTATTGGTCGCGCGAAAAGAAATCGAGCGCCGCGAAATCGGTGCGCTCGCGCAGCAAAGTGTCGATGCGGCTGACGCCCTCGAACCACACCGTCCAGTCGATGTCATTGATGAGGCGCAGGCCGCGGATGATGTTGCCGGTGGTCACATTGCCGCTGGACAGCGTGCGGTGCTCGCTGAGGATGATTTCCTCGGCGTCGGAGCCCGTCCTTTCCAGCTCGCCCTCGAGCCATTCCAGCGCCCTGCCGGCATTTTGCGAGCCGTCGCGCAGCCGGTAGAGCAACTGGGTTGCGAAGGTGGTGTCCTGCGCATGGGCGCTGTAGCCGGAAAGTATCGTCTGCCGGTCGGCGCTGTCGTCCGTCGCCAGCACACGGTCGGCGACCTCGTTGGCGATCTGGCGCAACTCCCGCGTGCGATTGACGCGCACCGCGATCCGGCGAAGATTCTCGATCAGGACAAAGCGCAGCAGCGACGGCAGCGCCCATAGTTCGCCGATCTTCAGCGGCTCGACGGACTGGAAGCCTTCGACGATCGCCTTGAACATGGCCGACGAGACGGAACTGTCGGAATGCGCGACATAGGTCCATGCGACCGCCAACGCGCGCGGCACGCTGGATCCGTCGGACAGTTTCAGCGTCGGCAACTGGCGATAGAAGCGGCGCGGCAGGTCGCGCTTGACCTGGAAAATGGTCTCCTCGACCAGGTAGTTGTTGTCGAGCAGCCACTGTGCCGCGGGCGTGATCGTTTCGCCCCTCGCCTGGGCAGCGTTGGTGGAACGGTAGACATCGAGAATCTTCCTGGCGCTGTCGCGGATGCGCGCCTGAAAATCGAAAGGCGTCAGCCCGAACAAATCCTTGGCATCGCCATTGGCAAGGGCTGCGCCCAACGCGCGCAGCCGATCTTCCGTCAGGAAATGGGAGCGTATCGGCTCGTCGGTGACAGCCGGGAAGCTGGCGCTCGTCTTTTCGATCTGTGCGAGATTGGTCTGGATATTCATCTAAGGTTCCGTGTTGGGGACGCAGTGCGGCGTCACCGCCACGGCAATGTCCCTAAAACCGGTCCAAATGCAATTGGTTGCATCGCAACACTTGGCCGAATGTTTGTTTCCGCACCACGACAAGGTGTCGTCTTTCGACAACTTCCAGGCGAGCGCCTCCGAGCATCGTTTCGGCTTCTGATCGGCGGAAGATTCAGGCTTTTTCGTGATGCAGGGACCAGCTTACGCAATATTTGACCGGCGTCTCGATCATGTTTGGAAACAGGCGTTAATCGTTGCCGGCAATGCGATCGATGCGGATCACGAACAGCATCGCCGGCCGGACGGGATCAAGGCGCAGTTCCGGCGCTTGCGGCCCGAGCAACAGCGCATCGAGCGGCCCCAGTTGCACGGGCGCGGCGCCGGCCACCCTAAGCTCGCCGTCGAGGGACAGGATGAGTGTTTCATCGGCTCCAAACCGGATTTTCGTCGGAGCCGAAATCAACAGGCGCTCGATCTGGTGGATCGCCCGGGTCCGGCGGGTCATGACGTTGAGGTCGGTGATCGGACCGGCGATCAGCGTCGCTTGCGTTGGCACGTCGGCCGGAAAGGCAAGCGGTGCGGAAGCCTTGGTGATTTCGACCGGCGGCCGGCCGGCGATATCGAGGACCATGCCCTCGCCTTCCAGCAAGGCCAAAGTCCGGTCGACGCCGGGAAAGCCGGAAAACGGGCCGCCGCCCTCGACCAGCGCCATCGAGACGCGCCAGTCGAAATCGTCGAGCCCAGCACCTGCCGGCGAGACGGCAATCTCCGTCGTCACGCCGCCGCCGTTCTTCCACGGCATCGACCGGTATTCCGAGGCCCGAAGGATGCGCAAGGCGCGGCTCAGCCCAATATGCCGGGCAGGTTGAGCTGGTTCTCCCTGGCGCACTCGATCGCGATGTCGTAGCCGGCGTCGGCGTGACGCATGACGCCCGTCGCCGGATCGTTCCACAGAACCCGCTCAAGGCGCTTGGCCGCCTCACGCGTGCCGTCTGCGACGATAACCATGCCGGCATGCTGCGAAAAGCCCATGCCGACGCCGCCGCCATGGTGCAGCGACACCCAGGTGGCACCGGACGCGGTGTTGAGCAAGGCGTTGAGCAGCGGCCAGTCGGAGACGGCATCGGAGCCGTCCTTCATCGCCTCCGTCTCGCGGTTCGGCGAGGCGACCGAGCCGGAATCGAGGTGGTCGCGGCCGATGACCACCGGTGCCTTCAGTTCGCCGCTGGCGACCATCTCGTTGAAGGCGAGGCCGAGCCGGTGGCGGTCGCCAAGGCCAACCCAGCAGATGCGGGCCGGCAACCCTTGGAAGGCGATGCGCTCACGCGCCATGTCGAGCCAGTTGTGCAGATGGGTGTTACCAGGGGTCAGCTCGCGCACCTTGGCGTCGGTTCTGTAGATATCCTCGGGATCGCCGGAAAGTGCTGCCCAGCGGAACGGGCCGATGCCGCGGCAAAACAGCGGACGGATATAGGCCGGCACGAAACCCGGGAAGGCAAAGGCATGCTCAAAGCCCTCCTCCTTTGCCACCTGGCGGATGTTGTTGCCGTAGTCGAGCGTCGGCACGCCGGCGTTCCAGAACGCCACCATCGCCTCGACATGCTCGCGCATCGATGCGCGGGCAGCTTTTTCAACGGCCTTCGGGTCGCTGGTGCGTTTCTCGCGCCATTCGGCCAGCGACCAGCCCTTAGGCAGATAGCCGTTGAGCGGGTCATGTGCCGAGGTCTGGTCGGTGACGATGTCGGGGCGCACGCCGCGCTGCACCAGTTCCGGCACAATGTCGGCGGTGTTGCCGACCAGGCCGACCGATTTCGCCTCACCGGCTTTAGTCCAGCGCTCGATCTTTTCCAGAGCCTCGTCGAGCGTGTCGGCGCGCTCGTCGACATAGCGGGTGCGCAGCCGGAAATCGATGCGGTCGGGATCGCATTCGACCGCCAGGCAGCAGGCGCCGGCCATGACTGCTGCGAGCGGCTGGGCACCACCCATGCCGCCGAGGCCGCCGGTCAGGATCCATTTGCCTTTGAGATTGCCACCATAGTGCTGACGGCCTGCCTCGACGAAGGTCTCGTAGGTGCCCTGCACGATGCCTTGCGTGCCGATGTAGATCCATGAGCCGGCCGTCATCTGGCCGTACATCATAAGGCCTTTTCTATCGAGCTCGTTGAACTTCTCCCATGTCGCCCAGTGCGGCACGAGGTTCGAATTGGCGATCAGCACGCGCGGCGCATCGGCATGGGTGCGGAACACGCCGACCGGCTTGCCGGATTGCACCAACAGTGTCTCGTCGTCGCCAAGCGTCTTCAGCGAGGCAACGATGCGGTCGAAATCGTTCCAGGTGCGCGCCGCCCGGCCGATGCCGCCATAGACGACCAGTTCGTTGGGATTTTCGGCAACGTCCGGGTCGAGATTGTTCATCAGCATGCGCAACGGCGCTTCCGTCAGCCAGGTGCGGGCGTTGAGCTCGCTGCCGCGCGGGCTGCGCACTTCACGGATATTGTGGCGAGGATCGGTCATGATTGTCCCTTTCGAGTGAGGTGCACCGCGCGTCAGCGTTCGGCCCAGGCGATCGCGGTTTCCAGGATCTTTCTCAGCGTGACGCGGATCGGCGCCGCGAATTCGGCGTCGTAAGGCACCGGCCAGTTATCCGGTTCGCCCTTGCCTTCGGGCTCGCGCAGATAGCCACGGTTGGAGAGCTCCATCTGCAGCGCGTGGACGCCGGCTTGCGGCTGGCCGAAATGACGCGTGATCCAGCCGCCCTTGAAGCGGCCGTTGACGACAAAGCTCTCGCCGGTTTCTGCGACAATCTGCGTGACTTTCTCCTGCAACACCGGATCGGCGCTCTTGCCGTCATTGGTGCCGAGATTGAAGACCGGCAATTTGCCTTCGAACAGGCGCGGCAGCACCGAACGGATCGAGTGGCAGTCATAGACGACGATCTTCCCGTGCAAAGCGCGCAGCCTGTCGATCTCGGCCTGCAACGCGGCATGATAGGGCACGAAGAATTTTTCGCGGCGTTCGTCGATCTCAGACGGCCCCGGCTCCTCGCCTTCGCGGTAGAGCGGATCGCCGTCGAAGGTCTCGGTCGGGCAGAGCCCAGTCGTCGTCTGGCCGGGATAGAGCGAAACGCCAGACGGATCGCGGTTGACGTCGATGACGGTGCGCGAGATCGCCGTATGCACCACCGTCGCGCCAAGGCTCTCGGCGAAATCATAAAGCTTGTCGATCCACCAGTCGGCGTCACGGCGGCCGAGCCAGGGCGAGATAAGTCGGTTGTCGAGGCCGGCCAGATCGATGCCGGTATGCGGGATCGAAACCAGCAGGGGTGCCGTGCCTCGGGTGACGGTGAGCCAAGTCATGAGAAGTCTCCGCGCGTTGGAGCTCTACGGCGCCCCCCTCTGCCCTGCCGGGCATCTCCCCCACAAGGGGGGAGATTGGCAGCTGCGGCGCCTCGCTCAGTCCTGCAACGTTGGAGATTGGCGAAAGCCAGTGTAACGGCCAATCTCCCCACTCGTGGGGGAGATGCCCGGCAGGGCAGAGGGGGGCGCGGCAGAACGCGACCTTGCAATTGTCCGTGAACACCGACCTCGCTTTTTGCCGGCCGTGTCGTATTTTGTTCTTGCTTTGTGCCGGCAGCTATGCTACTAATATGGGTATGGTGATGATTGTCACCGACGACCCGCCCTCGTGGCGGGTTTTTTGTTTCTGACTTTGAAAATTTCGGTATTGCCGGGCTGAGGTTGGCGGGACAGCGCCGCCCTCTGTCCTGCCGGACATCTCCCCCACTTGGGGGGAGATCAGCTGGCGTCGAGGGTTTCGCCAACGTCCGACCTGTGGCGGCGTACAGTCTCACGACGTCACTCCCGGCAGCTTTACCGCGCTTGCCGCTTCCACCGCCGCGCCGCTGCGTACCATGGCGATGGCCTTCTCCATGTCGGGATGGAAGTGCCGGTCGTTGTCGAGATGCGGCACCTCTGCCCTGACCAGCCGGCGCACCGCCTCCAGTGCCGCGCTCGAGGCCAGCGGGGCATGGAAATCGCAGCCTTGCGCCGCGGCCAGCAATTCGATGCCGATGACGGCCGTCGCATTCTCGACCATGCCGATGAGCCGGCGCGCGCCATGTGCCGCCATCGAGACGTGGTCTTCCTGGTTGGCCGAGGTCGGGATCGAATCGACGCTGGCCGGATACGCTTTTTGTTTGTTTTCCGAGACGAGCGCCGCGGCTGTCACTTGCGGGATCATGAAACCGGAATTCAGACCCGGCTTGGGCGTCAGAAAGGCCGGCATGCCCGACAGCGCCGGGTCGACCAGCATGGCGATGCGCCGTTCCGACAGCGAGCCGATCTCGCAGACGGCGAGCGCGATCATGTCGGCGGCGAAGGCCACCGGCTCGGCGTGGAAATTTCCGCCAGAAAGCGCTGTGTCGTCCTCGGCAAAGATCAGCGGATTGTCGGTGACGCCATTGGCCTCGGTGCCGAGCGTATCGGCGGCCTGACGCAGCACGCTGAGTGCTGCGCCCATCACCTGCGGCTGGCAGCGCAGGCAGTATGGGTCCTGCACGCGCTCGTCGCCGACGCGGTGCGATTCACGGATGGCGCTGCCGGCCATCAAATTACGCAACGCCTCGGCCGTCTCGATCTGGCCGCGATGTTTCCTGAGCAGATGGATGCGTGGATCGAACGGCGCGTCGGAGCCCTTGGCGGCATCGGTCGACAACGCGCCGGCGACCAGCGCTGACTGATAGAGCACTTCCGCCTCGAACAAAGCCGCCAGCGCATAGGCGGTCGAAAACTGCGTACCGTTGAGCAGCGCAAGGCCTTCCTTGGCGCCCAATATCACCGGCTCCAGGCCGTGCGAGACAAAGGCGACCTTGGCCGGGAAGCGGCCATGCGGGGTAAAGCATTCGCCGACACCGATCATCACCGCGGTCATGTGCGACAGCGGCGCGAGGTCGCCGGAAGCGCCGACCGAGCCTTGCGCCGGCACCACGGGGATAACGTCGTTGGCCAGCATCGCCTCGAGCAGCTCGATCGTCCGCGGCCGCACGCCGGAGGCGCCCTGGGCCAGGCTGGCCAGCTTCAGCGCCATCATCAGCCGGCAAATTGCCAGCGGCATCGGCTCGCCGACGCCGGCGGCATGCGACAGCACGATGTTTCGCTGCAGCGTCTCGAGGTCGGCGGCGGGGATGCGAACGCTGGCCAGCTTGCCGAAGCCGGTGTTGATGCCGTAGACCGGCTCGCCCTTGGCAACGATCCTGGCGACGGCCTCGGCGCTGGCCTTGATCTTCGGCCGGCAGGCATCGTCGAGCCTCAGTGCGGCGCCGCGATAGATGGCGCGCCAATCGGCCAGCGTGGCATTGCCTGGCCTTAGCTTGAGTTCGGTCATTGTCCCCTCCAGATGCGGGCATGCAGCGGATTGAAGCCCATGCGGTAGACGAGTTCGGCCGGGCGCTCGACGTCCCAGATCGCCAGATCGGCGGATTTTCCGGCTTCCAGCGTGCCGGTCTGTCCAAGCAACCCGAGCGCGCGGGCAGCCTCGCGCGTAACGCCGGCAAGGCATTCGTCCACCGTCAGGCCGAACAACGTCGCCGCCATGTTCATGGTCAGCAGCAGCGAGGTCAGCGGCGAGGTGCCGGGATTATTGTCGGTAGCAACGGCCATCCTGACGCCATGCTGGCGAAACAGGGCGATCGGCGGCTTCTTGGTCTCGCGGATGAAGTAGTAGGCGCCGGGCAGGATGGTCGCCACGGTTCCTGCCTTCGCCATCGCCGCCGCGCCCGCCTCGTCGGTATATTCGAGGTGATCGGCCGATAGCGCACCATAGCGTGCCGCAAGTTCCGCGCCGTGCAGATTGGACAGCTGGTCTGCATGGAGCTTGACCGGCAGGCCCGCCGCCTTCGCGGCATCGAACACGCGTGCGATCTGCTCGGGCCAAAAGGCAATGCCCTCGCAAAAACCGTCGACGGCATCGGCAAGGCCGTCGGCAGCGACGGCCGGCAAAATCTCGTTGGCGACAAGATCGATAAAGGCGTCCTTGTCGCCTTTTGCTTCGGGCGGCAGCGCATGAGCGCCGAGGAAAGTGGTTCTGACCGTCACCGGCCGCTCACCGCCCAGCCGTCGCGCGGCGCGCAGCGATTTCTTCTCGTTTTCGAGGTCGAGACCGTAGCCCGACTTGATCTCGATGGTGGTGACGCCTTCGGCGATCAGCGCGTCGAGGCGTGGGAGCGACTGGGCGACCAGCTCGTCCTCGCTCGCGGCGCGCAGAGCCTTGACCGAGGAAACGATGCCGCCGCCGGCCTTGGCGACCTCCTCATAGGTGGCGCCGGCCAGCCGCATCTCGAATTCATTGGCACGGTTGCCGGCATGGACCAGATGGGTGTGGCAGTCGATCAAGCCAGGGGTGATCCAGCGGCCTTCGCAGTCGGTCGCCTCGGCGTCTTTGCCAAGTGCTCTGGGGCGGAGCGCCGCCGGCATGTCGGCTTCCGGCCCGGCATAGACGATCCGGCCGCTGCGCACCGCGATGGCGCCGTGCTCGACGACGCCTAACCCGGCGCTGTTATCGGCCATGGTCGCGAGGCGCGCATTGCGCCAGAGGCGAAGCTCCCCTGCCCGGTTTTTGCTCTCTCCAGCCATCATCTTTTCCGTTTCAATCGGGAGTTATTATGTATATACATATCAAAAGGCACTGCAAGCGCTATCATCACATGGCCAACCGGGATTTGGAGAAAGACGTGACGGCGATTTTTGCGGAACAGGCAGTTCTGCCCGACGGCTGGCGCAGCGATGTGCGGATCGTAATCTCCGACGGCAAGATCGCAACGGCCGAGGCGAATACCTCGCCTCTGCCTGGCGACGAGCGCCATTCTGTCCTTTTGTCCGGCATGCCGAACCTGCACAGCCATGCCTTCCAGCGCGGCATGGCCGGCCTTGCCGAATTGCGCGGCCCTTCCGCCGACAGTTTCTGGAGCTGGCGCGAGGTGATGTACCGCTTTGCGCTGTCGATGACGCCGGACCAGGTCGAGGCGGTCGCAGCGCAGCTCTATGTCGAGATGCTGGAGGCCGGGTTCTCGCGCGTCGGCGAGTTTCACTATCTCCACCACGACCGCGACGGCCGGCCCTATGCCAACATCGCCGAGATGGCGGAGCGTATCATTGCTGCAGCGTCCGAGACAGGCATCGGGCTGACTTTGCTGCCGGTGTTCTACGCGCATTCCTCTTTCGGCGGCGCTGCGCCAAATGAAGGCCAGCGGCGATTCATCAACGATGTGAACCAGTTCTCGCGGCTTGTTGAGAAAAGCCGCGAATCCCTTCGCGCGTTGACTCAGGCTGTCGTCGGCGTGGCCCCACACAGCCTGCGTGCCGTGACACCCGAGGAACTGGAAAACATCACGGCGATGGCGCCGGAGGGGCCGATCCACATCCACATCGCCGAGCAGATGAAGGAGGTCGAGGACTGCCTTGCCTGGTCCGGGGCGCGGCCGGTCGAATGGCTGCTTGCCAATGCCAAGGTCGACCAGCGCTGGTGCCTCATCCACGCCACCCACATGACCGACACCGAGACGACCGATATGGCGAAAAGCGGCGCCGTTGCCGGCCTCTGCCCGATCACCGAGGCCAATCTCGGCGACGGCACCTTTGCCGCGCCGCTGTTCATGCAGCATGGCGGCCGCTTCGGCATCGGTTCGGATTCCAACGTGCTGATCGGCCTGCCGAACGAGTTGCGGCAACTCGAATATTCGCAGCGCCTCGCCCACCGCGCCCGCAACGTGTTGGCGGTGGCCGGCGGATCGACCGGTCGCGCGTTGTTCGATGCGGCACTCGAGGGTGGCAGTTCCGCGTTGGGCGCCGGCGCCTCGCGGATCACTGCCGGTGCCTCGGCCGATCTCGTCTCGCTCGACGGCAAGCATCCATCGTTGGCGGGCAAGGCAGGTGATGCGATCCTCGACGCCTGGATTTTTGCCAACGGCACCAAGATCGATTGCGTCTGGGTGCATGGCAGGAAACTGGTCAGCGACGGCAGGCATGCAAGACGCGATGCCATTGCCGAGCGCTTCCGCAAGGTGATGACGGCGCTTTCGGCATGAGCATGATCGAGGCGATAAGCGCGGATTCTGGAAGCGCGGACGGCGGCGAGGCCCTTTCGCTACACCAGCGCATCCTGTCGGACATCAGCGAACGGATCCTGTCCGGCGCCTGGGCGCCCGGCCACCGCATTCCGTTCGAGCATGAACTGACGGAAGAATACAGATGTTCGCGCATGACGGTGAACAAGGCGCTGTCGCAATTGGCCAAGGCCGGGCTGATCGAGCGCCGGCGTCGCTCCGGCAGTTTTGTCCGCCGGCCGCAATCGCAGGCGGCCGTTCTCGAAATCCACGACATCCGAATCGAGGTCGAGGCACTTGGCCTGCCCTACCGCTACGAGCGCGTGGCGGGAAGCAGAAGGCGCAGCAGTGCCGACGATCGCGCCCTGCTGGAACTCGACGTCGCCGGGCCGGTGCTGGCGCTGGAATGCCGGCATTTCGCCGGCAACCGGCCGTTCGCCCACGAGCAGCGGCTGATCAACCTGGCTGCCGTGCCGGAGGCCGCCGAAGAGGCGTTTTTCGACACGGCGCCCGGTCCGTGGCTGATCGGCCGTGTGCCATGGAGTGCGGCCGAGCATCGCATCCGCGCGATTGCAGCCGACAAGCATATCGCGGCGGCTCTCGACATCGCGACCGGCGCGCCGTGCCTGGTGATCGAGCGGCGAACATGGAGCGCCGAGCACCCCGTCACCCATGTCCGGTTCACCTACGCGGCCGAGAGCCACACGCTGGTGGCGCGGTTCACGCCGTCGCAGGGGTGAGCATTTCAACTGAGGGTCAGACCCCCTCACCCGGATTGCCCCGAATTGCGAAGAGCATTCGGGGCAATCCGACCTCTCCCCGAGGGGAGAGGAGATCGCTGGTGCCAGCGCCAGTCTCTTCTCCCTCGGGGAGAAGGTGGCCGCGAAGCGGCCGGATGAGGGGGAACCTACGGAGCTGCTCAAATCGCCGCGGTGACAATGATCTCGACCAGATATTCCGGTCCGGCAAGCTTGGCCTCGCCGGTGGCGCGGGCCGGCGTGTTGCCCTGCGGTACCCATTTGTCCCACTCGGCGTTCATCTCGGCAAAGGTGCTCATGTCGGCCAGCCAGATGATCGCCTGCAGGATCTTGGTCTTGTCGGTGCCGGCCTTGGCCAGCAATTCGTCGATCGCCGCCAGAATGTCTTTTGTCTGGGCGCCGACGTTTCCACCCGGCTTGCCGACCTGACCGGCCAGATAGACGGTGTTGCCGTGGATCACGATCTGGCTCATGCGCGGGCCCACATCGATGCGACGAATGCTCATTGGATATTCCTTCTCTTGTCCGGCTTTCTCTTGTCGGCTGCGCCTGTTTAGGATCGCTGCTGGCTTCGAGCAAGGCCGCTCGAGCGGAACCTCTTGAGCCAAGCCAAAGCGGACAACATGACGGCCCGGCCGCAATTCCGCCCGATTGGCTTGTTGACTAATGTAATAACATCACATATCGAATCCGCCCCTGCAGCACCGATCGTCGCCCCATGGATCGTCACATGAGCCAAACCTGCCTGACCTTCCGCGACCTGACGCTGGGCTATAACAGCCATCCTGCGATCCACCACCTCAATGGTACGATCCGCAAGGGGTCCTTGACGGCGGTCGTCGGCGCCAACGGCTCCGGCAAGTCGACGCTGATGAAGGGCATCGTTGGCGTCCTGAAGCCGATGGCCGGCGCGGTGATCCGGGCGCCCGGCGTGCGCGCCGCCTACCTGCCGCAGCAGTCCGAGCTCGACCGCTCCTTTCCGGCCCGGGTCGTCGACCTGGTTTCGCTTGGCCTGTGGCCGCGGCGTGGCATGCTCGGCCGCTATACCAGGGAAGATCGCGACTCGGTCAGCAAGGCGCTGATGGCCGTCGGCCTCGGCGGTTTCGAGAAGCGGCCGATCGACACGTTGTCGGGCGGCCAGCTGCAGCGCACGCTGTTTGCCCGCGTGCTGTTGCAGGATGCCGAGCTCATCCTGCTCGATGAGCCGTTCAATGCCGTCGACACGAAGACCGTCGGCGACCTGATCGCACTGATCAAGCGCTGGCATGGCGAGGAGCGTACGATCATGGTGGTCGTCCACGATCTCGACCTAGTGCGGCAGAATTTCCCCGAAACACTGCTCCTGGCGCGCCAGCCGGTCGCCTGGGGCGAGACCAGAGAGACGCTGCGGCCGGAGAATTTGTTGCGCGCGCGCCGCTTCCACGAAGCCTGGGAGGACAACGCGCCATGGTGCGAGCCTGGCGAGCATGATCACAGTGTGCACGATCACAGCAGCCACGAGCATAGCCATGACCATCATCACGGCTCCGGGCCGAGGGCGGCATGATGGACGTGCTTTACGGTCTTTTCGTCGCCCCGTTTGCCGACTACGCCTTCATGCAGCGGGCGCTCGCCGGTTCGATGATGCTGTCGCTCGGCGCCTGCCCGGTCGGCGTGTTCCTGATGCTGCGGCGCATGAGCCTGTCCGGCGACGCCATGGCCCATGCCATCCTGCCGGGTGCTGCCGCCGGCTTCCTGTTTTATGGCCTGGAGATCCTGCCGATGACCATCGGCGGACTGATCGCCGGCATCATCGTGGCGCTCGGCGCCGGCGCCGTCTCGCGCTTCACCATCCAGCGCGAGGACGCCTCGATGGCGGCCTTCTATCTGATTTCGCTGGCGATCGGCGTGCTTATGGTGTCGATCCGCGGCTCCAGCGTCGATCTCATGCATGTGCTTTTCGGCACCGTGCTGGCGCTGAACAACGAGGCGCTGACGCTGATCGGCGGCATCGTCGTGGTGACGCTGGTCAGCCTCGCCATCTTCTGGCGAGCGCTGGTCGCCGAATGCCTCGACCCCTTGTTCCTGCGCTCGGTCAGCCGGATGGGCAGCCCGGTGCATTTCATCTTTCTCGGCCTCGTCGTGCTCAACCTCGTCGGCGGCTTCCAGGCGCTCGGCACCTTGCTGTCGGTCGGGCTGATGATGCTGCCGGCAGCGGCGGCCCGCTTCTGGACCTCGCGCGTCGAGCCGATGTGCGTGCTGGCGACAGTGATCGGCTTTGCCTCTTGCATTGCCGGGCTGCTGTTGTCCTATCATGCGTCGCTGCCCTCCGGCCCGGCCATCATCCTGTCCGCCGGCGTCGTCTATTTCGCCTCGATCCTGTTCGGGACGCGCGGCATCCTGCGCGCCCGCATCATCCATCACCGCCACAGAACTGCCTGATCCCAACGAAGGAGACTTGTCCATGCTGAAATCGATCCGCGCCGCTTTGGCCGTGAGCGTTATAACATTAACCGCCTTTGGCGCATCTTCGGCTTTCGCGGAGCCGTTGAAAGTGGTCGCCAGTTTCACCATCATCGGAGACTTCGCCAAGAATGTCGGCGGCGACCGGATCGATCTGACCACCATCGTCGGGCCGAACGGGGATGCGCATGTCTACGAGCCGAGCCCAGCCGATGCGGTGGCGATGGCCAAGGCCGACATCGTGCTGGTCAACGGCCTGCATTTCGAAGGTTTTCTGCAGCGCCTGGTCGACGCCAGCGCAACCAAGGCGACCGTCGCCGTGCTGACCAAGGGCGTCACGCCGATCAATTTCAAGCCCGAATTCGCCGAGGCCGACGCCCACGCCGATGGTGAGACGGCAACCGATCCGCACGCCTTCCAGTCGATCGCCAATGCCAAGATCTATGTGAAGAACATCGCCGACGCCTTCTGCACGGCCGACGCTGCGGGTTGCGACAGCTACAAGGCCAATGCAGCCGCCTATACGCAAAAGCTCGATGCGCTCGAGGGCGAGGTACAGGCAGCGATCCAGTCGATCCCGCAAGAGAAGCGCGTCGTCATCACCTCGCATGATGCCTTCGGCTATTTCGAGCAGGCCTACGGCTTGACGTTCCTGGCCCCGGAAGGCGTGTCGACCGAGTCGGAGCCCTCCGCCGCCGACGTCGCCAAGCTGGTCAGCCAGGTGAAACAGGACAAGGCGGCGGCGATCTTCGTCGAGAACATCACCAATCCGCGGCTGATCGAGCAGATCGCCAGCGAGACCGGCATCAAGGTGGGCGGCACGCTCTATTCCGATGCGCTCTCACAGCCCGACGGCCCGGCCTCGACCTATATCGACCTGATGCACAACAACATCGCCCAGATCAAAGGCGCGATCCTCGGCAGCTGAGCCGACCGATCCGGTTCATCCAGCCGGGCTGGCGCATGATGCGTCCTGGCGACATGCGGCGTTAGCCCGGCTGGATTTCCGGCATCGAAATCTCTATCTGCGCGGATGGATTTCTTTTCGCGCGGATTGCCGACCGGGTCAGGGAGTGGCAAGACTGCCGCTAACCAGATTGCGAGGACCCCAGCCATGGAATACCGTCAGATCAGCGAGGATTATTCGGTCTCGGGCCAGATCCAGCCCGAGGATGTCGCGACCATCAAGGCCGCCGGCTTCAAGAGCGTGATCTGCAACCGGCCGGACGACGAGCAGCCCGGCCAGCCATCGGCCGACACCGTCAAGGCGGCGGTCGAGGGCGCCGGGCTCGCCTTCCGCTACATCCCCGTCATCAGCGGCCAGATCACGGCCGAGAATGTCGAGGACCAGGCTGAGGCGCTCGACGAACTCGAAGGCCCGGTGTTCGCCTATTGCCGGTCCGGCGCCCGCTGCACCAATCTCTATGGGCTGATCCAGCAATCGAAAGGGTGAGAGGCGTTCCGATCGTTAGTGACGCCGCCGTCTGGCTGTGACCCGCCGCAGCCAGAAGAATGCGACGAGCAAAGCGACGTATAGCGCAAGATCGACGAGCGCAATCGTAGCGACCAAAAGTACGATGAAGCCCGCAAGACATATCGGAAAGCCGACACCGCACCACCAGCGCGCCTTCGGGTGAGTGAGTTCGACCCAGCCATAGGGCCATGAAGGCCAGGGATTGATCCGAAAGCTCAGGTCCAAGGCCTCCGGATTATGCGCGATGTGGATTAGGCTACCAATGGCGTAAGGAACCATCCCGCCTATAAAAATGATGAAACCAGCGATCTGAAAGGTGGTCATGGCTTGAAGTCAAATCGGCAGAGCACCGGTTTCCTTCAGTGTCTCCAGCACGATCGCCGTCTTCACATGCTGCACCGATTCATGCGGGAGAAGCACGCTGTTGACGAATTCCGACAGCGACTTCAGGTCCGGCGTCACCACTTTCAATATATAATCCATCTCGCCGGTCAGCGCGTGCGCCTCCTGCACTTGCGGCAGCCGCGCCACCAGTTCGCCGAAACGCCGCGCATTGTCGCGGTTGTGGGTAGCGAGCGTCACCGAGATGACGTTGACCAGGGAAAAGCCGAGCTTGTCGCGGTCGAGCACCGCCCGGTAGCCCTTGATATAACCGTCCTCCTCCAGCCGCTGGCGACGACGCGAGCATTGCGAAGCGGACAGGTTCACCCGTTCCGACAAATCGTTGTTGGTCAACCGCGCGTCGGCCTGCAGCAGAGCCATTATCTTGCGGTCAAACTGGTCAATGCGCGCTTCATCCATGGATTTCGACCCGGTCATGCACAAGTTGCGCATGATCGGAACATTTCAAGCGTTTGAATGCAAGCAATTTGCACTCGCTCCGCGCTATGATTGGGCTCAGATATGGCCGATGCGGCCAATGCCAGATTTCGGGCCAGATTTCGGAGCAATGCCATGGGTCCCTTCCCGCACGACGCACCGCCCGCCAAGATCAGCAAAACCAATCCCGCCGGCACCGACGGCTTCGAATTCGTCGAATTCGCGCATGCCGAGCCGGAAAAGCTCGCCGAGCTTTTCACCCGCATGGGCTACGTGCCGGTGGCCAAGCACCGCAGCAAGGACATCACCGTCTGGCGGCAGGGCGACATCAATTATGTCGTCAATGCCGAGCCCGGCTCGCATGCGAAGAAATTCGTCGACAAGCACGGCCCTTGCGCCGCCTCGATGGCTTGGCGTGTGGTCGATGCCAAGCATGCGTTCGATCATGCCGTTGCCAAGGGCGCGACGCCCTATGAAGGCGCCGGCAAGTCGCTCGACGTGCCGGCAATCGTCGGTATCGGCGGATCGCTGCTCTATTTCATCGAAACCTATGGCGAGAAGGGCTCGGCTTACGACGCCGAGTTCGACTGGCTGGGCGAGCGCGATCCCAGGCCGGAAGGCGTCGGCTTCTATTATCTCGACCACCTGACCCACAATGTCTATCGCGGCCAGATGGACAAATGGTGGGATTTCTACCGCGACCTGTTCGGCTTCAAGCAGATCCATTTCTTCGACATCGACGGCAAGATCACCGGCCTGGTCAGCCGCGCCATCACCTCGCCCTGCCGCAAGATCCGCATCCCGCTCAACGAGTCCAAGGACGAGACCAGCCAGATCGCCGAATATCTGAAGAAGTACAATGGCGAGGGCATCCAGCACATCGCCGTCGGCACCGACGACATTTACGGCGCCACCGACAGGCTGGCCGCCAACGGCCTGAAGTTCATGCCGGGCCCGCCCGAGACCTATTACGACATGTCTTATGCCCGCGTGAACGGCCATGAAGAGCCGATCGAGCGCATGAAAAGGCACGGCATCCTGATCGACGGCGAAGGCGTCGTCGACGGCGGCACGACCAAGATCCTGCTGCAGATTTTTTCAAAGACTGTGATCGGGCCGATCTTCTTCGAGTTCATCCAGAGGAAGGGCGACGAAGGTTTTGGCGAGGGCAATTTCCGCGCTCTGTTCGAATCCATCGAGCAGGACCAGATCAAGCGCGGCGTGCTGAAGGTGGACGGCAAGGCAGCGTAGCCAGTTCGGCCGAGGTGCCTTGTGGTTTGATCAGTTATGACCTAAATTCTGGTCATAAAGGATCGAGTCATGAATGTTTCCATTGCCGAAGCCAAGGCCAAATTGTCGGAACTCGTCAGCCGTGCGGAAGCCGGCGAGGAGATCGTGCTCACACGCCACGGCAAGGTGGCGGCGCGTATCGTACCTCCGGCAGTGGCCGAATCCCTGCCGCGTATCGGCGCATTGAAGGGCAAGATCTGGATTGCGGACGATTTTGATGAACTCGGCCCCGAGTGGGATGAGTACGTGAAATGACGGTCGGCCCGTTTCTCGCCGACACACACATCATCCTCTGGTCGATTTCGGACGATCGACGTCTCAGCGAGCACCACCGCGCTATTCTGGCTTCGGAAGCGGTGGTGTTCGCGAGCGCGGCTAGCGTCTGGGAAATTGCCATCAAACGCTCGATCAGAAAACTCGATGCGCCGGACGACCTGCCAACGCTGCTTCCAAGGATGCAATTTCAGCCGCTCGCCGTAACCTTCCAGCACGCAAACGCCGTCGGCAGCCTACCCCACCACCATGGTGATCCGTTCGACAGACTTCTGATTGCGCAGGCGCAAATGGAGAATCTCACCATCCTTACATCCGACCCGCATTTCGCCAGTTACGATGTGGCTTTGGCATAATTAGCCAAGCAGTTGGTCTCGCAGTCCCAGCCGCTCGACTTCGGCTTTCCTCAACTTAACATCGTAATCGAGGAAGAACTCGTCGAGTTGTGGCGGTTTCACCGAGGTGCCAGACAGCATCGCGTGCACCTGGCCGCGATGATGGATGTCGTGGATGAAGAGATGGGCGAGCAAATCGCCGATCCGCTCCGGTATCATGCCGTCCTCGCGCCGATCAGTGACGACGCGGCGTTCGAGATCGTCCGCCGACAGGCGGTCGCAAAAAGCGATCAGCCGCCGGTCGGCCTCCGCCCGCTTGCCAAAGAGCGCGTCCGCTTCGTCGAAGCGCAAGAACTCATCATAGGCCGCGGCGCCGACGCCGCCCTCTTCGAGAAAATCGAGATAGAGGTGATCGACCGCCAGAATGTGGTTCAGCGTTGCCTTGATCGACGGGAAGAAGCTGGTTCGCTCGGCTTCGAATCACCAGGCTTAAGCTGCAGTACGGCGCCATAAAGCCGGTCGTTCGACCAGAGATTGTTGCGCGCCATGCGGCGGAAATGGTTCAGCAGGTCCATGACTTCACTCAGCTGACCGGACCAACGACAAGCCTGCCCCCATTAGCAGGAATCCAGCGAGAACAATCAGCAGCAGCCCGATCATGCGCCGCCGCATGCCTTGCGTTTCCTGGTCACGCGCGACGTTCGTGTTGGTGACGGTGTGAAACATCATCGCCTTGCGCGGAAAGCCGCTGCGGTTGGTCAGGCCGGGCGAGCGCGCCTCGATGCGATAGCTCAGCCGGATCGCCTGGATGAAGATCGCCAGCATGACAAGGGCCCAGACACCGCACAGGAGATAGAATGTCTCGCCTGTCATTCTCTTGCCCCCTCGTATTTCTCGACCTTCTGCTCGATGGCGCCGAAGATCGAATGCCCGCCCCTGTCCTTCATCTCGATGCGCACGGTATCGCCAAAGCGCAGAAACGGCGTCTTCGGTTCGCCGGCTTCGATGGTCTCGATCATACGCAACTCGGCGATACAGGAATAGCCGGCGCCGCCCGCCGAGACAGGCTTGCCCGGCCCGCCATCGAGCTTGTTGGAGACGGTGCCCGAACCGACGATGGTGCCGGCGGCCAGCGGCCGCGTTTTTGCGGCATGGGCAATCAGCGCCGGAAAGTCGAAGGTCATGTCGATGCCGGCGTTCGCCCGGCCGAACGGTTTGCCGTTGAGATCGACCAGCAGCGGCAGGCTGACCTTGCCGCCGTCCCAGGCATCGCCCAGTTCGTCCGGCGTCACCGCAACCGGCGAAAAGGCTGATGACGGTTTCGACTGGAAGAAGCCGAACCCCTTGGCAAGCTCGGGTCCGGTCAGGCCGCGCAGCGTCACGTCGTTGACCAGCATGACCAGCCGGATCGCTGCCCGCGCCTCGTCGAGGCCAGCGCCCATCGGCACGTCGTCGACAATGACGGCGACCTCGCCTTCCAGGTCGATGCCAAGGGTCTCGTCGATCATGCGGATTGGGTCGCGCGGTGCGAGGAAGGCGTCCGAACCGCCCTGGTAGATCAGCGGATCGGTCCAGAAGCTTGCCGGCATCTCGGCGCCGCGCGCCTTCCGCACCAGCTCGACATGGTTCACATAGGCCGAGCCGTCGGCCCATTGGTAGGCGCGCGGCAGCGGCGAATGGGCGTCGTGCTCGTGAAAGCGAGCCGACGGCACCGCATTGTTCTCCAGCGATTCGGCCATGGCGGTGAGATGCGGCGCGATCCGACGCCAGTCATCGAGCGCGGCCTGCAGCGTCCGCACCAGGAACGACGCATCGGTAAACCGCGTCAGGTCGCGCGAGACGACGACGAGTTTTCCGTCGCGCGTCCCGTCCTTCAAGGTGGCAAGCTTCATGCGGTTTCCTCTCCTGGCGCAGCTTTGGTGCTGCTTTGATTTTTTGTTCTAGGCATGATCTCTTCCGAAAACCGGTTTCCACTTTTCGAGATCATGCTCCAGCCCCACAACAAGGCCGTCGCGGGCGATCGTCAAGTCGCCGGCCCATGTTTTCCTGACGGCGGCAATCCAGTCGGCCTCGCCGATCTCGGGATCGTCGGCGGGAATGAGATGGTTGAGGACCAGTCTTTTGACGCCTGCATCGCTGGCGATGCGGCCCGCTTCCTCGGCAAAGCTGTGGCTGGCAAGCAGGTGTTCCCTCAGTCTTGCACCGTTGCCGGTCTTCGCGACCAACCGCTCGATGCCCTCTTCCAGCATGGCCTCGTGGACCAGGACGTCGGCGCCTTCGGCGAAATCCGACAATGGCGGAAAGAACGCCGTATCGGACGAGAAGACGATGCTTTGCCCGGCTTGCTCGAAGCGCAGCGCAAAGCAGTCCGTCACCGGCGGGTGGTCGACACGCAAGGCCGATATTTTGAGACCGCGCTCTTCCGCCACCTGCCCTTCACCAAACTCGACAATCGAGACCAGGTCGCGGAGATCCGGCCGCCCTTCGTCGGCGATGCGGATCTCGATGTCGAACTCCATCGCCTGGCAAAAGCGCTGCCAGTAGTAGCCGATGCCGGGCGGGCCGAATACGGTGACCTTTGTCCCCAGGCCGGCCGTCCATGCGGTGTGGATCAACGGTCCGAGTTCCAGCACATGGTCTGAATGCAAATGCGTGATGAAGATCAGGTCAAGCGCCTTCAGACTGACGCCGGCATCGGTCAGCCCGCGCGTTACGCCCAGCCCGCAATCGACGACGAGGGTGCGGCCGCCAATCTCCAGCAGCGATGAACTCGGCCACGGTCCGCCCGGCCGGAGCGCCGGACCACCCTTCGAGCCAAGAAGCACCAGACGATCCATCATGCGACGGCGCTCAAGACCAGTCGCCCTCGGGCGTGCCGTTGAAGCGTTTCTTCAGATCGGCCCAGCAGTCGATATAATTGTCCTGCCGGGTTTCGAGCTCGGCGCCATAGCGGGTCACCATCTGCGGGAAGCGTGTCTCGAACATGAAGGCCATGGTGTTGGCGAGCTTGACCGGTTTCAGCTCCGCGCGCGAGGCCTTTTCGAAGCCAGGCGCATCGGGTCCGTGGGCCAGCATCATGTTGTGCAGGCTGATGCCGCCGGGCACAAAGCCCTCTTCCTTGGCATCGTACTGACCATGGATCAGGCCCATGAACTCGCTCATGATGTTGCGGTGATACCACGGCGGCCGGAAAGTGTTTTCCGCCACAAGCCAGCGCGGCGGGAAGATGACGAAATCGATATTGGCGGTGCCTTCCTCGCCGCTCGGCGCGGTCAGCACGGTGAAGATCGATGGGTCAGGATGATCGAACAAGATCGCGCCGACCGGCGAAAAGGTCGCAAGATCATATTTGTAGGGCGAATAATTGCCGTGCCACGCCACCACATCCAGCGGCGAATGATCGATCTCGGTGACATGGAACTGGCCACACCATTTCGCGATCAGCCGGAAGGGTGTTTCCTTGTCCTCGAACCAGGCACAGGGCGTCTTGAAATCGCGCGGATTGGCCAGGCAGTTGGCGCCAATCGGGCCGCGATCCGGCAGCGTCAGCTTGGCGCCGTAATTCTCGCAGACATAGCCACGCACTTGCGGATCCACCAGTTCGACCTTGAACACCAGGCCGCGCGGCAGCACGGCGATCTCGCCCGGCCTGAGTTCGATGACGCCCATCTCGGTGACGAAGCGCAAGGCTCCAACCTGCGGCACGACCAGCAACTCGCCATCGGCGTTGAAGAAATGGTCGTCGGCCATCGAACGGTTGGCGACATAGACATGTGCCGCCATGCCGGTCTGGCCGAGCACGTCGCCGGCGGTGGTGATCGAGCGCATGCCGGCGATGAAGTCTGTCGGCTCTTTCGGCATCGGCACGGGGCTCCAGCGATACTGGCCGAGAGCGAGCTGGTGGTCGCCGACGTTCGGCGCGCTTTTCCACAGCGGATAATTCGCCGCTTTGAAGCGACCGGTATGCCTGACGCTCGGCCTTATCCGATAAAGCCAGGAGCGCTCATTGGTGCCGCGCGGCGCAGTGAAAGGAGAGCCCGAAAGCTGCTCGGCGTAGAGGCCGTAGGCCGGCCGCTGCGGCGAGTTGCGTCCTTGCGGCAGCGAGCCCGGCAAAGTCTCGGTCTCGAAGTCGTTGCCGAAACCCGGCATGTAGGAATAGGCCATGGCATCCTCCCTGGATACTGACAGAGCGCGCTCCTCGCCTCCGATGGCTGCGGCACTCAAGCATTGACCAAACTGGTTTCATCTGTAACCATTGAAAATGTAACTATCAACCACGGCGTCTGCCGGGATACAAAATCATGGACGTCCTGGAACTCGAAAGCTTCCTGCCCTACCGGCTCTACCGTCTCGCCGATGCCGTCAGCCGGGAATTCTCCAGGATATACAAGGACCGTCACGGCCTGACCCGACCCGAATGGCGCACGCTGGCCGGGCTCGGCCAGCACGGCACCATGACCGCGACGGAACTCGGCGAGCAGTCGGCCATGCACAAGACCAAGGTTTCGCGAGCCGTCGCCGAGCTCGAACGGCGCCGCTGGCTCACTCGCACACCGGATGGAAAAGACAGGCGGGTCGAGCATCTGACGCTGACCCGAGCTGGCCTTGTCGCCTATCGCGAGATGGTGCCGCTGGCTAAAGCGTTCGAGCTGGAATTGCTTGCGAGGCTGAGCACGGAACAGCGAGCGGCCGTTGTCAGCGGAGTGGCGGCCCTGGAGATGGCGTTGCCGGATCGACGAAAGGAGCTGTGAAAGCTGCTAACACACCCCCTCTGTCCTGCCGGACATCTCCCCCTCAAGGGGGGAGATTGGACGTCGCTTCGGCTTTCGCCAATCTCCAAAGAAGAGCGATGTCGGCGAAGCTGCCAATCTCCCCCCTTGAGGGGGAGATGGCCGGCAGGCCAGAGGGGGGTGCTGTCCCGCCAACATTTCTGATCGCCTACCAGTCCATCACCACCTTGCCGGAATTGCCGCTCTTCATCGCTTCGAAGCCGGAAACATAGTCGTCGATGCCGATGCGGTGGGTGATCAGGCCGCTGACATCGAGAGGACCCTGCACCAGCGCAATCATCTTGTACCAGGTCTCGAACATCTCGCGGCCGTAGATGCCCTTCAGATGCAGCATCTTGAAGATGACCTTGTTCCAGTCGATTTCGAAGCCGGTCGGCGCGATGCCGAGAATGGCGATCTTGCCGCCATTGTTCATGGTGTCGATCATGTCGCGGAAGGCAGGGGCTGCGCCCGACATTTCGAGGCCGACGTCAAAGCCCTCGGTCATGCCAAGCGCCGGCATCACGTCGCGCAGCTTTTCCTTCGATGCGTCGACGACATGCTGAACGCCAAGCTTTTTCGCCAGTGCCAGGCGCACCGGGTTGATATCGGTGATGACCACTTTTCGCGCGCCGACGCACTGCGCCACCAGTGCACCCATGATGCCGATAGGCCCGGCGCCGGTGACCAGCACGTCCTCGCCGACGAGATCAAAGGACAATGCGGTGTGAACAGCATTGCCTAAGGGATCGAAGATCGCCGCGATCTCGTCGGGCACGTCGTCGGGGATCGGCACCACATTGTGCTGCGGGATCGCCAGGTATTCGCCAAAGGCGCCCGGCCGGTTGACGCCGACGCCGAGCGTGTTGCGGCACAAATGCCCCCTGCCCGCCCGGCAGTTGCGGCAATGGCCGCAAACGATATGGCCTTCGCCGGAAACGCGCTGGCCGAGTTTGTACTCGGTCACCGCCGCACCGAAATCGGCGACGGTTCCGACAAATTCGTGGCCGGTAACCATCGGCACCGGCACGGTCTTTTGCGCCCACTGGTCCCAATTATAGATGTGGACGTCGGTGCCGCAGATCGCCGTCTTCCTGATCTTGATCAGCACGTCGTTGGGGCCGATCTCCGGCACCGGCACTTCTTCCATCCAGATGCCCGGCTCGGCCTTGGCCTTGACCAGCGCCTTCATCATGTTCGACATTCTTTTGTTCCCCAGAACCTTAGTCGCTTGAACCTCTTGATCCGGAATCGCTTTTCGGTTCCGGCCGTTCAGGAAATCACGCCGAGTTCCCGACCGACTGCGGCGAACGCCTCAACCGCGCGATCGATGTCTGCGCTGGAATGGGCGGCCGACATCTGCGTGCGGATGCGCGCCTGGCCCTTCGGCACCACCGGGAACGAGAAGCCGATGACATAGATGCCGCGCTTCAGCATCCGCGCCGCCATCTCCTGCGCCAGCGTCGCATCGCCAAGCATCACGGGGATGATCGGGTGGTCAGCGCCGGCCAGGGTGAAGCCGAGCTTGCCCATCTCGGACCGGAAATGCCCGGCATTGTCGTAGAGCCTCTTCCGCAATCCATCCCCGACTTTGATCAGTTCGAAGACCTTTATCGAGGCGCCGGCGATCGCCGGCATCAGCGTGTTGGAAAAAAGATAGGGCCGCGAGCGCTGGCGCAGCCAGTCGACCACCGGCTTCCTGCCCGACGTGTAGCCGCCCGACGCTCCGCCCAATGCCTTGCCGAGCGTACCGGTGATGATGTCCACCCTGCCCTCGACGCCACAATGTTCGGCCGAGCCACGGCCATTCCTGCCGACGAAACCAACTGCATGGCTGTCGTCGACCATCACCATCGCATCGTATTTGTCGGCGAGGTCGCAGACGCCCTTCAGATTGGCGATGGTGCCATCCATCGAGAACACGCCGTCGGTGGCGATCAGCCGGAACCGGCAGTCGCTCGCGTCTTTCAACCGCGCCTCCAGATCGGCCATGTCGTTGTTGGCGTAGCGGAAGCGCTTTGCCTTCGACAGCCGCACGCCGTCGATGATCGAGGCGTGGTTCAGCGCATCGGAGATGACCGCATCCTCCTCGCCGAGCAGCGTCTCGAACAGGCCGCCATTAGCATCGAAGCAGGAGCCGTAGAGGATAGTGTCCTCCATGCCGAGGAAATCAGAAATGGTCGCCTCGAGCTGCTTGTGTTCTTCCTGCGTGCCGCAGATGAAGCGCACCGACGCCATGCCGTAGCCGTAACGGTCGAGCGCCTGCTTGGCTGCTTCCCGCAGTTCGGCGCTGTCGGCGAGGCCGAGATAATTATTGGCGCAGAAATTCAGCACCTTCTCGCCGCCCACCTCGATCTCGGCCGATTGGGTCGAGGTTATCACCCGCTCGGATTTGTAGAGACCTGCCGATTTCAGTCCTTCAAGCTCGCTGTCGATGTGGGAAAGGAATGCTTCGGTCATGATCAGGCCCTGTTGAGATCGATGAGGACTGTCGCGCCGCGCGGACGAAAAATCCATCGCAAAAGCGACCGCTTCGGTGGCGGCAATGGCACGGCAGAGGCCACGATGTTCAAATGCAGAGGCGCCGCGAAAGATTGCAATAACCACTTTGCGGGTTTCCCGCCACCGTCGTCGCCGCCGGCCTGTTGCCATCCCAAAGCTGTTAACACTTTGAAGCCAAAGGTTGTCGCACAAGAATTCGTTGGCGAGAGGGCCGACTCGGAAAATGTCGCAGCAGCCGGTGCACGCCGTTTCGGGCAGGCTTATACTCCTGATCAAGTCCGGCTACTGGCTGGCTCTGCTGATCATAGCCGCCATGGTAGTGGCGTCCTTCATCCTGCTGCAACAGGTGATGGCGACCCAACGGCACAATCAGGCGCTGCTCGATATCGTCAGCACACAAAAAGCCCTGTCGCAGCGCATCGTCTTCCTTGCCGGCGCAACAGGCAGCGCCTCGCGCGATCAACAGCACGCCCTGGTTAGCGCGCTCAAGCAAGCGACAGTGGAGTTCGAGAAGAACTACGATCTGCTGCTCGAGCGGACCGCCGCCGATCCGGTGTCGCCGGCAAGATTCGATCCGAAATCGATCGAGAGCGTGCTTTTCGCCAAGCCGTACCATCTCGACTATTTCTCGGTCGGGCTTATCGCCAACGGCGAGCGTCTGATCTCTTCATTCGAATCGCGGCTCAACACGACCGGCAGCGGCGGCTACAAGGGCGGAGAGGAGCGCGTTAATCTGGACGCTTCCGTTGCCAACGCAACATTGTCGGGCTACGCAGCACTCGGCCAGCGCATCAGCGCCTACGCGGACCAGCGCTCCGAAAGGCTCCTCGATCTTCATCGCACATTGTTCCATTCGACCATCGGCGTCATCCTGCTGGTGGCACTTTTCATTTTCCGGCCGATGTCGAATGCCATCTTGCGCCGGACGCGCGAGCTGGTCGATGCACGCAATTCCATGGCCTTCATTGCCGTGCATGACGGGCTGACCGGCCTGCACAACCGTACCTTCCTGACCGACCATTTCGATACGTTCATCAGTGGTGCGCAGCGAAGGCGTGAGCGGGTCGCCGTAGTGCAGTTCGACCTCGACCGGTTCAAGCAGATCAACGACACGCTCGGCCACGCCGCTGGCGATTATGTGCTGGTGGTGGCCGCGCAGCGCATGCGCGATTCCTGCCGGACGTCGGATCTCAACGTGCGTCTCGGAGGCGACGAATTCGTTGTCGTCCTCAACGACGCCGGCAGCACCGCGGACATCGATATCGTCGCCAGACGCATGCTGGCCAAACTCAATGAGCCGGTCATCTTCCAAGGCACGACGATCCATCCAGGCGTAAGTGCCGGGATTGCGGTCTACCCCGTCGACGCCGACAATGCGCAGGACCTGCTCGTCCATGCCGATCTGGCACTCTATTCAGCCAAGAGGCAGGGCGGCGGCAGTTTGTCGTTCTTCTCCGATGAGCTGAGGCGCGAACTTGATAATCGCAAGCAGCTCGAACTCGACATCAGGATCGCCATCTCTGAGAAGGCGTTCGAAGTCTATTTCCAGCCGCAGGTGTCGCTGTCGGATGGCGCTATCAGTGGCATCGAGGCTTTGGTTCGCTGGAGGCATGCCGAGCGCGGCATGATCGCGCCGGGCGAGTTCATTCCGATCGCAGAAAAATGCGGCTTGATGCCCGAGATCGGCCGCATCGTTATTGCCAAGGCGATCGACGAAGCAGCCGAATGGAACCGCGCAGGCATCGCCTTCGGACGGATCGCCGTCAATGTGTCCGGCTCGGAGCTGCGCGAGACAGATTTCGAAGTCTTCCTGTTCGGTACGCTGGAGAGGGCTGGCCTGCCCGCGCACAAACTATCGCTGGAGATCGTCGAATCCGTTATTCTCGATGACGAGAAGACCGGTATCGCGGCAAAGCTGCGGCACATCCGCGCCGCCGGCATCCATCTTGAGCTCGATGATTTCGGCACCGGCTACGCATCGCTCAGCCATGTCAATCCAAACGAGATCGACCGGCTGAAGATCGATCGCCGTTTCGTCCAGAACATCAACGAGAACAGCGGCAACACCAAGATCGTGCGTGCCCTCACCGAGCTCGCCCGCGGTCTCGGCATCTCGATCGTCGCCGAGGGCGCCGAAACCGAAGCCGAGCTCGACTCGCTGATGGCGATCGGCTGCGACCAGGTGCAAGGCTATTCCATCGCTTTCCCGATGCCACCGGACAGGGTGCGCGAATGGCTGGTGGCCCGGGCGCCCAAGAAGGCCAGGCTGACGGTGCTGCAGGGCAGCCGGGCGTAGATCCGTCATGGTTCGGGCTTGCGAACCGACCTGATGAGCCGAGGCGGAAGGTCATCCTCATCACCGGGAAATGCTGCCAGCAATTGTCCAATGTTGGGCACACGCGCCAGTTTTTCGTAGTCCTGAAATGACAAAATGACCGCCTGCTTGCGGCCGCGCCGCGTGATGGCCGCCGGTTCTCCCGCGACGACCTGATCGAGCAGCGCCGAGAGTGTAGTCCTGGCATCCTTCAGCGAAATTTCGCGCATAGCGTTTTCCTAGCCTAATTCTAACCTTCGACATTGGCCCGCAGCGCGGCCAGCACCTGTGCAAACTCCGCCAACCTGTCGTCGGATAATCCCTTCCGCAGCCGCTTGTCGAAGGCTAACGCGGCGGTGCGCAATTTCAGGAACAGCGCTTCTCCGGCTTGGGTCAGCTCCACCTGGTGAACCCGGCGATTTTCGGGATCGCGGCGCCGTATCAGCAGGCCTTGCGTCTCCATGGCGTTGAGATGATGGGTCAGTGTTGCGCCCCGAATACCGATCATGCCGGCGAGCTCGCGTTGGTTGGCCAGCTCCCGCGACTTGACCGACAGCAAAGTCACCCAGACCGGCAGCGTGCCCCCCGCCTCGACCAGGGCAGCGTCGAAAGCCTGCGCGACCAGCTTGGCGGTGCGGGCGAGATTCATCCCGATCGGCGGGCGGTCAAAGGGCGTCATGATCCGACACTAGAACAAGGGCAAAGCCTATGGAACCGGCTCGAGCTTATGCGTTGACATCTAATCATTTGATATCTATCCATATGGTTAGCGGTGGGCAAGAGAGGAAATGCGGTCATGCAATATGTCTACATCATCGTCCTCGGCCTTCACGTCATGGCGGGTGTGTTCTGGGCCGGCACCACCATCGCGGTTGCCCGCGAACCGGAGATCCGGGCGGAACGTTTCTTCCGGCCGCAAATGGGCGCGGCCGGCGTGGTTTTCCTCACGGGTTTGCTGCTCTGGTATTTCTTCCACAACGGCTCCTTCGGCTCGATGGAGAAGGTCCTGGCGCTGGGCATCTTGACTGCCTTGATTGCCGCCGGGGTCCAGGGCGCACTGGTGGGTTCCGCCAGCAGGCAGTTGGCCGGCGCTGATGCGGCGACGCAAACCCAGTTGCGCGCGAAGATGACAAAAGGCGAACGCATCGCCGGCGGGCTGCTGCTCATCACCGTGTTCTGCATGGCTACCGCCAGGATGTTTTGAGCGGCCTGCCGCAATCGCAAGATCGTACGGTGTCCGGCCGCAAGCCGGCGGCGTGCGCGGCGCGCAGAACGAGCCGAAGTACCGTGGTGGCTCTCCGTACGGAGGTTCGGCTGCGCGCCACCAATCAATCCAAAATATTCCTCAGATTCGCAAGCCGAACCTGATGCCGTCATAGATGGCGGCGTGGATGTTGCGCGAGGCTACTGCATCGCCGATGCGGAAGAGCACGAAACCGGCGTGAGGATTGCGCACGGGAAAGATGTCGCCGCCATTGACCAGCTTTTCGTAGTCGATCGCGCCGGCGTTCTTCGACAGCGGCTTCAGCGCCAGATAGAGATCGTCGAGCGGCAGCGTGCCGTGCTCGACCACCACCTGGTCGACGCGGCGCTCTCCGCGCCAGCCATCAGCGAAGTCGGAGGCGAGCTCGGCGATCAGCTGGTTGCCCTCGCGCCGCACCGAACGCAGCCGTGTGTTGATGGTCACCGTGACACCCTTTTCCTGGAAGGCGCGCATGTAAGGCACATGGTTCATGCCGCCCATTTCCGGCGCGAAGAAGCGCTCTGGTGAAACCAGCTCCAGCCTGGCGCCGCTGTTGGCGATCAGTTCGGCAGCACCCATGCCCTGATGGCCGCCATTGTCGTCATAGAGCAGCACGTTCTCGGCCGGCTTGACGCTGCCGGCCATGATGTCCCAGCTCGAGGTGACGAGATCGTCGCCCGCAGTCAGAGGCGGGTTCTGCGGCAGGCCGCCGGTGGCGATCACCACCACGTCCGGCGACAGCGCCAGCACGTCGTCCTTCTCCGCCCAGGTGTCGTAGCGGATCTCGACGCCGAGCCGGTCCAGCTCGGCCAGACGCCAGTCGATGATGCCGATCAATTCCTTGCGGCGGGGATTCTGCGTTGCCAGCCGCACCTGGCCGCCGGCCTGGCTCGATGCTTCCAGCACCGCTACCTGGTGCCCGCGCTCGGCGGCGACCCGCGCTGCCTCCAGCCCGCCGGCGCCGGCGCCGACCACGACCACCTTTCGCTTCGGTCCCGCGGTTTTCGGAATAATGTGCGGTATCGACGCCTCGCGGCCCGTTGCCGCATTGTGGATGCACAGCGCCTCACCGCCCTCATAGATGCGGTCGAGGCAGTAGGTTGCACCGACGCAAGGGCGGATCTCGTGCTCGCGGCCCTCCATCACCTTCCTGACGATGTGCGGGTCGGCAATGTGGGCGCGCGTCATGCCGACCATGTCGAGCTTGCCGGTGGCGATGGCGTAACGCGCGGTGGCGACGTCGGAAATCCGCGCAGCATGGAAGGTCGGGAATTTCGTCGCCGCCCTCACCTCGCCGGCGAAGTCGAGATGCGGCGACGACCGCATGCCGGTCACCGGAATGACTTTTGTCAGCGCGGCATCAGTCTCGATCGAGCCACGGATGATGTTGAGGAAATCGACCTTGCCGGAGCCGGCCAGCCGCCTGGCGATTTCGACGCCTTCCTGTTTCGACAGGCCTTTCTCGAAATCCTCGTCGGCGACCATGCGGATGCCGACGACGAACTTTTCGCCGACCGCGGCACGCACCGCATCGAGCACCATTCCGGTGAAGCGCAGCCGGTTGTCGAGCGAGCCGCCGAAATCGTCGTCGCGCTGGTTGGTGGCCGGCGACCAGAAGCCGTCCATCAGGTGGCCGTAGGCCTCGAATTCGATGCCGTCGAGGCCGGCAGCCTGGCAGCGCTGGGCGGCCGCCGCGTAGTCGGCGACGATGCGCTCGATATCCCAGTCCTCGATAATCTTGGGAAAGGCGCGATGCGCCGGTTCGCGCACCGGCGAAGCCGACAGCACCGGCAGCCAGTCGGCCTTGTTCCAGCCGGTGCGGCGGCCGAGATGGGTGATCTGGATCATCACCTTGCAGTCATGCTCGTGGCAGGCATCGGTAAGCTCGGCGAGCCACGGCACGATGCGGTCGTCATAGACATGCAGATTGCCGAAGGCGGCCGGGCTGTCGCGCGAGACGATCGCCGAGCCGGCGGTCATGGTCAGCGCCATGCCGCCCTTGGCCTTTTCGGCATGGTAGAGCCGGTACCGCTCCTTTGGCATGCCGTCCTCAGAATAGGCCGGCTCATGGCTGGTCGACATCACCCGGTTCTTCAGCGTCAGATGCTTGAGCTGATAGGGCTGGAGGAGCGGGTCGTTGCTAGTCATCGTCTTCCTGCTGTTTCAAATTGTGCTAATGAGCGGCAAATTTTTGTTTTTACGCATGTCGCTATCCCAAAATCGCTGCGCAGTTTTGGGCGACATGCAGCAAGGAACCTGCTCATGACCGATACGAAAAACCTCACCCAGCTCGGCACCAACGTCGAGGCGCCACAGAGCCCTGAAGCGGCAGTCCTGGAAACCATGCCATTTTCGCGCGGCGACGGCCCGCCGGCCATCGTTCGCTTCACCTGCCCGGAATTCACTTCGCTCTGCCCGGTCACCGGCCAGCCGGACTTCGCCCATATCGTCGTCGACTACGCACCCGATGCGCTGCTGGTGGAATCGAAGTCGCTCAAGCTGTTCATGACCTCGTTTCGCAACCATGGCGCGTTCCACGAAGAATGCACCGTCATGATCGGCCGCCGCATCATCGCCGCGACCAAGCCATTGTGGTTGCGCATCGGCGGCTACTGGTATCCGCGCGGCGGCATTCCGATCGACGTGTTCTGGCAGACGGGCGCCCCGCCGAAAGGTGTGTGGCTGCCCGACACCGGCGTCGCCCCCTATCGCGGGCGCGGGTGAGCCTGAGTTTCTGAGGAAAATACGTTGCATCAGTTGAGCGGGAGCCGCCGGTAGCGGCCGGGATTGTTCGGGTCGCTGAAATGGCCCATCGGCCCGTGTTCGGCGAAGTGGCCCGCCCAGCGTTTCATCGCAGCCGGATCGAGTTCGACGCCCAGCCCGTCACCCTCCGGCACGCGCACCGTATTGCCCGTCTGGCGGAAAGGACCGTCCTTGATGACATCGCCGATCTGCCAGCGAAACAGCGACTGCGATGCTTCGGTGATCCACGGTGTCGCCGCCACGACGTGCAGATAAGCCGATGTCATGATGCCGAGATCGTTCGAATAGCACCAGAACCCCTTGCCCATCGCCTCACAGGCGGCGATGAATTTCAGAGTTTTCGACAATCCGCCGAGTGCTGCGAAATTGCAGACGAAGTAATCCGGCGCACCGAGCGCGACTGCCCGTCTGAGATCCGGGATGTGCGTGGAGAACGGAATGCGCGAATGCTGGCGCAGCGCTGCCATCTCCTCGAAGGTCGCGACCGGATCCTCGTAATTGCGGATGTTGAACGGCTCGATCTCGCGCAGTACCCAGCGCGCTGTGGTCAGCGACCACTGCATGTTGGAATCGAGTTTGATCTGCGCCTTATCGCCAAGCGCCTCGCGCAGCATGCGCACTGTCCTGATCTCGAGCTCGGGATCGCCCATGATCAGCTTGCCCTCGAAGATCGTCGAGCCGTGCTGTTCTCGCATGCCGAGACAATAGTCGACGATCGCTTCGGCGGTCATCTCGCCGCCGGCTCCGCCTTGAGCGGGGCGAAAGGCGAAATATTCCGAAAACGGAATGTCCTTGCGCACCGCGCCGCCGAGCAGCTTATAGAGCGGCATGCCGAAGACCTTGCCTCTTATATCCCAGAGCGCCAGTTCGATGGCGCCGAACGCCACCGTGGCTGCGTTCTCGCCGGTGTTGGCGGTGATCTGCCAGGGCGGCACACAGCGCGCCTCGCAGTCGGCGATGTCGAGCGGATCGGCGCCAATCAGCGCCGGCGCGATCTCGGCCTTGATCACCTCGCCGAAATGCCACCATGGCGCCTCGCCCAGTCCGACCACGCCTTCGTCCGTCTCGACCTCGATGATCGATTTCGAGGCGCCGCCGTAGAGACCAGCCGTCCACCAGAACGGAGCATCGAGCGGGACGTTGACGTGGGTGACGCGGATGTTGCTGATCTTCATCGGTTCCGTTCTCACTCACACTGGTATTGGCTGAGCGCCCATTCGCCTGTCACCGAGAGCAGGTCCGATATCTTCCAGTCGCCGTCGACCTTTTTGAGCTTCCATTCCAGCCGGTGCGGATTGCCGGAGGCGACGAAAGCGACAACGACCTTGGCCTGGTCGCCCTTGACCGCTTCGATGGTCTTCAGGCTCTTGTCGATCTCCGCCTCGTCGTATTCGGCATTGTCGAGCGCCATGTTGGGATCGAGGCACTCGCCCTGCCCCGACTTCCGCAGCGCGTCGCTCTTGTCCAGCACCGACTTTGCCGGATCGGTGAAATGGCCCCGCTGAGCCGGATCGACCTCGAGCCTGGCATGCTCGTAGAACGGCTTCACCACCGCCGTCGGCGAGCCCGGCTGCACGGGTGCGGCCGGTGCGTTTTCTGCCGGCGACTCTGCCGGCGGAGGTGCCGCGTTGTCGGCCGGCGCGTCTGCGGGCGGCGCGCCCAACAGGCCCTGAGCGGCGGCGCTGCTAAATCCGGCCAGCAGGCACGCAGTCGCCAGAACCCAGGGACGGCAGCGGAGCACGGCATCACTCCGGGGTCTGCCCGGCCAGACATTCGAGCGCACTCAGCGTCCAGCCGCTGGTCTTCGAGGTGATGTCGGCGACCTTCCACTGGCCATCGATCTTCCTGAGTGACCAGACCATTTCGCGTTTGGAATCATCGCCTTCCGGGAAAAGGCTGAACCTCGCCGTCACCTCGGCGCTGTCGCCATCCAGCGTTTCGGCCAGCGTCAGCGTCTTGGCCACGGTCTTCTCGTCATAGTCCTGCGCATCGAGACCAGGGGCGAAGTCGATGCAGGGAACTTCATCCGGATGGTTCTTTGCCGCGTTGTCGTTCAGTTCGAACAGTTTCGTCACCGGCGCGGTGAAGCGGTCGCGATATTGCGCATCGGCCTCGAATTTGACCGACGGGACATAGAAGAACTTCACGGCGTTGGCAGCAGGGCCGGCAAACGCGGCCGCCGGCAAGGCCATCGAAAGCGCGGCAACAAAAAGTGGCAGTTTCATGCGTGTCCCCGATTGTTCACTGACGGAAGCTATCAGTACCACGCATCTTGCCTGTCGGCTTTCTTGCGGTCCATGAAATCCTGCAACGCGTCCTCTGCTGGCAACTCAGGCGTTCAGCCAGACGTTCTGGAGATCCATCTCGAAGGTTTGGTGGACAGCGTAGTTCTTCACCTTCTCGTTCATGTGGCTGAACAGCTTCTGCCAAAACGGCTGAATGATGACGCCCGAATCCTGGAGGATCTGCTCGATGTCCTTCATGACCTCGCGGCGCTTTTCCACGTCGATGAGCGAGAGAGCCTGCTTGAGCTTGGCGTCGAAATCAGGATTCGAGTAGCCGGTTTCGTTCCAGGCCTCGCCGGTGCGATAGCCCAGCGCCAACACCTGGACGCCAAGCGGGCGCATGTACCAAATGGTCATGGAATAAGGATATTTGGTCCAGTCGTTCCAGAAAGTCGAACCCGGCAGCACGGTGCGCTTCACCTTGATCCCGGCGTCGCGCAACTGGCCGGCAATAGCGTCGCCGGTATTCTTTTGCCAATCGTCCTCGACGGTGATCAGTTCATGCTCGAAGTCGGCCTGCTTGGCCTCGGCCATCAGCTTCTTGGCGCCCGCGGCGTCACGTGTCTTCTTGGGCAGCGCGAAGTATTCCGGATGAATCGGGCTGACGTGATGGTTTTCACCAACAGTCCCTCGCCCGGCATAGCCAAGTTCGAGCACCGCCTGGTTGTCGACGGCCATTTGCAGGGCGTTGCGGACGCGCTTGTCGTCGTAGGGCTTGTGCGTGACGTTGGTCCGGGCAACGAGCGTGGTCGCTGTCGCGACCTCCGATTTTACCAGCCCCATCTTGTCGAGGATGTCTATGAAGTCGGCGGGCGTCTCGAAGTTGAGATCGATTTCGCCGGAGTCGAATGCATTTATCGACGCGTTGAAATCGGTTCCGTAGTCGATGAATTCGACGCCGTCGAGAAGCGCTTCACCGCCCCACCATTTGCCAGTCTCCCGACGCTTGACGACCGCTTTCTGGCCGACCGAATAGGACACCAGTTCGAACGGCCCGGTGCCGATCGGCTTCTCGATCGGATTGGCGCCGTCGGCGTCGAAGTTGCGATGGACCACGAGCGCTGGATAATCGGTGAAGTTCGGGATCAGCGAGATGTCCGGTTCGTTCAGCTTCAGCTTGACCGTGTTGTCGTCGACCTTGGTGATCGCGCCATCCCTGGCCTTGCCGGTTTTTGCGTCGATCAGCGCACCGACGCGCGCGGCCATGGAATTGCCGGCGGCAGCCTTTTCGCACCAGCGCGTCAGATTGTAGGCCACATCATCGGCGCCGAAAGCATCACCATTGGTCCAGGTGATGCCCTTGCGCACATGCAGCACATATTCGGTGGCGTCGTCATTGACCTCCCAGCTTTCGAGCAAAACCGGCTCGAATGTGAACTGGCGGGTGTAGCGGACAAGCGGCTCCAGCCAGCAGCGTGAAATGTTCGCAAGTTCCACCCAGTCGTAGGTGCGCGGGTCCTTTTGTGCCTTCACCGACATCGAAACATGCAGCGTTCCGCCTTTCTTCGGCTCTTCAGCCAAAGCCTGTTCCGGCACAGCAAGACCGATCATGCCGTAAGCAAGAGCTGTCGATGCGCCGAAAGCGCTTGCCAGAGCCAGAAACTCGCGCCGATCCACATGACCTGCACGCGCTTCGCTGGCCATCGCTTCGATGGCGCTCGGCACGCGATCACCATTGCTTCTGAAGAGTGTCATTTTTTCCTCCGTTATGGTTCCCATCGGGTCTTCGCCCGTTATCAACTAACGCTGTCCGGTAGTTTCTCCTCGCGCCGCTCAATCAAATCTTTGAGACCATCGGCGATGCCCTCATCGAGCTTCGGCTCCTCATAATCGGCGAGCATGTTGCGCGCTTTCTCGCGGCCGCGGGTGTCGTGGTCCTTTGCTCCTTCCGCCTTCCACTGTTCGAACGAATTGAAGTCCATGATGCTCGGTATGAAGAAGGCGGACTCGAAATGCTGGAGCGTGTGTTGGGTGCCGAGGAAATGGCCCTGCGGTCCGACCTCGCGGATAGCCGCCATAGCCTCCTTGAAATCGTCGAATGGCAGCCCGCCAGCATATTTGTACCAGCCGACAAGCTGCTCGCAGTCGGTGGCAAATTTCGAATAGCCGCAGGTCAGGCCGGCCTCGAGCCAACCGGCGGAGTGCCAGATGTAGTTGGCGCCGGCAAGGATGGCGGCATGCATCAGCATGTTCGCCTCGTAGCCCGCCTGGGCGTCGTTCAGCTTCGAACCGACATGGAAACCGGACGTGCGCCACGGCAGCCGATACTTCCGCGCCAGCGCGCCCATGAGATACATCATCTGGGCCGCCTCCGGCGTGCCGCCCATGGGAGCGCCGGTCTTCATGTCGACCGTCACCATGAACTGTCCGTAGATCTGCGGCGAACCCGGACGCAAGAGCTGTGTGAACGCGACGCCCGCCAGCGCTTCGGCATTGACCTGCGCGACCGCACCGACTGCAGAGGCCGAAGTCGAGGCGCCGCAAAGGGCGAAGGGCGCGAGGATCAGCGGCTGGTTGTGGCGCGCATAGACTTTCATCGCGTCCAGCATGGTGGCATCCCAGACCAGCGGCGAATTGCAGTTGGTGATCGCCACCAGGACCGGGTTGTCGCGGACATAGTCCTCGCCGAACACGATGCCTGCCATCGCCATCGTGTCTTCGGCTCGATCTTTGGAGGTCACGATGCCCATGAACGGCTTGTCGGAGTGCTTCAGCGCGGAATGGATGATGTGGAGGTGACGCTTCGGCACCGCGATTTCCATCGGCTCGCAGATGATCGAGCTCGACGAATGCAGCGCCGGCGCCATGTAGGCGAGCTTGTGGAAATTGTTGAGGTCGGCGAGTGTGCCGTAGCGCCTGTTGTTGTCGAGGTCGCGCACATAAGGCGCCCCGTACATCGGCACGAAGATGGAGTTGTTGCCACCCACACGTACGGAACGCTGGGGATTCCTCGCATTGAGCGTGAACTCCGACGGGACCTTCGAGACGAGGTCCATCAGCAGGGCGCGGTCGATCCGGACCCTTGTCTCGGAGACATCGGCGCCCGCCGCCTTCCACATTGCGATAGCCTCGTCGTCGCGGAACTCGCATCCTACCTCTTCGAGGATGCTGAGCGACTCCTGGTGGATGAGCTCCACCGCCTCGTCCGGGACCATCTGATACACCGGAATCTTGCGAACCAGGGTCGGAAATGACGCTACGGGAGCTCCCCGCAGCGCCTTGCGCCCCAGGCGGCCACCCGCGCGACGATTGGTATGTTCGCTCACTTCAACGGCCGGTGCGTTCATGGAGGCTCCATCTTCCTGTCTCGATCAATCTAGCCAGACAAAATGCAGCTGTGACGCTGGAAAATCCTGATCTCTTGTATAAGCTCAGCTTATGCGAAGCTTGCGCCATCTGCTGCCCTCGGCCGGCAGCCTGATCGTTTTCGAGGCCGCCGGCCGGCTGTCGAGCTTTACCGCCGCCGGGCGGGAGCTCGGCATGACGCAGGCTGCCGTCTCCTATGCGATCCGTGGGCTCGAGGAGCAGCTCGGCGCCAAACTCTTCCAGCGCCGCCACCGGCAAGTCAGCCTTACCGAGGCCGGCGATCGCTTTCACGCCGACGTCTCGCTCGGCCTGTCGCACATCCGCAAGTCGGCGGAAGATCTGCGCCAGATCGCCGTCGGCGCTCACGTGACGCTCGCCGCCTCGACCGCATTCGCCTCGTTCTGGATGATGCCGCGCCTGCAGCAGTTTCGCGACGAACTGCCGGGCATCGACCTGCGCATCCAGACCGCGGACCGCGATCTCGACATCATCGCCGAAGACATTCCGCTCGGCGTCCGCGGCGGCGAGCCCAAGGAATGGCCGGATTATCATTCGCTGCCGCTGGCCGATGAAGTGATATTCCCCGTCGCCGGCGTTAGTTATGTGGCCCGGTTCGGGCTGCCGGCGAACGTGAAGGACCTTCCATCGCATCGTCTCATTCATCTCGAAGAGCCGTTTCGCGAGGCCGCCAGCTGGGACGAATGGTTCGCCTCGGCCGGTGTCGACATCGCCGATGCCGGGCGTGGCTTGCGCATCAACGACTATGCGCTGGTGATCCAGGCAGTCATGGAAGGGCAAGGCATCGCGCTCGGCTGGGGTCATCTCGCCGAGCGGCTGCTGGCATCAGGGCTGCTGGTGCGCGTCACCGGCCACACAATGACGACCGGCAAGGGCTTTCATGTCATCTGGTCGAGGAACCGCGAGCTCAGCGACAACGCCCGCAAGGTGCGGGACTGGCTGGCGGCGCAAGCGTGAGGCTATCCCACAATGCCCGGTCAAACCGTCACGACGATCTTGCCGAATTGTTCGCTCGACTCGAGATAACGATGCGCCTCGACGATCTGATCAAACGGAAAGGTTCTAGCGATTGCGGGCTTCAGCGAACCCGATTTCAGTCCATCAAGGATGAATGTCTTGGCGGCCTGTAGCCGGGCCGGATCGCGCACGATCTCGTGGACGAGATAGCCGCGCAGCGTCAGCGTCTTGCCTAGCACTGCAGGTAACGGAAAAGGTGTCGGGTCGGGGCTCAAGCCGCCATATTCGATGAGAATGCCACCCAGTGCCATCGCTGCCGTCAGAGGCTCGAAGATCGGCCCGCCGACCGCGTCGAACACCACGCGCACGCCGTCCGGGCCGGCGATTTCCTTCAACCTGGCTTCCAGATCCACCTCTGCCGAGGCGATGACGTGGGCCGCGCCGAACTGAAGCAAAGCCCGCGTCTTGGCAGATGTCCGTGTGACCGCGATCGGGGTCGCGCCAACCAGGTTGGCAATCTGGATCGCCGCCAGTCCGACGCTGCTCGACGCGGCAGTGATAACGACAAAGTCTTCCCTGCCGAGTTTGGCAATGTCGATCAGCGCCCCGTAGGCGGTGAGATATTGCATCCACGCAGCGGCGGCCTCTTCCCAGCTCAGCGATGGTGGATGCTTGACGACGAGCTCGGCGGGATATGTGGCAATCTCACCATAGGCAGGCCAGCGGGCCATCGACACTGGCGGCACGATGCTGACGGCATCGCCCGGCGCAAACCCGTCCACGCCTTCGCCGACCGTTTCGACGAGGCCAGCGGCCTCAAGCCCAAGACCGGAAGGCAACGGCGCGGTTTGGATATATCTGCCTGAACGCAGCAACGCCTCGGCCCGGTTCAGACCCAACGCCTTGACACGGATCTGGATCTCGCCTCGTCCCGGCGCAGGCATGTCGACATTCTCGATGCGCAGAACCTCGGGACCACCCAGCTCATAAAAACGAACGACACGCGCCATCGGTCACAACTCCAAAATATTTGCACTGAATGTGCTATGCCAGCGGCAATCAGGCGGATAAATAGCCGCTTGAGTAGATCAGTGGAAACTGTGGGTTTTGAATATGGATCGCCTTACGAGCATGGCCGTGTTCGTCAAAGCCGTCGACCTGGGCTCGTTCGCGGCTGCGGCGGCGGCTCTCGATCTATCCGGGCCGATGGTCGGCAAGCATGTCCGGCTTCTCGAGGAGCGCCTGGGCGTGCGCCTCATCAACCGGACCACGCGCCGCCAAAGCCTGACGGATTTCGGGCGCGCCTATTATGAACGCTGCCGGCTGGTGCTTGCCGAAGCGGAGGCCGCGGATGCACTCGCCGCCGACCAGCTTGCCGAACCGCGCGGAAAGCTGCGCGTCCTCATGCCGGTGCATTTCGGCCGGCGCTGCGTTGCCCCAATCCTGTTCGGGCTTGCGCAGCAATATCCGGCGCTGGAACTTGACCTGTCGTTCAGCGACGCCCTCGCCGACCTCGCCGAGGACGGCTGCGACCTTGCCATCCGAACGGGCGATCTGGAGGACCAGGCCGGGGTGATGGCGCGGCGCGTCGCGCGCCAGCACATGGTCGTCTGCGCGTCGCCATCCTATCTCGACAGGCACGGCCAGCCGCAGGCGATAGATGACCTCGGCAGCCATCACGCGATCATCTACCGCCGTTCCGGGCGTGCCGTTCAGCCGTGGCTGTTTCCACGCAATGGCCAGCCTGCGACGGAGGTCAGGCTCGCTGGCAGATTGCGGCTCGACGATCTCGATGCCATCGCCGATGCCGCGGCCGCCGGCATGGGGCTCGCCTGGCTGCCATACTGGCTGGTTCGCCAGCGCATTCAGGCGGGCGTACTTGTCCCGCTATTGCCGGAACAGCCGAGGTTTCTCTATGACGCCCATGCGCTGTGGCTGCAGACGCCACATCTGCCGATGAAAGTCCGCCTTGCCGTCGATGCACTGGCGGCAGCGCTGCCCAAGCTCATGAGTTGAAGGCACGGTCGCGGTCAGCTGCGTGGATTTCCTCGAGAACGACCCGACGATTGAACAATAATCTATATGGTAAGATTTCGAATATACAGGAGGTAAACCAGAACAACTGTTAGCGATATCGAAATAATCGTCCAAATAGTGAACAAAATTACTCTTGCAATACGACTCTTTCGACGCTGTATCCATCGAGCGAAGTTTACCATTAAGTAATCTAGGATGACGTCCAAATGTCGCCTCCAACGGCCATTCGCTTCAGATTTTGGCCTTCGCCCGACTAAATCCACTAAGTCAATTGGGGGCCAAGCCCATTCACTTCAACAATATTCCTATCTCTACATCGTGGCGGGACAGCACCCCCCTCTGGCCTGCCGGCCATCTCCCCCGCAAGGGGGGAGATTGGCGGTTCATGCGTCCCGCCAACCTTTGAGACATTGGAGACTGGCGGAGGCCGAGGCGACATCCGATCTCCCCCTTGCGGGGGAGATGGCCGGCAGGCCAGAGGGGGGTGGGACGGAGCGCAACGGAGCAGTCTCCCTGCCTTGCAACAATCAACGCTATTCTCCCCCTCCCGCATCGGCCACGAATCCGCCTATAGTGCTTCCATGTCCATCCGCCAGCTTTCCGAAACGATGATCAACCAGATCGCCGCCGGCGAAGTCATCGAGCGTCCGGCAAGCGTGGTCAAGGAACTGGTCGAGAACGCGCTCGATGCCGGCGCCACGCGTGTCGAGATCGTCACCGCTGGTGGCGGGCTGAACCTGATCCGCGTCAGCGACGACGGCTCGGGCATTCCGGAAAAGGAACTGGCGCTGGCGATTGCGCGCCATTGCACCTCCAAGCTCGCCGACAACATTCACGACATCCGCTCGCTTGGCTTCCGCGGCGAGGCTTTGCCGTCGATCGGCTCGGTGGCGCGGCTGTCGATCCGCTCGCGCACCGCATCAAGCGAAAACGCCGCCGAGATCGGCATCGACGGCGGCCGCGTCTCCGCCGTCAGGCCCGCCGCGGCCAATCGCGGCACCACGGTCGAGGTGCGCGACCTGTTCTTCGCCACGCCGGCGCGGCTCAAATTCATGAAGGGTGAGCGCGCCGAAGGCTCGGCCATCGGCGACGTGGTCAAGCGCATCGCCATCGCCTTTCCCGCCGTGCGCTTCACGCTGGCCGGCCCGGACCGCTCGACGCTGGAGCTGCCGGCGACCGAGGACAGCCCGGAAGGCCGGCTGCGCCGGGTGGCACAGGTGATGGGCGCCGACTTTCCCGACAATGCGATCGCCATCGACGCGGTGCGGGACGGCGTGCACCTCGCCGGCCATGTCTCGGTGCCCTCCTTCACCCGCGCCAACGCCCTGCAGCAATATGCCTATGTCAACGGCCGCCCGGTGCGTGACAAATTGATCGCCGGCGCCATTCGCGGCGCCTTCGCCGACGTGCTGCCGCGCGACCGCCATGCCGTCACCGTGCTGTTCCTGACGCTCGATCCGGCGATCGTCGACGTCAACGTCCATCCGGCCAAGGCCGACGTGCGCTTCCGCGATCCGGGGCTGGTGCGCGGCCTGATCGTCGGCGCCATCCGCGAAGCACTGGCCCATGCCGGCATCCGCGCCGCCACCACCGGGGCCGCCGGCATGATGGCAGCGTTCCGGCCGGGCGCGGCATCCTATGCGCATGGCGGGCCGGCCAACGGTCACCGCAGCTACGAGGCCGCCTATCGGGCATCGGGCTTTGCCGGGTTCGACCCTGCCCGTTCGCCGCAGCGGCCGCTCGATATGGGCTCTGCAAATGGCGGCTTCGGCGAGGACGAGCAGGCGGCCTTCGACGCCGGCCCACTGCACAGTGCCGACGCGCGCGCCGGACAGGATCAGGCGGCAGAGACGCTGCTCGGCACGGCCCTGGGCGCGGCGCGCGCGCAAGTGCATGAGAACTATATCGTCGCCCAGACCAGGGATTCGCTTGTCATCGTCGACCAGCATGCGGCGCATGAGCGACTGGTCTACGAGGCCTTGAAGAACGCCCTCCACTCACGCGCGGTGCCGTCGCAGATGCTGCTGCTGCCCGAGATTGTCGATCTGCCGGAAGAGGATGCCGAGCGGCTTGCCATGCACTCCGAGACGCTGGCCCGCTTCGGCCTCGGCATCGAGCGCTTCGGCCCAGGCGCCGTTGCGGTGCGCGAGACGCCGTCGATGCTCGGCGAGACCAACGTCCAGCAGCTGGTGCGCGACCTCGCCGACGAAATCGCCGACAATGACACGGTCGACACGCTGAAGGAGCGGCTGGACAGGATAGCCGCGACCATGGCCTGCCACGGCTCGGTACGTTCCGGCCGCCTGCTCAAACCGGAAGAGATGAACGCGCTGCTGCGGCAGATGGAGGCGACGCCTGGCTCCGGCACCTGCAACCACGGCCGCCCGACCTACATCGAGCTCAAGCTGGCGGATATCGAGAGGCTGTTCGGGCGACGGTAAGCATTACCTGGGCAACGCCAAGCGAGGCACCCGCTCAATTCGCCAATTGATGATACTTCTTAGTTTTAAGAGAGAAAACATAGTCCATTGTATAGCCAGCGCCGCCGCCACGAAAGTTTACTGAAATGACCTCGGCGATTTTTTCCGTCTGTTTTTGAACATTCATGTAGATTGGCGTCATCAGCATTCCCGCGTCGCAATTGTCGTCATCGAACTCGATCTCTTGATAGACTTTCTTGCTTCGCTTGCCGATGACTTGCAATTTTCGCATGCAAATTCCGGCTTCGGTTTTCGCGTAGATGCCTGAAAACCTGTCGGTGTCGGTCTGCGCCCAGAACGGGATCTCAACGGTTCCGTCAATCTTCCCGTCGCCGGTATCGTCCAGGCTCGCAACTTTCTTGAGCGTGACGGGATGTTTGTCCGCACCCTTGCTCCAGGTTCCTGTTGCGCCGCTTTCACCAATGTCGAGAGAAAATGGGCATCCACCGGTGTCGACGGGCGTTTTCGAACCCATGACCAGCACCCGGTCGAATTCCTTGTCGTCCGCAATCTCGCAAAGGGATACGCTGGTGCCGTTGATCTTGCCGTACACTGCTATCGGGCTTTGCTTCGCGTCGTAGAAATAGCTCCCCTCGACCGTAATCCCGCTGCCGAAACTGTCATTCCTCTGCAGCGACAGATGGACTGGGTTAGGCCCAATGAAACCTTCGTAGTTTTCGATCTGATACCAACCCGCGACGGCATTTTGGCTGAACAGCAACAAGAAAAAAATTGCGGAGATAAACTGCATTCCCATGTCGACCCCTCGCCACGCTTCGCAAACGCAATCAACATAGACGCCGGTCTGGCTCATGTCTGCATCGCAATGGTCGTCAGTAACGGCCCATGGTTTGAGTCGGGAAAAAGCTTCAATTCTCTGAATCACCTCCTCAAATTCACCACGATGACGCCGCCCAGCGCCAGCGCCCCGCCGATTATGCCGAGCAGCGTCGGCACCTCGCCCAGCCAGAAGAAGCCGATCAGCGTCGCCACCGGCGACACCAGATAGAGGAAGTTCGATGCGCGCGCCGCCGGCAGCCGGGAAAGTGCTGTTGCCCAGGCAGCGTAGGCGATGAGACTGGGCACGATGCCGAGAAAGATGACGGCGCCGAGCCCGGCGGTATCGGCGACCGCTGCCTGCGCCAGACCGCTCGGCAGGAATGGCGACAGGCAGAGCGCGCCAAGCACCATGTTCGAGGCCGAGATGGTCAGCGGGTGGTGGCGACCAAACAGCGGCTTCTGAACGATGGTGTTGACGGCCGAGCACAGCGCCGAGCCGAGGACAAGCAGCGCACCATTGTTGAAATGCAGCCCCTGCCCCTCGCCCATGGCGATGATGCCGATACCGGCGAAGGACAGGAATGTGCCGGCCCAGGCCAGGCCTGAGAAGCGTTCGCCGAGCAGCGCCATGGCCATGATCGCAGTGAAGATCGGGCTGACATTGATGATGAAGCCGGCCGCACCTGCCGAAACAGTCAGCTCGCCGAAATTGAGCATCACCGTGTAGAGCGCGACGAAGACGGCACCACCGAAGGCAAAGCGCCAGAGTTCGTCGAGCCTGGGCAGCGCCGGCCGCTTGACCGCGAGGAAGATCGCCGCCGGAACCGCGGCGATGGCAAAGCGCAACGCGCCGAGTTCCAGCGGCCCGAAGGCGGCAAGGCCGGCGCGGATCGCCGGAAAGGCGGAGGCCCAGCCGACCACCGTCAGCGCCACCGCGATGGCCGCCGTGGCATCCATACGCTGTGTCGGATTCAACGTTCCGGTATAGATGCTCATCTCGGTGTCCTCGCGATCCAATGCCATGAAGTAGAGAAACGCTATTGCGCGTCGATTGACAAACGAACAAATCGAGTATCACCTGTGACTATGGATCACAGCTCAGACTCGATGCTGCCGCTTGAAACCCTGCGCGCCTTCGATGCCGCGGCGCGGGCAGGCAGCTTTTCGGCGGCGGCCGAGAAGCTCAACATCACCCATGGCGCCGTCAGCCGGCAGATCGCCAAGCTCGAGAACTGGCTTGGGCTGAAAGTCTTCGATCGCGGCGCGCGCGGCGTCTCGCTGACCGTCGAGGGCAATCGCCTGCATCTGCGCACCACCGAAGCCTTCGCCCTGATCGCCAGCAATTCGGATCGCTGGGTCGAGCCGCGCGGCACGGCGGTGGTGCGGCTGACCTCGATCCCCTCGGTCAGCGGGCTGTGGTTGATGCCGCGCATGGCGGCGCTGGAGAACCACCCGTCCAAGCTGCGCATCGTGCTCGACGTCGACATCCGCCAGGGCGATCTTGCCGACGAGGGCATCGACCTGTCGATCCGCTGCGGGCGCGGCCGCATTCCGGGCCGGATCTCGGTGCAGCTTTTCGAAGAATATGTGTTCCCGGTCGCCTCGCCGGAATTGGCCAGGGAGATCGGCCGCGGCGATCCGGCCCGGCTGCTCGAATTTCCGGTGATCAACGATTCCGACGCTTCGGCGTGGCGCGCCTGGTTTGCGGCGCAGGAGATGGACTATCGGCCGCGGCCGCACGACCGCCGTTTCGAGGATTACAACCTCGTGCTCGACGCCGCCGCGCACGGGCTCGGCATTGCGCTGGCGCGTCCGCCATTGACGGTGGACCAATTGAAATCGGGCCGCATCGTCGCCGTGGACGAGCGCGGTGCCCTCAGCCCGATATCCTACTGGCTCGACCGGCCGCTGGGGCGGCCGCGCGCCGCGGCAGCCGAACTTGCTCGTCGCATCGCAGTCCAGGCCGGGCTGCCAGCGGAGAGGATCGAAGAGTTTATCATCGCCGAAGAATGAGATGCCTGAAGCGCGTCGCGTTCGACCGGCCTCATGCGACGCGCTTCAGGTTCTTGTGTTTATGCATGTCGTTATCGCAAAACCGCTGCACACTTTTGCGCGACATGCATTGGCATCCGCTTTGCCGGCTTGTTCGAGCAAGTGTCACCAGAAACAGAGGCAGGCAAAGCCAACCAAGCTTGACCTCGCCGCAATTTGTGGCGATGACATCGTCATGAATTTCGGCTCCACCCCATGATGAACCGTTTCGAAGGCCCCGGCGGCAAGGAAGCCCGCATCCGCTATCTCGACGGCGACTTCCAGGTGACTAGCCCCGGCGCCTTCGTTCGCTGTGCGGTGACCGGCGAGAGCATCCCGGTCGACGAGCTCAAATATTGGAGTGTCGCCAGGCAGGAACCCTATCTGAATGCCGCTGCATCATTGCGCCGCGAGATCCAAGCGCATCCGGAACTGCGCCGCCGACGGTAGTCTGACGCAAATGCAAGTCGCCCCGTTGCGATCCTTCGCGCGCCGTCTCCTGCCGCGACGTCAAGCCAGCGACACCGAAACCTTAGAAGTTATCTTGAAATAAAAAACCCGCCTCGGGGCTCGAGGGCGGGTCGTCGGCGAATCATCACCATACCTAAATTACTAGCATAGCTGCCGGCACAAAGCAAGAACAAAATACACTCGACCCGCGGAAAGATGCAAATTCCAGTCCCCACATCGCCTCGGTCTCAAGCTGCCGGTCAGCCTTTAAGCCTGCGCTGCCGCCAGGCATCCAGCGTTTCGTCGATGATGCGTTGCGGCACATGGTCGAGCTCGAAGACGGTGTCGATCTCCAGCACATCGAGCCGGTCGAGGAATTCCGGCGGCGCTGCGCCGTGACGCAGGCGGGCAGCATCCTTGGCAGTGGTAATCAGGCCAAGCCCGGCTTTACGTGCCGTCGCCGCCAATTCGGCAAGCTCGTCCGCGCTGTAGAAATGATGGTCAGGAAACGGTCGGGTCAGCGCAAGCTCGCCGCCGGCCTCGGCTACGGTGTCGAAAAACTTGTCGGGATGGCCGATGCCGGCGAACGCCAGGAACCGCCTGCCGGCCAGCGTCACCGTGCTGCTCGGGGCGGTGTGCGCCTCGAAGATCGGCCTGCCGGCGCGCGCTGCCTGGCGCACGACCGTATCGGCCGCGGTGCCCTCGCCCATCTTCAGCAAGCCGCTGGTGAAGACCAGCTGGTCGACGATGTTCGCCCGTAGCGGTCCGCCGGGGATGACGCGGCCATTGCCGATGCCATGGCGCGCGTCGACGACGACCAGCGCATAATCGATGTGGATGCGCGCGCTCTGAAAACCGTCATCCATGATCAGGAAATCGCAGCCGAGCTTCTCCAGCAGAAGCCTGGCGCCGGCGGCCCGGTTCGGCGTCACCGCGACCGGCGCATGTTCGGCCAGAAGCAGCGGCTCGTCGCCGACATGCTTGGCGGCGTCATGGTGCGGATCGACGATATGTGGCTGCGCGAAGGAGCCGCCATGGCCGCGCGACAGGAAACCCGGATTGAGCTGCATGCGCCGGGCCTGCTCGGCCAATGCGATCGCCACGGGCGTCTTGCCGGTGCCGCCGACCGTGAAGTTGCCGATGCAGAGCACCGGCGCCTCGACTTTTTCGCGCGGCGCGTGCCGCATGCGGCGACCGGCGATAAGCGCATAGATGGCGGAAAGCGGTGACAGCGCCATGACCCGCCAGTCCGGCTCTTCCCACCAGAAGGGCGGCGCTTCCGAGGTCACGTCAGCGCCCGTTCGCGCCCTTCAGGCGCGACTTGACAACCAGCGGCTGGATATAGGGCTCGAGCGACCTGAGCGTATGTGCCAGCGCACCGCGCATCTCGTCGACGGTCGCCGCACCCGCCGCCATCATTTCGTGACGAGCCACCTCGTTGGTCAAAAGGAAATTGACGGCGCCGGCCAGCATATCGCGGTCGCGCACCAGCTTGGCGCCGCCACTGTCGAGCAGGCGCTGATAGGCCTCGCGAAAATTCTGGACGTTGCGGCCGGCAAGCACCGCTGTCTCCAGCATGGCCGGTTCCAGCGGGTTTTGGCCGCCCTCGGAAGTCAGCGAACGGCCGACAAAGGCAATTTCCGTCAGCCTCAGATAAAGCCCCATCTCGCCGATCGTGTCGCCGAGCAGAATATCGGTATCGGCGGTGATCCTGTCGCCCTTGCTGCGCTGCGCCAGCTTCAGGCCCATGCCGGAAATCTGGGCGGCCAGCTGCCCGGCGCGTTCGGGATGGCGCGGCACGATGATCGTCAAAAGCCCGTGGTGCCGCTTGTGCAGCATGGCGTGAACTTCGGCCGCGACCGCCTCTTCGCCGTCATGGGTCGAAATCGCCGCCCAGGTCGGGCGAGCGCCGATCTGGCGTTTCAGCGCCGCCAGTGCCCGTTCGTCGGCCGGCGGCGGCGCGGTGTCGACCTTGAGATTGCCGGACACGGTGACCGGCCGGGCGCCGAGCGAAAGGAAGCGCTCGCCATCGAGATCCGACTGGGCGACGACATGGGCGAGATTTTCGAACAATGCTTCGGCGATGTTGGCGCGCTTCTTCCAGGATTTGAAGGAGCGGTCGGACAGCCTGCCATTGACCAGAACCTGCGGCACGCGGCGGGCGCCAAGTTCCAGGATGGTCATCGGCCAGATCTCCGATTCGGCGATGATCGCCAGGTCCGGTTGCCAATGATCGAGGAAGCGGCTGACCGCCGGCTTGAGGTCGAGCGGCACATATTGGTGGATGATGCGGCCGCCCAGCCGTTCTTCGGCGACCTGCGCCGAGGTGACGGTGCCCGTCGTCAGCACGATGTTGACGCCGTAGTCGAGAATGCTCTCGACCAGCGGCACGACGGCGATGGTCTCGCCGACGCTGGCTGCATGGATCCAGATCACCGGGCCTTCGGGGCGCTCGCGTCCGGCGACGCCGTAGCGCTCGCGCCGGCGAATGCGATCCTCCTTGCCTCTGGATGTGCGCCAGGCGACATAAGGTCCGACCAGCGGGTAGGCGGCGGCCCCGGCGAAGCGGTATGCCGTCAGGAAGGCGCGCGCCCAGCGCATACTCATTTCGAACCGTCCACAAGGCGATAGGCCTCGGCGGTCGCGGCATTGAGCGAGGCCGTGACCTCCTGGCGCTTGCGTTCCATTTCCGCGGCGTCTGCGTTGGCCGGCACGAAGACAGGCGTGCCGACGACAATCGAGGAGCGGCCGAAGGGCAAGTTGATCGTCGTCTTGTCCCAGCTGCCCTCGATCACCTTGCGGCGGCTGGTGGCAATCGCGGCAGGCAGGATCGGCCGGCCGGACAGCCGCGCCAGGAGGACGACGCCGAGCCCCGCATCGCGCGGCGTGCCGTGGGGAATATCAGCAATCATGGCGACATTCTTGCCGGTGGCGAGCGACTTTTTGAGGGCGATGAGCGCCTTGGCGCCGCCCTTGTCGAGATGCCTTGCGCTTTCGCGCCCGCCAGAGCCGCGCACCGCCTCGATGCCGAATTTCTCGACCATCAGCGCGTTGAGCTCGGCATCGGCGCTGCGCGACACCATGGCAACCAGTGGCCGTCCCTTGGGATAATAGGCCGGCGTCAGCAGATGCTGGCCGTGCCAGAGCGCGATGATGCCAGGCTCGAGCTGCGCATAGGCGCCGCCGGAAAACTTCGCCGATCCGTCGACCATGCGGTTGGTCAGGCGGACAAGGCGGACGAAATACGCAAACAGCGCGGCAAGCGCATTCTTGACGAATCGCGACTGCGCCAGCGGTTCGCGGATCTTGCGCCAGAACGTCTTCGGCTTGCGACGTCTGACCGCCGACCGCGGGGCTGATCGCTTGACCGCTTCATGGTTCATCGATGTCAACCGGCAGCCTTGTTTTCGGGGTCGAGCAGGCGGTGCAGGTGAACGACGAAATAACGCATATGGGCATTGTCGACGCTGGCTTGCGCCTTGGCCTTCCAGACGGCGTGCGCCGATTGATAGTCGGGATAGATGCCGACGATATCGAGCGCGTCGAGATCGCGGAATTCAGCGCCGCCCAGCTTCTTGAGTTCGCCGCCGAACACCAGGTGCAAAAGCTGTTTCTTTCCGTCTTCAGCGGCCATGTCGATCCTTCACATATCGTGAGTTTGGGACAGGTCTAGACCAAAGCCGCCGACTTTGGAACTATTGATGATGGTCAATTGTCCAGCCCGGCAATGACGCCGGCGAGCACGGCGAGGAGTTCGCCGCTGCCGGCGGCAAGCGCGCCGTGGCGGATCACTTCGCCGGCATAGAGCGGCGCGCGGCCGTGCCGATCGAGCACGGCGCCGCCTGCCTCGCGCAGGATGAGGTCGGCCGCGGCGATGTCCCAGTCATGCGCGTTGGCCTTGACGAAGGTGGCATCGAGCTGGCCGCCGGCGATCATCGCCAACCGGTAGGCGAGCGAGGGAATATAGGGCACGCGCTTCAGCCGTTTGTGCCATTTCGCCGGCATCAGGTCGATCATCGCCTTCGGTCCGGCGATTTCGGCCGTTTCCGACGGCGGACGCACGCTGATGCGCTTGCCATTCAGGAACGCGCCCTCGCCCGGCAGCGCCCAATAGATTTCGCCCTTCGCCGGGCAGTCGAGCACGCCGGCAAGCGTTCGGCCGTTCTCGACCACCGCGACGCTGACGCACCATGTGGGCAGCCCTTCGAGGAAGCCGCGCGTGCCGTCGATCGGATCGACGACGAAGGTGCGGCGCGCGATAAGCCTTACCGGGTCGTCGACGGTCTCCTCCGACAACCAGCCATAGTCCGGCCGGGCCGCCAGCAAGGTCTCGCGCAGATATTTGTCGGCGGCGTGATCGGCTTCGCTGACCGGCGAGGTGCCGCCCTTCATCCACACCTGCGGATTGTTGTTGAAGTACTGCATGGCGATGAGCCCCGCCTCGCGGGCAGCGTCGCGCAACAGCTCCAGGTCTTCAGTAGCGCCGGCCGAGACGGCCGGGTCAAGCTCCGGCAAGGGTCATTCCTTCGATCAAAAGCGTGGGTGCGGCAGTGCCGAAATTGCGGTCGAGATCGCTCGCCGGAACCATGTTGAGGAACATCGTCTTCAAATTGGAGGCGATGGTCACCTCGGCAACGGGATAGGCCAGTTCACCGTTTTCGATCCAGAACCCTGAAGCGCCGCGGCTATATTCGCCCGTCACCATGTCGACGCCTTGGCCGAACACTTCGGTGACGTAGAAGCCGGTCTTGAGCGACTTGATCAGCTCTTCCGGCGTGCTTTCCCCCGGCTCGATGGCGAGATTGGTCGACGATGGCGTGACCGACGAGCCGCTGCGCGAGCCGCGCCCATTGGTGACGAGGCCGAGTTCCCGCGCCGCCGAGGTCGACAGGAACCAGTGGTTGAGCACGCCCTTGTCGACCATGAACAATTTCTCGCCCTCGACGCCTTCGCCGTCGAAGGGGCGCGAGGCCTGGCCGCGGCGCCGGAGCGGCTCGTCGGTGACGGTGATTGCGGCCGAAGCCACCTTCTTGCCCATCATGTCGCGCAGAAAGCTGGTCTTGCGCGCCACCGCGGCGCCATTGATGGCACCGGCGAGATGGCCGGCAATGCCGCGCGCGACGCGCGGATCGAACACCACGTCGACCGGCCCGGTCGCCGCCTTGCGCGCGCCAATGCGGCGTACGGCGCGCTCACCGGCCTTGCGGCCGATGTCTTCCGGCGCGTCGAGATCGGAAAAATGCTGGCGCGAGGAGAATTCGTAATCGCGCTCCATGCCGGTGCCCTCGCCGGCGATCACGCTGGTCGAGCGCGAAAAGCGCGACGCGACATAATGGCCGACAAACCCATGCGAAGTGGCGAGCACAAGGCCGCCGAGCCCGGCGCTGGCGCCGCTGCCGGCCGAATTGGTGACGCCCTTGACGGCAAGCGCCGCCGCCTCGGCGGCAAGGGCTGCTTCCTTCAACTGGTCCGCCGATACCTCGGTGGCGTCGAACAGATCGAGATCGCGCGGCTTTTTGACCAGCAAGGCCGGATCGGCGAGACCCTGATAGGGATCTTCGGGCGACACTTTGGCCATGGCGACGGCGCGCTCAGCCAGCATATTGGGGTCGGATGCCGCCGTTGCCGAAACGCTCGCCACGCGTCTGCCGACGAAGACGCGCAACGAGACGTCCTCGCTCTCGGACGCCTCTGTGCCTTCGACCTTGCCAAGCCGCACCGACACACCGGTCGAGCGGCCGCGCACGGCAACCGCATCGGCGGCATCGGCCCCGGCCCGTTTGGCAGCCTCGACCAGGGCCGCGACGCGATCGGTCAGTTTCGCTGCGTCGAGCGTATCGGTCATGCGCATAATCCTGTTATTTCCGGCCGGCTGAAGGGCAGCCGCTGCTGCACCATCTATTGTCCCGGTGCGGCTTCTGCAATGGGAGAAGGCGCAAAGCGGTGTCAGGCGGGTGAGCGGCAACGGCGAGATCGACAATCCCTCAGGAAGCGGCCACCGGCGTCCAGATCACGTCGTCGATCCTGAGCGCGCCGGTGGCGAGCATCACCAGCCGGTCGAAGCCGAGCGCCGCGCCGCTCGCTTGCGGCATGATCGCGAGCGCGGCGAGGAAATCCTCGTCGATCGGGTAGCGTTCGCCATAGACACGCTGCTTTTCGTCCATTTCGGCGGCAAAGCGCTGGCGCTGCTCGGCCGGATCGGTCAACTCGCCAAAGGCGTTGGCGAGCTCGACGCCGCAGCAATATAGCTCGAAACGCTCGGCGGTGCGCGGATCGTCGGCGCTCGGCCTGGCCAATGCCGCCTCCGAGATCGGATATCCGAAAAGAATGGTGGCGCGCCCCTGCCCCAGCACCGGTTCGATTTTTTCGACCATCACCCGGCTGAACAGGTCGGCCCAATTGTCGTCGGGCGCGGTCCGCAATCCGGCCTGGACCAGGGCGGCATGCAATCCCGCGCGGTCGGTGGTGCCATCGGCTGCAATCGTCGCCAGCAGATCGATGCCGGCATGGCGCATGAAGGCTTCGGCGATGCTCAACCGTTCCGGCTCGGCGAACGGGTCGGCCTCGCGGCCGCGGAAGCTAAAACGCTTTGCGCCCGCCCGTTCGGCCGCCAGCGCGACGAGCTCGGCGCAATCGCGCATCAGGCTCTCATAGGTCTCGCCGACGCGGTACCATTCGAGCATGGTGAACTCCGGATGGTGCAAGGGGCCGCGCTCACGGTTGCGCCACACAGCAGCGAGGCTGAAGATGCGCTCCTCGCCGGCGGCAAGCAGCTTCTTGCAGGCGAATTCCGGCGAAGTGTGGAGGTAGAGCGGCTGGCGCTGCCCGTCCGGCCCGATCGCCTCGGTGGCAAAGGCCGACAGATGCGCTTCATTGCCGGGCGAGATCTGCAGGGCCGATGTCTCCACCTCCACGAAGTCACGGCGGGCGAACCAGTCGCGCATGCCGACGGCAATGGCGTTGCGCAGGATCAGCCGCGGCCGGCGGTCGGCATGGACATGCGGCGTCCACCATGGCGAAGCGGCGGTCATCGGCTTCAGGCGAATTGCACAGAGGGCTGGCGATTGCGGCCAAGATGCGCTAGGCCGCACCCAACGGCCTCTCCAGCCGATTTGCGCCAACAAATTTTATCAGGATGGAAACCCGTGAAGGTCATCGCCAGCTCCTTACGCAAAGGCAACGTCGTCGAAAAGGACGGCAAGCTTTATGTGATCCTCTTTGCCGAAAACATTCATCCTGGCAAGGGTACGCCGGTCACCCAGCTCGACATGCGGCGTATCTCCGACGGGGTTAAAGTTTCCGAGCGTTACCGCACCACCGAGCAGGTCGAGCGCGCCTATGTCGAGGAGCGCGAGCACACTTTCCTCTACCAGGACGGCGAAGGCTTTCATTTCATGAACCCGGAGAGCTACGACCAGGTGGCGGTGCCGGAGAGCGTGGTCGGCGACATGGCGCCTTATCTGGTGGAAGGCATGCCGGTGCAGATCTCGCAATACAACAGCATCGCCATCTCGCTGGTGCTGCCGCAGCGCGCCACTTTCGAGGTGGTCGAGACCGAGCCGGTGACCAAGGGCCAGACCGCGTCCTCGTCCTACAAGCCGGCAACGCTGTCCAACGGCGTGCGTACCCTGGTGCCACCACACATCAGCGCCGGCACCCGCGTGGTGGTGATGACGGCGGATGGCGCGTATGTCGAGCGCGCGAAGGATTGAGGCGCGAAGCCTGAAACGCCACGCCGAAAGTTCAAGGCGGCCGGTCATCGTCCAGCGCCTTGCGCCAGGGGCTTTCGAGCATTGGGACGCGGCACGCAGACCGAAGCGTCAACGCTCCGCCAGTTCTTTCCTATTGCACGACGCCAGCGGGCAATCTCTGGGCCTCGAGCAACGCCGACCGTCCCTTTCGCCAGGTGCCAGGTGGAATGCCGACGAACTTTTTGAAGGCGCGATTGAACGCGGCTTCCGACTCGTAGCCGACCTCGGCACCCGCTTGCGCGATGCTCATTTCGGGCCGTTCGAGCAAACGTCCCGCCAGTTGCAGACGCCAGCGAGCAAGATAGTGCATCGGCGAGACCTCGACATAGTGGGTAAAGCGGCTCGCAAACGCCGTGCGCGAGAGCCCTACTTCGCGGGCGAGCCGGTCCAATGTCCATTCCTCCCTGGGGCGAGCGTGGATGAGCCGGAGCGCCTCGCCGACATGTGGATCCCGCAGGCCTGACAGCCAGCCGCGCGAATCGCCGGGGAGGGTCTCGAGATGGCGGCGGATGATCTCGACAAACATCAGCTCGCTCAGCTTGGCGAGGATCGTTTCACCGCCCGCCCGCCCACTGCCACCTTCCGCCAGCGCCAGTCGAAACAGGTCGATAACCCAGCTGCTTGCATCGGCGGGCTTGCGGGCACACAGGATGGCCGGCAATGCGGCGAGGAGAGGATTAAAGGGACGTGCATCGCAGCCAAGATATCCGCAAATGAACCGGGTCCGCTCGTCTCCGCCGCCACCATGGATCACCGCGAACGGCAGGCTCTCGTCTATCGGCCGATAATACATCGCCATATTGGGTTCGCCTCGCGCCCCGAGAGAAGAGCTCAAGACATTCGGAACACCACCGGGGAAGACAACCACATCACCGGCGTTCACGAGCACCGGGGGCACCGAATCGTCTGCCAGCGCGGCCCAGCACGAGCCCGACATCACGGCATGAAAAGAAATGATGTGCTCTGCCTCCGGCATGATGGCGGCGGCAATGTCGGCCGTGCCCGGCGACTCGCCGACCCAGGGAGAGCTGGCGTCGACGTCGAAATAGATCGCACCGGTGAGGCGAACGGCTCGGAGCACATCGGAAAGGACATCCATGCACTACACCTCCGGAAACGATCGGCTACTCCCTTTGACAACGAGTTTTTCGGCCAGGCATCTCGAACTATCCGGCAATACAGCCGCCCGAGCAACTACCCATCCGGTCTAATCCTACTCTGAACGATCGGGCAACAGAAATGGACGATGTGACATTTGCGGGAACAGCGGACGGGATTAGCGTTTCATCGACCGGCCGACAGGTCCAATAACAGGGAGGAATGTCATGCACGATGAAGACATCACCAAATTCGCAGCAAGCCTGCGGGGCGAAGTCATCCGGACCGGCGACGCCCGCTATGATGAGGCCCGCAAGCTCTACAACGGCATGATCGACAAGCGGCCGCTGATCATCGCCCGCTGTGTGGACGTGGCCGACGTGATCACAGCGGTGAATTTCGGCCGCGACAACAATTTGCTGGTTGCGGTGCGTGGCGGCGGCCATAACGGACCAGGATTGGGGAGCTGCGACGACGGTCTGGTGATCGACCTGTCGGCGATGAACGGCGTGCGCGTCGATCCGGACGCCCGTACGGCGCGGGTAGGCCCGGGCTGCACTCAGGGCGACCTCGACCACGCAACCCATGCCTTTGGCCTGGCCGTACCGGCGGGCATCATCTCGACCACCGGGGTCGCCGGACTGACGCTGAGCGGCGGCCATGGCTATCTGACGCGCAAATATGGCCTGACCATCGACAATCTGGTCGAGGCCGATGTCGTGCTTGCCGACGGAAGCTTCGTCACCGCCAGCAAGGAGCGGAACCCTAGCCTGTTCTGGGCGCTTCGCGGCGGCGGCGGCAATTTCGGCGTCGTCACCAGCTTTGTGTTCAAGCTCCACCAGGTCAGCATGGTCTTTGCGGGGCCGATCGCATGGGATCAGCGCCAGGCCCGCACCATCATGCAGCATTATCGCGAGTTCCTGCCGCGCGCGCCCGAGGAACTCGGGATCTTCCTCGGGCTCAAGACGATCCTGTCGAGCGCACCGTTCCCGGAAGAGTTTTGGGGAAAGCGGATGTGTCTGCTGATGTGTTGCTACAACGGCCCGGAGGAAAAGGGCAGAGAGGCGCTTGCTCCGCTACTCGATGCGCTGCCCGCGCCCTGGTTCAACTGGATGGGAATGATGCCCTATCCCGCGGTGCAGAGCATGTTCGATGGGCTCTACCCGAAGGGGATGCAGTGGTACTGGCGGGGCGATTTCGTCAAGACGCTGTCCGACGAGGCGATCGACGCCCATCTCGAGCAGGCGGCGAAGACGCCGAGCGAGCTATCGCTCATGCACCTCTATCCGATCGACGGCGCTGTCCATCGCGTCGGCAAAGACGAGACACCCTGGAATTACCGTGATGCGACCTGGTCGATGGTCATCGCGGGGATCGATCCGGACCCACAGAAAGCGGGGCCGGTGACGCGCTGGACCAAGGCCTACTGGGAGGCCGTGCATCCGTTCGATCTGGGTGGCGCCTACCTGAACTTCATGATGGATGACGAGGGTGAGGGAAGGCTCAAGGCGGCTTATGGCGATAACTACGAGCGCCTGGCCTCGCTAAAGAAGAAATACGACCCGAACAACCTCTTCCGGGTGAACCAAAACATCCGGCCGGCCGCTTGACGGCCGCCCTCGTCTGGCCAGCAAGTGTTGTATCGTACCGGCCGGGCCAGCTAAGGCCCGGCCGGTACGATAGGTTGCCGGTCAGGACGCTCGGCGGCCTACAAGCGCGATACTCGGCCGGGCTCGGCGACCATGTTCCATGAGCCATGTCTGACATGCGTCGAAGCGGTCGGCCCGCACGCTCAGGTCACCCGTAGCGCTGCTTCAACAGGCAAGTCCGGGAGCAGGCAATGCGGTCAACGGGTTATGCCTCAGCGACTGCTTCTCGCCAGGCCGATCGCGCCGGCAGCCTACCGACAATTTCACGCTTCGATGCGGACGTCCGACGTCACCACGACACCCTTCAGTCCTCCTCGAGGACCGGTATCCCCTTAAGAACTAGATAAATTAGCAGTTTCTTAATTGCCTTTGGAACTTTGTAGCTTGCGTTCCATTTTCAACCGCATGCGAGAGTCTGTGGTCCAAGGCCCGGGAATAACGGTGAACAGGTCACCGCCGCGTTACTCGCTGGTCCTGCCCGTATACAATGAAGAACAGGTGCTGCCTCGGCTGATCGAGCGGATCAGTTCGCTTATCGGCCGGCTGGACGGCGAAACGGAGGCCATCTTCGTCGATGACGGAAGCCGCGATGGAAGCGTCGAATACCTTCAAAAAGTGGTCGCCGCCGAGCCGCGCTTTCGGCTGATCGAATTGTCCCGCAATTTCGGCCACCAGGTGGCGATTACCGCCGGCATGGACGCCGCTGCGGGCGATGCCGTCATCGTCATGGATGCGGACCTGCAGGATCCGCCGGAAGTCGTTCTCGATCTGGTGGCTAAGTGGAAGGAAGGTTTCGAGATCGTCTACGCCCGCCGGGTCAAGCGCGAGGGCGAATCCTGGTTCAAGCGCTTTACGGCAAGTCTTTTCTATCGCCTGCTGGAGAAAATGACGTCGGTCGATATTCCGCGCGACGTCGGCGACTTCCGCCTAGTCGGCCGCAAGGCGCTGGAAACCTTCAAGCGTATGCCCGAACATGACCGCTTCGTCAGGGGCATGTTCGGCTGGATGGGGTTCAAGCAGACGGCCGTGCCATTTGAGCGCCACGCACGAACCCTGGGCCAGACCAAATACCCGTTCTGGAAGATGATGCACCTTGCGGTTCACGGCATCGTCAGTTTCTCCGAGAAGCCGTTGCGCCTGGCGCTCTGGGGCGGGTTGGTCATTTCCGCGCTTGCGGGGGTCTTTGGCGCCTACGCCATCTTTGCCTGGTTTTTTGAAACCGGGATCATTGCCGGGTGGACATCCACGGTGGTGATCGTGTCGCTCCTGTGCGGGATCAACCTTTTCATGACCGGCGTGGTCGGACTCTACGTCGGCAGCATCCACGCCGAGGTGAAACGCCGCCCGCTTTATGTCATCGATCGGCTCACCGGCTTCGACGAGTCGATGCGTGCCGCCTCCGGTGAGCGCCGCCGATCGTTTCACAAACCCAGGAGTGGAGTCCCCGCCAATGGCCGAACTCTTCGACAGCTATAAATCCAACTATGGCGAGGCGGTCGAAGGGTCCATCCGGTTTTCCGGACTCAGCCACGACTTCTTCCTTGTCGCCAAGGCGGATCTGCTGCGGCGTCTGGTCTTCGAGCGAAAGCTTCGGCAGGGTGGGTCGGCTGTAAGGGCGCTGGATGTCGGCTGCGGCGTCGGTTCGCTCCACCCCTACCTCGACGGTGCTTTCGACAGCGTCGATGGTTGCGATGTCTCGCAAGAATCGATTTTGCACGCCAGCCAACACAATCCGCGTGTGGCCTACAGGACCTGCAGCACTCAGGGGCTGCCTTACGAGGACGGCACGTTCGATCTGGCTTTCGCTAGTTGCGTCGTCCATCACGTTCCGCCCTCCTCCTGGCTCGATTTCTTCCTGGAAATGCGGCGCGTCGTACGGCCGGGCGGCGTCGCCTGCATTATCGAGCACAATCCCTACAATCCACTGACGCGCCTTGCTGTGTTCCGGTGTCCGTTCGATCACGACGCGGTTCTGCTCAACGCCGCCAAAGCGAGGTCCGTTTTTCAGGAAACAGGCTTCCGGGACATCCGCTCCGAGCATTTCCTGCTGCTGCCATCGGCAAGGCCCTTGGCCAGAAGGGTCGAGCGGGTATTCGCGCCTTTGCCGCTTGGAGCGCAGTATGCGTGTAGTGCGCGTGTCTGAGCGCCGTTCAACCGGCGACGCCGGGCTGAGGGTGCTGGCGCGCTTCGGGTCGGTCGGCATCGCCGCAACGATCCTTTATGCAGTGATGGCCACCGCTTTGGTAAAATGGCAACGGTTCGGCCTCTCGCCGGTCGGTGCCTCGCTCGCGGCTTACACCGCAGCCGCCCTGTTTTCTTATCTCGCGCATAAGTTCGTGACTTTCGCGTCGAGCGGATCGCATCGATCGGAAGCTCCGCGTTTTTTCTTGCTGACGGCGACAGGCTTCGCCGTTGCCTACGCGGCGCCGGCGGTTTTGACGGCCAAACTCGGCCTGCCGCCGATCATCGCCATTCTGGTTACATGCTTGCTTGTTCCAGCGGTCAATCTTCTCATGCTCGACCGGTGGGTCTTTGCGCAGCGAAGACCCGGCCAGCAACGTGATCGCCCGCCCTAACCCGGCTCAACAGGATCGAGCCGGAACGACAACAATTTGATGGCGCGCTTGTAGATGTTGCTGGCGGCCGAACTTGGCGGAATGCCGTCGAGGTAGTCGAAGGCGACATCGAGTATCCTGGCCTCGGCGAGGGCCGCCGTTGGAATGACGAACGAGACCGTTCGCGGCTCTTTGCCGGACAGCGTCACCGCATGCACCCGAACGCCATTCACCGAAATAATAATCCGCTGCGTGACCTGCGGCGGGCGAATGGCGGCGGCCATTTGCAGCGTGGCCGTCACACTGTCGTGGAGCGGCGGTATCTTCAGCCGAAGCCGCGAGGTCTCGCCTAGGGAATGGGTGCCGTCGGCAACGGGTCCCGACCAGCCGCAGACCCTCATGCCGGCTGCCTTTTTGGCTCCGTCGGACCGGAACGACACCGTCTCGCCTAGGGTATAGCTGCCGACCGCATCGCGATTGAGGCAGGTCGTCGTCCGGTCAATGTAATAGGCGCGATAATCGGCGTTGACATTCGGATTGAGAGCAAGCGCAAGAATGACGATTTCCGTTCCCGCCAGAACCGCCGCCAGCGCGTAGCTGGCAAGCCTGGCCCCGCGCAGATACCGGCCCGAAATGTCAGACCAGGGCAAGATAGCCTCCGATCCATGCCACGGTCATGAAATAACAGGCGCCCAGGAAGAGAGCCAGAGCCGCAAGAAAAGTCAGCTTCGACGCCGACGACAGCATGGCCAGCAATATTGTCAGAGGTGCAAGCCCAACGACGTATCTGACCATCGAGGCCAGGTTCGTGATCAGCGGCAGGATGATGCAGCAGGCGCAGAACAACGCGGCGCCATATTGCCTGCGAACCGCCAGAACCGCCGATAGCGCCAGTCCGATGAGTGCGGCGAGCGCGCTCCATTGCGGCGCCGTGGGCAGCCATCCAGTTGTCGGAACGGCCGAAAACCCGTCCCATATAAAGGCGAGCGGATTGCCCGGCACCCGTCCAAACGCGCGCTGCACGTGCAGGAAGGCAAAGCCGTCGCCGACGGTCAGATAGAGAAACAGGATGTAGGCGAATAGGCCGGCTGGCGAGATGAAGATGGCGACCAGCAGATCCGGTCGGCCAAGCAGCCAACGCGGGAACGACAGCGTCGATCCGCCCTTTGCGCGGTAATCCGTGAACATCTGAATGACGGTCGCGAATACAACGAGCACCCCGACGAGCCTGGTTGCCGACAGGAGAGCCGATGACAGTCCCGCAGCCAGATAGCTGGAGCGTTTGAACGCCAGAAAAACGCACGAAGTCAGGAGTACGAAAAGAGGTTCGGTCAGGAAAGTCGTGAAGTGATAGGAGAACGGGCCGCTGAGCAGGAAGGCGCAATACAGAACATAAGCGCGCATGTTCTTCTCGAGCAGTGGCCACGCCACCAGACAGGCGGCATAGCTGCACGCAATCGATGTGATCGACGCGACGAGTATCGTCGGAAAGCGGAAAACAGACCGGATTGCCGCCACCAGCATCGGATAGAGCGGGAAAAAGCCCCAGCGTCCGACATTGCTCTGGCCTGGAATGGGAAAGCGCTCATAGCCGTGTTCGGAAATGCCGACATACCACGCGCAATCCCAGCGGCAGAGCGCCTGGGCATAGGCCGCGAAGCCGGGTTCTGCCGAAACCGAAGCAAATGCGGCATAGCGAATGGCCAGCCCACTGACGACGAAAGCCAACGGCACCGCGACGACGGCTACCGCAACAAAGCGGCCACCGGCGTTCGGACGCGCGACAGCTTCGAGCGCCAAAATCTGCCTCCACCCGTTCAAATGGCAGGCGCCACTCAAAGCTAGATGACGCGCGCCCCGGCGAATTCAAGGCGTGCACGCGGCTCAAATTGGCGATACCGCTATCCGGCGCTTCTGAGCCAGACCAGCATCTCGCCGGGGTCGCGGTTGTGCCAGGCGAAATGCGGCACGGCGCCGACTTTCACTTCCTCGACCGCCGGCGGTTCGGTGCGGTAGAGCCCCTTTCCAGTTTTCGAAAGTCTCCTTTTGGCCGAAAGCGTGACGCCGCCGCCCAGACGGTTCGCTGCTTGTGTGCCTCGATCTCAGCCGTTCGCGGCAGAGCGATGCGGTGCCGTGGCTGGAATTCGACGCGCAAAAGTCCGCCGCGTATTTTGTGCGATTCCGTCAAGCTGTTGTACACGACAGTTTTGAACCCTGATGCCGCGGTGGCGTACTCGGCCCTTGAGAATCCTCCAGCCTTCGGCAACATGGCGGCAAAGCTGAGAGTGTGAGGATGAGCAAGGTCATTTCCGCCGCATCGCGGCGTCAGTCGGCGCCGCGCAAGTCACCGATGGCGCTGACCGAGGCGCTGGTCGCCCGCACCTTGCGGGCGGTCGAGGACGCCGGGCCGACGCCGGGCATGGTCTACATGACCGATGCCGATTACGCGCGCATTCGCGACGAGGTGCTGGCCGGCGCGCCGGCCGGGCCGGTGAAGCTGTTCGCCTATGGTTCGCTGCTATGGAAGCCGGCCGGCGAGGTCAGGGGTGGCGAACGGGCCGTAGCGACGGGCTGGCACCGTTCGTTCTGTTTTACGGTGCAGCGCTTCAGGGGCACGGTGGAGCAGCCCGGCCTGATGATGGCGCTCGACCGCGGCGGCCAATGCCAGGGGATGGTGTTCGAGATCGCCGAGCCAGTGGCGGCTAATCTCGAAGCGCTGCTGCGCCGCGAGATGACCATCCTGCCGGCCGTCAACGTGCCGCGCTGGCTGCAGGTCAGGACGGGCGACGGCATGGGCCAAGCGCTTGGTTTCGTTGTCGATCCCGCCAATCCGCGCTATGCCGGCAAGCTCGAAAAGCGAGCGATAGCGGCGACCCTGGCCACGGCCGTCGGCCATTGGGGTTCGGGCGCCGAATATCTGTTCGAGACCATTCGCCATCTCGACGCCTGCGGCATCCGCGACCGCAATCTCTGGCAGCTGCAGGAACTTGTGGCCGAGGAGATCGGCCGGGCGCCGCCGTCGGGCTTTATTCGTCCCTGAGCCAGACCAGCATCTCGCCGGGATCGCGGTTGTCCCAGGCGAAGTACGGCACGGCGGTGACTTTCGCTTCCTCGACCGCCGGCGGTTCGGTGCGGTAGAGCCCCTCTTCCCAGTTTTCGAAAGCCTCCTTCTTGGCAATAGCCGAAAGTGTCACGACGCCGCCCAGAAGGTTCGGCTGCTTGTGTGTCTCGATGTCGGCCGTTCGCGGTAGAGCGATGCGGTGCAGCTGGCTGGAATTGTCGGTCTCTTCGATGCAATAGATCAGCGGTCCGCGCGCCAGTGCGACGCGGCCGATATCCTGCCGCACCTGCGGGTTGGCGTAGAGGCGGTCGACGGCCATTTCGAGATCGAGCTCGACGCGGTCGCCCTTGCGCCATTCGCGGCGGATCGCGGCATAGCCGTCACTGGTGACAGCATCCAGATCGATATCGCCGCCGTTGACCTTGAGCGTTGCCTTGCGGCACCAGGCCGGCAGCCGCAGGTGCAAGGTGAACTCGGTCGGCGCTTCCGGTTCGACGGAGATCGAGACCGCGCCGTCCCAGGGATAATTGCTGGTCTGGGTGAGCTCTATCTGCGCCCCGGCGATATCGAAACGAGCCGTGCCGTTTCCATAGAGGTGGACGGCAAGTGCTGTGTCCGACAGGCCGTAGAAATAGCTGCCGATCGAGGCGACCATGCGCCCGACATTGGGCGGGCAGCACGGGCAGCGGTGCCATTTCCAGCGGTGGTGGGCGCCGCGGCTTTCGAGCGGATTTTCGTAGAAGAACAGCGAGCCATCGAGCGACAGGCCCGAGATCGAGCCGTTGTAGAGGGCCCGCTCCATGATGTCGGCGTAGCGCGCATTGGGACCCATGCCGAGCATGCGGCTTGCCCAGAACACCAGGCCGACCGAAGCGCAGGTCTCGGCATAGGCGGTGTCGTTGGGCAGGTCGTAATCGGCAGTGAAACCCTCATTGTGCGACGATGGCCCGAGACCGCCAGTCACGTAAAGGTTCTTGGTCATGAGATCGTCCCACAGCCGGTCGAGCGCCACCCGCAGCGTGTCGTCGCCATATTCGGTGGCGATGTCGGCCATGCCCGAATAGAGGTACATCGCCCGCACCGCATGGCCGACGACCTTGTCCTGCTCGCGCACCGGCCTGTGCGACTGGTTGTATTCGTAGGTCTTGAAATGATAGGCCCTGGGGTCAGCGCCGCGGGCGCGCGCCTCCTCGTCGAAATAATGCGGCTGCTGGCCGCGCTGATCGATGAAGTATTTGGCAAGCTCCATGTATTTGCGCTCGCCCGTCACCCGCGCCAGCTTGACCAGCGCCAGTTCGATCTCCTCGTGGCCGCAATAGCCCTTCTTCTTGCCGGGCTCGGGACCGAACGTCTCGGCGATATGGTCGGCATAGCGGCACATGATGTCGAGCAGCTTGCGCTTGCCCGTGGCCTGGTAATAGGCGACGGCGCCCTCGATCAGATGGCCGGCGCAATAGAGCTCATGGCAGTCGCGCAGGTTGGTCCAGCGCAGGCCCGGCTGGATGCGCTGGTACCAGCTCGACAGATAGCCGTCGGGCTGCTGCAGCCTGCCATACATGTCGATGACGGCGTCGATCTTCTTCTCCAGCTCCTCGTTGCGGCGGCGGTAGAGCGAATAGGCGGCGGTCTCGATGGTCTTGCCCCAGTCCGAGTCCCAGAACATCTGGGTGGTCACCGTCGATCCGGTGAATTCGTTGCCGGCGGTGGCCGCCTCGTCCGGCGAGGGTGAGTGGAACGGAATGACGACGCCGGGCGACGGCCGGTCGGGATCGATCTGCTCGAGCATGCGCGCCTCGACGCATCGGTCGTAGAGGATGCCGGCGGTCTTGCTGGCAACGGCATCGACACGGTCGCCCCAGAAGCCGCGCACGTCGACCTGCGGTACCGGCAGCGGGCGGAATGCGAGTTTCGGCTTGGCGCCCTGACTGGCGGATTGCGATGCGGTCATCAACTTACTCCGTTCGATTTCTTGTGGTCACTTCACGGCCCCTGCCATCAGGCCGCGGATGTAGAAGCGCTGCAGCAGCAGGAAGAGCACCAGGCACGGCACCATCATCACGGTGACGCCGGCCTGCACCGCGCCCCAGTCGATGGCGCCGAAGCGGCCGGACTGGAGTGCGGTCATCATGATCGGCAGCGTGAATTTGGACTGGTCTGTCATCAGCACGAGTGCTGCCAGAAACTCGTTCCAGGCGCCGAGGAAAGCGAACAGCGCAATGGTGACGATGCCCGGCCAGACCAGCGGCAGCATGACCCTCAACAGCATGGTGACATTGTTGGCGCCGTCCATGCGCGCGGCCTCCTCGATCTCGCGCGGCACCGCGTCGAAGGCGTTGCGCATCATGAAGATTGAGAACGGCAGCTGCAGCGTGACGTAGACGCAGACCAGCCCGGTCAGCGTGTTGTGCAGGCCGATTTTTGTCAGCACCAGGAAGATCGGCGTCAGGATCGACTGGAACGGGATCATGATCGTCGACAGGATGACGACGAAGAGCAGGTTCTTCAGCGGAAAACGGAAGCGCGAGAAACCGTAGCCGGCGAGCACGCTGACGATCACCGACAGCACCACGGTCATGACCGAGACATAGATGCTGTTTTGCGCCGGCAGCCAGAGGCCATCGCCGAAGGTGTTGAGCGTGGCGTAATTCTCTAGCGAAAAGCCCGTCGTCGGCCAGGGCGGCAGCGGCGGCTGGCGCGCCTCCTGCGCCGGCTTGAAGGCCGAAAGCACCGTCCAGGCGATCGGTGCCAGGAACAGAATGGATGCGATGATGCCGGTCGCATGCTCTGCAATCTGCATGCCGATGCGGCGTTTGCGGCTCCTTGCCTGCGCCATCAGTCGACCCCCTCGGGCTGGCGCAGCAGCCGCAGCTGGATGAGGCTGAGCGCCACCAGGATGACCAGCAGGACCATCGAAAGTGCGGCGCCATAGCCGAGCTTGAACGACACGAAGGACTGGTTGAAGATCCAGTAGACGGCGGTCAGCGTCTGGTTGCGCGGGCCGCCGCGCAGGATGATGTAGAACTGGTCGAAGGCGAGGATCGAGCCGGCCACCGACAGGATCAGCGCCAGCGCCAGCGTGCGGCGCATCAAGGGCAAGGTGATGGCGCGAAACCGCGCGAGTGGCCCTGCCCCGTCGATCATCGCCGCCTCCTGCAGGTCCGGCGGGATCGACTGCAGGCCGGTCATCAGGATGATCATGGTGAAGCCCGCCACCTTCCACACCACCATGGCGATGATCGACCAGAAGGCCGGCTGGAAGGTCGCCAGCAGGTTGAATTTCTTCTCGGTCAGGCCAAGCTCGAAAGCGGCCGGGCTGAACAGGCCGGAATCGACGTTGAGCAGCCATGACCACAAAAGGCTGGCCGAGGCAAAACCGATGACCGCCGGCATGAAGAAGGACGTGCGGTAGAAGCCGGTCAGCTGCCGCGGCCTTTCGATGAACAGCGCCAGCGGAAAGGCGACGGCGAAGATCGCGATCGTCACCACCACCGTGTAATAGCCGGTGAACTTCAGCGCGTTCCAGAAACGGGTATCGCGCAGTATCGCCCAATAATTGTCGAGGCCGATGAAGCTATGCGCGCCCATCAGCGGCCAGTTGTGCAGCGACATCCAGGCGGTCATGCAAAGCGGCACGATGAAGAAGACGACGACAAGGGCAACGGCCGGCGCGACATAGAGCAGGCCGATCCACTGCCGGCGCCCGGCGCCGACCAATTTGCGGGGGCGCGTCGGGGCGGAGATTGCTGTGATGGTGGTCATGGCTGGCCGCTCGGTGGTTGAAGGGCAATCACATCGGGAGAATACCCCCTCACCCGGATTGCCAACCGAATTGCGAAGGGCAATTCGGGGCAATCCGACCTCTCCCCGAGGGGCGAGGAGGTCGCCAGCGTTGACGCCAGCCTCTTCTCCCCAGCGGGGAGAAGGTGGCCGCGAAGCGGCCGGATGAGGGGGTCTTTTCTCAACGCGATAGCCCTGCTGTTAGCGCTGCGTCCCCCTCCCCCTTGAGGGGAGGGTCCGGCCGAAGGCCGGGGGTGGGTCCTCTGCGAAGTGCGCCGACGCAAAAGAACCTCGAGCACTGCCGCGACGACCCCATCCGGACCTTCGGTCCGACCTCCCCTCGAGGGGGAGGTGGGCGCTTTACTTCTGCGGCGCCGAATCGATGATCGACTGCATGGTTTCCTGTGCGTTGGCGATGGCGCCGTCGACGTCTTCGCCGAAGAAGACCTCGTTCATCATCTGGTTCCACGGACCGTTGGCCGAGTTGATCAGGTCGTTGAACACCACCGAATAGGGCGTGCGGCCCTTGGCCATGGCTTCGGCGGCGACCTTGTAGCGCGGGTCGAGTTCCTTCAGCGCCTCATTGGCGATGTCGCCGCGCACCGGAAGGCTGCCGTATTTCGCCAGGATGGTCTGGCCTTCGAGCGAATAGGCGAAGTCGAGGAACTCCTTGACCACCGCGACCTTGGTGGTGCCTTTGGTGACGACGAAATTGTCGCCGCCGGCAAACGACGACCAGCCGCCGTCCTTGCCGGGCAGGAAGGTGATGCCGTAGTCGATGTCGGGATATTGCGTGTTGAGCGCGCCGATGGCGAAGGCGCCGGACGGCGAGATGCCGATATTGCCGGTGGCGAAGGCGGCAAAGAAGTTGGAGCCGGTGTCGGTCTGCGCGCCTGAAGGCACCAGGTCCTTCTTGACCATCGAACGGTAGAGGTCGATGGCGCCGCGCATCTGCGGCGTGTCCAGTGTCGCCTTGGAGCCGTCCTCGGTGAGGATATCGCCGCCCGAGGCCCAGATCAGCGGCGTGAAGGTGAAGATGTTGCAGCCGCCGCAATTGCCGGAGAAGTAGAAGCCCTTGATGTCGCCGCCTAGCGCGTTGACCTTTTCGGCGTCGGCTTCGATCTCGGCCCAGTTGGTCGGGCCTTTTTCCGGGTCGAGGCCGGCCTGCTTGAACAGCTTCTTGTTCCAGATCAGCACCGAGGAATCGGCCGAGAACGGCAGCCCGTAGATGCGGCCCTTATAGGTGCCGGTCTTGACATGCGCCGGCGACAGGCTGGCGAAATAGGGCAGCGATTTCGCCCAGTCGGTGATGTCCTCCAGCTGGCCGGCGGCGGCGAAGGACGGCGTGTAGATCAGGTCGAGCGACAGCGCATCGGGCGCCGTGCCGCCGGCAGCGGCAGCACCGTATTTCGGGATGATTTCGGCATTGGGGATGATGTCGAGCTTGATCTGGTTCTGATGGCCCTTGTTGAAGGCATCGACGATGCGCGGCATGAAGTTCGAGCCGTCGGCGCGAACCCAGATGTTGGCGGTATCGGCGGCGGCCGAGCCGACCGTCGCCAGCGTGCCCAAAATGCTCGCGGCGATGGCGAGCCCGGTAATGGTGGTTCTCATGCTTCTCCTCCACATGGTTTTAATTTAGCGTCTTAATTTAGCCGCGCCCCCAAGCGGGTGACTATTGACACGGCCCGTTTCGTTCAGCCGTCCGGCGGACGGCCGCATGACTGACGCACCACCAGCCGGCACGGCAGTTTTCTAATGCCCGGCAGAGCGGGTTCGCCGCCGACGAGCGAAAGCAAGGCAAGGCCGGCCTCGCGGCCAAGTGCTGCGAGATTCATGTCGACCGAGGTCAGCGGCGGGCGGGTCGCCTCGGCGACGATCTGCCAATTATCGAAACCGATGACGCCGACCTCGTCCGGCACGCCGATGCCGCGTTCGCGCAAGGCATCGATGACGCCGCGCGCGATCTGGTCGTTGCCGCAGAACACCGCATCGGGCTTTTCGCGCGTACCATCGAAACCCCCGCCGTCGAACAGCTTCTTGACCGCCTCATGCCCCCAGGCTTCCGACCACGGGCCGAGCAGCGGCTCCATTACCGGTAAGCCGTTCTCGGCCAGCACCGCGCGATAGGCCTGCGCCCGCGCGTGCACCACGGCAAAGCTCGCGGGACCGCTGACATGGGCGATGCGCCGCCGTCCGAGCCGGCAAAAATGCTCGACCGCCAGCCGCGCCCCGCCGGCATCGTCGGAGACGAAGGCGATGGCGCCGGGATCGGGCTCGGTAAAAGCGTAGATCGCCGGAATGCCGAGATTGGCGAGGTCGACCGGCAGATGGCGGTCGATGCGCTTGCCGGTGGCGATGATGCCGTCGACGCGCTTGTCGAGCATGGCATCGACATGCAGTTGGGCAAGGCGCGGGTCGTCCTCGACATTGCACAGGAACACCGAGACGCCGGCATCGACCAGCGCGTCGGAAACGCCGGCCATCAGCGGCAGCGAAAAGCGGCCATAGGTGTCGTTGGTCAAAAGCCCGACGGTAAAGGAGCGCCGCCTGAGCAGGCTCTGCGCCAGGCTGTTCGGGCGAAAGCCAAGCCGCTGCGCCGTCTCGCGAATACGCGTCCGCGTCTCGGCAGTCATCCGCCCCTGCCCGTTCAGCGCCTTCGACGCCGTTGCGACGCTGACGCCGGCAATGGCCGCCACCTCACGCAGGGTGACGGGCTGCTTGGCGGGCGTTGGCTGGACGTCGGACGCCATGATTTGGATATCGATCCTCCCAGATGGGAAAAGCTTTTCTCTTATGGTCCGGCAGGGTGCTGATTGGTGAGGTCAGCTGGCGCCGGGCCGTTTGGGAAAAGGTTTTCTCAGGGAGAGATTAGGACGAAGGACGTAGGGATGGCAAGAGGGAATGGCCTGGTTGTTCGGGCAGGCAACTGCGAATGTCTGCCCTAGGTCCACGACGGGCTCCGCGATCGAATAATCGCGGTGCCGCAGTCTACCCGCAGAGCTAGCAGTTCTCAGTCTGTGGATCGCACGCCTTGTTTTTCTGTTTCTGTGGCTTGGGCTTGACCGCCTGCTCGGGCTCGGCCTGCTGCTGCTCGGCCGCTGGCTGCTCCTTGGCCTTCCGCTTCTCAGGCTTGGCCGCCTGTTCCGGTTCGGCCTGCTGCTGCTCGGCGGCGGGCTGCTTCTTGGCCTTCGGCTTCTCAGGCTTGGCCGCCTGTTCCGGCTCGGCCTGCTGCTGCTTGGCGGCGGGCTGCTTCTTGGCCTTCGGTTTCTCGGGCTTGGCCGCCTGTTCCGGTTCGGCCTGCTGCTGCTCGGCGGCGGGCTGCTTCTTGGTCTTCGGCTTCTCTGGCTTGGCCGCCTGTTCCGGCTCGGCCTGCTGCTGCTTGGCGGCGGGCTGCTCCCCGGCCTTCGGCTTCACAGGCTTGGCCGCCTTGCCGGGCTCGGCCTGCTGCTGCTCGGTGGCCGGCTGCTCCTTGGTCTTCGGCTTCTCAGGCCTGGCGGTTTCTTCGGGCTTGGCCTGCTCGGTCGTTGCAGCGCCTTCGGTCGGCTTCGATTTCCGGCCAGCCTGAACCTGCTTCACCTCTTCGATGTCTTTGAGCTTAGCTGGTTTGGCCTTAGGGTCGGCTTTCACCTCGCCCTCAAAGACAGCGACCGTATCGTTTTCCAGTTTGCCGGACTGCTCGGGCGCGTCGGTCTTGCTGACCTTGACGGCAGTCACCTTCTGGTTCGTCTCCTTTTCGATCACATCGACATCAATGACTTTGTTGATCACCACGTTGTTCTGGATCGTCACGTCGCCGGCCGGTTCGGCCGCCTCGACAATGCGCACAAACTCCGGCTCATCACGAATAACGACCACAGAAATGTCCGCGGCAAGGAATTCGCGGGTGGGGACCACAACCCAGTAATAATCCGGCGTCGTGTCGAAGATCACCTCGATTGAAATCAAATCCGGATCGCGGCGGGGCGGCAGCGGCGCCCAAATGATGTGCTCCCTGTCACGACGCCAACTCACCCATGCTGGCGCCCAGCGAGTGCCCGGAACCCAGTACCAGCCGATATCGTCGGCATAGCCCCACCGGCCGTAATGGTACGTCGCCCAGCCGAATGGCTCGTCGGACACCCAGAGCCAGCCATACTGCTCGGTATAGACCCAGTGTCCAAGCGTATACGGACGCCAATCGTCAGGCACATCAACCGGCACGAAAACGGTCGCTCCGTGATACGAGACCCAATCACCATAGGAAGACAGGTCTTCGTAGAACGTGCTGATCGAAACGGTGGTGGCAGCCCTTGCCTCGGACACGAGCGACAATGGCGCAATCGGGTTGGGAATCTCGACGACCGTGAACAGGCAGGCGGTTACACCGCCGAGCATCAGTCGCACCGCATGTTGGGCAAGGACGCGTTTCATCGTAATCTTCCTCCGAAACAGATCGCCCTTCATCGTACAAACCCGCCGGCTGCCGGATTGTTCCACTTTGCTGACGTTACCCGCATCCCCTCCCGCAACGGCTTGGCATCGCACGATCATATTTGGGATCAGAGTTGCTTCATTAGGGCGGTGACCGTCACAAATGCGCGCCGAAGGCGCGGCGATAGATCGTTGGTCAGCGGGCCCGACGGTAAGGGAGCCGCCGCAACAGGCTCTGCGCCAGGCTGTTCGGGCGAAAGCCAAGCCGCTGCGCCGTCTCGCGAATACGCGTCCGCGTCTCGGCCGTCATCCGCCCCTGCCCGTTCAGCGCCTTTGAGGCCGTGGCCACGCTGACGCCGGCAAGCGCTGCCACCTCACGAAGGGTAACGGGGGTCTTGGCGGGCGTTGGCTGGACGTCGGACGCCATGATTCGGATATGATCCTCCCATTTGAGAAAAGCTTTTCTCTTATGGGCCTCCGGGGTGCTGAATGGTGAGGTCAGCGGATGCGAGGCGGGTTGGGAAAAGGTTTTCTCAGAGGGAGATTAGGGGAAGGCGTGGGGGATGGCAAGGGGCGGTGGGATTAGGTCGTGCCTGCTGCTCCGGTCTATTCACCACTAATGTCAAGCCGCCCTCGCTCCGCGTCTGAGCACAGGAATGTCGCAAGATCGTCCAGAACCGACTCCACCGGTCGGCGAACGGGTCCTCTAAGCGCACATTCCCAAACGACCGCCAATCGCCAGCCTTCACTTTCCAGCTTGTGAAACGCTTCCCGATCTCTAGCTTGGGTGCGTGCGATCTTCTCTGACCAGAAAGCAGCATTCGATCGCGGCGTAACGCCAAGTGAGCACTCGTGGCCATGCCAGAAGCAGCCGTTCACGAAGACGATGGCTCGAGCTCCGGGAAAAACGAGATCTGGTGTGCCAGGCAGACGTCGATCATGCAGTCGGTACCGAAGGCCGAGCGCATGCAGACCACGCCGGATGACCATCTCGGGGCCTGTATCGCGCGCCCGAATCCGCGACATGTTGAGGCGGCGCTGCTCTGACGTAAGCGGGTCGGCGCGCGTGGCCTGACGCCTTGCCATCGGATGTCAGGCAGTGGCAAAGCGGCTCAAGTGCCGCCGGCCCTGGCCTGCCACTTTTGCGAAAATCTCAGCGATTTCTCTTGCCACGGCCCGCGCCAGAAGGGGCGGCACCGCATTACCGATCTGCCGAAAGGCGGCGTTCATTGCGCCGCGAAATACGAAACCGTCGGGGAAGGACTGCAGCCGGGCCGCCTCTCGGACGGAAATGGTCCGCGCCTGAGCGCTATCATAATGTATGTGGCTGTAGCTGTCCTTGCCCAAGTGCGCCATCAAAGTCCGCGCTGGCAGATTTGGCTCCATCTTGCGCCACTTGTTCGGAAACTTACCAGTGTCGTAGGGTGGCACGATCGATGCTCTGAGCGCTTCCCACGCGGCTGAGTCCCTACGAGGAGCAGAGCCGTTCTCAGACTTCAGCTTTGCCAAGGCCTCTTCGAACATTCTGACGGCCACGGCGTGCGCCTCGGGATACTGGTCGCCGGGCCTCAGCCGCGCGAACAGCTTCCAGTCGCGCGGCAGATACCGAATCACATGGTCCAGAACGCCTGTGTTATTCTCGAAATCAGGCCATTCCCGCATAAGGCGGGCATAGTCCGTCGGTGACAAAGTTGGATACATCGCCACACGATCGAAGCGTCGCACTCCCCGCCGGAGTTCGCCCCGAAGATGTTCGGTGATGACTGGAAGATCCCCGAGTGCCTCCGCGGCGGTCACCGCCGGCGTCAGATTTTTATTCGGCGGCTCGGCCGCCACGTATCCCTGAGCATTGCCAAGCAAATTGCCCTTCAGCAATTTGAGCGCCACTTGGCGACTTCCTGCATAGCCAGAGGGAAGCTGCATGAAATGCGTCGGCGAAGGAAACGAGACATCAACGCCTAGCTCGTGCCGAACCGCGATCAGGATCATCCGCTCGCGCATCTGCGGGACGCCATAGAAGGCGGCGTTTAGCAAAGTATAGCGTGTTGCGTAGCCGATCGACTCCAGGAATTCTCGAGTCTCCTCCGCAACGTTTTGACCGCCATGGTTCAGAACATCCGGGACATTCTCCATCACCAGGGCAAGAGGACGGAAAGCCTGCACGAACTTTAGGTAGTCGAGATAGAGACGAGCTCGAGTGTCCAGCCGGAATGCCTCAGGGTGCTCGGCGACCTCGCGCAACTTAGGGCGTCCTACCCGCGCGAAAGCCTGGCACGGCGGGCCGCCGACGAGGACGTCGACTGCGGCGTCGACTTGGCCCAAGTCCAATTCATCCGCCAAACCTTCTGGCCTCAGCTTTGTAATGTCGCGCGGACGTGCATGCCGCGGATCGCCGGGATGGAAATTGGCCCCATGCGAGGCTGCGGCCGCTGGATCGAACTCTACCGCCGCCGCAATCTCGAAGCCCTCTGCGTGGAATCCTAGAGACAGGCCCCCACAGCCTGAAAACAGGTCCAATACGCGGGGCCGACCTCCACTTTGGAGACGTTCGATGCGCGTCAAGACTGAGGCGTCCGCCACTCGATTCAAGAACTGCGCTCCCTATGTGCGTTACCACTAGGGCGATGGTCGAAGCCATTTCCCGCACAATTCAGATACTCACAGACAAATCGCGCAATTAAAGGCGACATCCTGCACCCGCGCATATGACGAACTGTCTCGGACAGACACACATTTTTCGGAGGTGTCAGCATTTGTACGCGGTTTGGCTCATCGATTCGGCTCCCGAAGCGCAAAGTCGGCCGTTAACCTCGCCTCGTCAACACAACTGCGCAAATCCACACAGGTGATCATTTCTGTCGAGTATGCCCTCCGACACGGCGTTGATTCGAAAACTGGTGACGCAGGTGTGTCAGAGAGAATTGAAGGCAGGACAGCAAGTCTTGATGTCATGTCGAACTCGTCGGCTGTCGCATTCGACCGCGCGGTCGAAGCAACGTGGCCGAGGATTGTGAAAATCGCATTCAATCGCCTATGGTGTGCTGAGGGGTGAATCGCTGGCAGTATCGGCGGGGGGCTAAATGAACTTTCTTATCCTGAGGGTGCTACAGCACAGCGAGCTAGGCATGTTCCACGCCTATCGCCGCAGTGGCCGCGAGGGATCACGACAAAGAGCGATCAACTTCGATAGGGACGTGGTTGATCGCGTCTTTCCCGCAGCTAACGATTACGATCGCATACCGCTGCTTCTTCGTTACGACACCGATGATGGTCCTCAAACCTTCGATCATTCACTGAAGCGCCAGGCCAAGAACTGGCGCTTCGAAGGCAATTGCCCTACCGATGAACTTTACGACTTCGTGGAACCCGGCTGTCTTTTTGCGATGCAGATCGAAGCTAGTTCCTTCCCCGCGACCGGTGCCTGGGTCGTGTTTTCAAAGGATGATCTGACCGCCCAGACTGTCCTTGCCGACGGCTCGACCTCAGGTCTATTGCGGGCCGGAATGATTGCACTCGAGCCGGAGGAGAGCGTGCGAGTTCGCCGTCTTCTTTCCGTCGCTCGACCCGACATGTTCACGCTCTCTGTCAGCTGGGATCCCTCCGCCATGACCGACACCTCCAATCCGACGTCGCTTGATGCCATCCCGTCGTCGAACGGCAGACGGAAACTGCCGCCGAATGCCGAACGCCTCGTCGGCATGCTCGGTGATGCAGGCCATCGACTTCCGACGGCCGTTGCCGACATCATCGACAATTCAATCGAGGCCGGAGCCACCGAGATCGATATCACCTTCGATCCTCCTAACAATGGCCACGGTCGCTGGATGGTTATCCGCGACAACGGCACTGGCATGGATGCGCAAACGCTTGACGAAGCGTTGCGTATCGGCAGTGACACCACCTACGGTGTTCGGAGTCTTGGCAAGTACGGCTATGGCCTGAAGGGAGCGTCCTGGTCGCAGGCCCGAGCCGTGACTGTGGTCACGAAGCAGGCGGGCCAGCCCCTTATCCACCTTGGCTGGGACAAGCAGGATATGGCGGATTTTTCGGTCATCGAAGCCCCACTGGAGCCGTGGGAAGATGATGCTACAAAAATACCTCAGAAAGGCACGGCGGTTCTGTGGAAGCACATGAAGATGCCACTATCTGCGCCCTCGGCCAAAGGCGTTTCGCCCCACGTGGCGGAGATTCAAGAACTGACACGGCACCTGGAACTGGTCTTTCATAGGTTTCTAGAAGGAGAGGCCAAGGGACGTCCGCAGCTCACGATCCGCATCAACGGAATTCCAATTGAGCAGAATGGCCCAGCAGGCCACCCGCTGGCGCAACCGTTCGACTCCAAAGTCATTCGCGTACCACTTGAGATTGGACATGCAGATGTCCGAGTACAGCCCTTCCTTCTTCCGACGGAGGATGAGTTGAAGGACCATCATTCCTCGATCGGACTGGCAGCCGGCCAGAAGGCCATCGATCGCATCGGCTATGGCGGGCGTCGTAATGAGACCCAGGGTCTTTTCATCTATCGCAACGATCGACTCATCAAATGGGGGGGCTGGCATGGCATCTGGAAGACCAACGAAGAGAAGACAAAGCTAGCCCGTGTCATAGTTGAGTTTGACAAGCTGCTCGACGAGGCCTTCCAGATCAATATTTCTAAGCAGGAGGTGTCGCTCCCGGGCTATCTTCAGGAGCAGATCAAGTCGCTAGCCGAACCTGTTCGCAAGGCAAGTTTCGCCAAATATGGTCGCAGATCCTCACCTAAGCCGGCTCCGCCTGTGCCTACGCCTACGCAAGGGCTGCGCGCGGTTGATCCAACCTCGACGGCGCCTCAGTCTCCTGGCGACACTCAGGGCGGTTCGATCAACCCCGGCCTCTCTGATCCAGCGCCCCAGCCGCCTTCCGTTTCGCCAATCACCATTCGTCCGGTGACCACGGCCAAGTTCGCCTGGAAGATCTCCGACGGCTTCAATGGCGACCGCGTCCTGCAAGTCAGTTCGACCAGCTCGGCGTTGGTCGAACTCGCTCGTGCCGTTGAGTCGAACCCCGAGGCCACGGCGGCCCTAGCCGCCTTCCTTGAAGAGCTTGACCAAGTTGACGTTCAGCAAGCGCTTATCGAAGGTGCTGCCGGGGTATGACTACGGTGCGGCTCAGAGAGCTCCGACCGTCCACCCCTAGCTGGACAGACGATCTCCCACCCGCGCCAGAGGGCGCATGGGGTCGCCTGGAGCGTCGTCTAAGGGCGGGAGGCCGGTGGCTGGCGGAACCGCTGGCGAGCCTGGCTTCAGAATCTGCGCGGGTGCTGCGCCACCTGCCCGACCCTCGAAAGCCGGAGCCCTTTCAGGGACGCGGTCTGGTCGTCGGTTACGTCCAGAGCGGCAAAACGGCCAACTATACCGCCCTTTCGGCACGCGCCGTCGACGCGGGCTATCGCCTGATCATTGTCCTTTCTGGCATACACGACGCCCTTCGCAACCAGACTCAAGCTCGGCTCGAGCGTGAGCTGGTCGGTCAGGGGGAGAGTGGTGGGCCGGCTTGGACGGTACTCACAGGCGAGACCGAAGATTTCAGAGACCCGGGTGTCGATTTCCTTGTACAACCTGGCGTCTTCTTAATCGTTGCCAAGAAGATCGTCCCTGTTCTCGAGCGCCTGGATGCGTGGCTAAAGACGGCGGGACCCTTGCTCGACGCCCTACCCATGCTTCTGATTGATGACGAGGCCGATCAGGCATCGATTAATACCCGCAGCAATCGCGCGCCGGACCCGTCGATGGATGACGAAGAGGAGGAGCCGGCACGAAGCCGCGACGGACCCACGCCCACTAACTCATTGATCCGCTCACTCCTCGGTCGTGCGACCAAGGCGGCCTATGTGGCCTACACAGCCACGCCTTTCGCCAACATCCTTATCGACCCATCCGCAACCGACCGACGGGTAGGCGACGACCTGTTCCCGAGGGACTTTGCGCTGCAGCTGCCCAGGCCCGAAGGCTATACGGGGACCGAAGAATTATTCGGCGTTAGTGCGCAGGGGCGGGACGTCTTTCGCCGCGTTGAAGACGAAGACGTCAGTGAACTGAAGCGAGCGGCGCGACGTCGGTCAGCCGCTCCGGTGGTTGCCGGCCCCCAGCAGGTACTTTTGCCGGACTCGCTTGCCGACGCGTTGATCGCCTTCTGTCTGGCAGGGGCGGTCCGCGAGCACCGGACCGGCTTGGCCGGCGAGCCTCATACCATGCTCGTCCATGTGAGTTCTCGCGTCCGGGATCAGGAGCGCGTAGCGGAGGCAATACGTTGTCAGCAGACTCTCTGGCTTGAGGCCCTGCGCCAAGGGCAGGACCTCAATGATTTATTCCGCGAGCAACTTGATCTTTGTTTTCGAGGTGTTGAACTGCCGGCTAGTCCGGAAGAAGTCGCCGCCGCGGCGCTCGAGGTGCTAAGGCGCGTCGATGTAGTCGAGCTCAACAGCGCCACCGGCGAGAACCTAGAGTATGATATGCGGCCAGATCGCCACGTTGTAGCGGTTGGCGGTAACCGCCTGTCTCGAGGTCTTACCCTGGAAGGGCTAACGATCTCGTATTTCCTTCGCACGGCCACTATGGCCGACACTCTGCTGCAGATGGCCCGCTGGTATGGTTTCCGCACGGACTATGAGGACCTAATTCGTATTTGGACGACAGACGGCATCGCCCATTGGTTCACGGAGTTGGCACTCGTCGAGCAGTCCCTAAGAGATAGTCTGCAGGCACTCTATCGCGCGGGCCGGCGGCCTTCGGAGATGGCGATCCGGCTCCGGGCTCACAGCGGCCTCCTCCTAACAGCACGCAACAAGTCTGTCATGGCAGAGACGCTTCGGGAGTCTTGGTCGGGCGAGCATCCCCAGACGGTCATCCTTCCGCTCAGGGATCCGGTGCGTCTGCAGGCCAATCGCCTCCTGGCGGACCGACTCGTCGCGATGGCAGCTCCAGGCCGTGAACTGTCCGGCGGCTGGATTTTCCGAGACCTGTCGCCAGAGATCGTATGCGACTTCCTTAGGGCCTATCAGACGCATCCGGACACCGTCGCTCTCAGGGGCGACGACATCGCCGACTGGATCATGCGGCGCGTGGCCGAAGGTGAGTTGACTGAGTGGTCCCTGTTTCTGACCGGGGCACATGATGGTGCGTCTGTTGAAATCGGAGGTGTCTCCAACCGCCTAGTGACGCGATCACGAAACAGTGCCGAGAGTATCGGAATCCTCATTGACCCTCGTCACGAGGGTGTCGATGTGGTGGGGGGGGCCGACGCCTTCCGCCGTGCATCTGGTAACTTTGACGCCGAAGCCATGCGTGCCGCTCGACCGGCCACTCAGGGACTGCTGCTCCTCTACCCACTAAACCCGGCGCCGTTGGAGGCACCGGGTGTCGACGCGGTTATTGCTATCGCGCTTAGCCTGCCGCAGACGTCGGATGGTCGATCGAACGCTATCGTCAATCGGGGTGTGGTCGGGTGAACAGCGAAGCCCTGATCGCAGCTTGGCGGGATCTGCGTGCCCGGAGGCCTCCCGGGGAAGAATTAAGCCCAACCACGACAGTCACACACTACGATGAGGAGACTGGCTTGGAACTGGCGGTCGACGCCGCTGGTGCGCTCCATCTGCTGGCCCCTGTAGCTGGTGCACCCAACCGCGAACTGCCACCGGATTACAACGGCCTTCGACTGCGCCAAGCCCGCCTAGGGGAAACGGAATGCCTCGACCTGCAGTCGCCTGCGGCGCATGAAGCTATGTTCGCCGCCCTCTGCGGCCAAGTCATCGAGGCCATTCATGGGGAGGGCCGCGACCCCTGGGCTGTCGCTATATCGATTGTGCGCAGCTGGCAATCCGCATGGAGACCGCTCCGTCAGCCGATGTCTCACAGAGAGCAGATTGGCTTAGTGGGTGAACTTCTGATGCTGCAGGTAGTGTGGCTTCCGGCGCTCGGGTCTGATGCAGTCTACCTCTGGAGCGGGCCTGACAAAGAACGTCACGACTTCGTCAGCGACCAAGTCCACATGGAGGTCAAAGCGACAACTCGCAGTCGTCATGAGCACGAAATTTCGCGAGTGGACCAGCTGATCGCACCCGAAGGCCGCAGGCTTCTTTTCGCCTCGGTCCAGTTAGAGGAGTCTACGGCTGGTGCGACGTCGCTCGCCACTCTTATCGACGCTGTGATTGACGATATTCGCCGCGACGCAGCCGCCATCGACGGTTTCATGACGCGGCTGAACGCACTGAACTGGTCAGATGAAATGCGCCGCTCGCCCGACCTTGTACGGTTTCACATCAGGGATGTGCAAATTTTCGAAGTCGATGAGGAATTTCCGAGCCTACCACAGGATTTTCAGCTTCCTCCGGGCGTCCTGTCAATCCGTTATACTATCAGCTTAGCTAACCTGCCTGTTTTGGATTCTGCCGAGGTCCTAGCCGATATTTCTTCTCTCGCGTATAGCTGAGCCCGCGCCGTACGTCCTCTGACAGAAGGAAACCCGCCATGCCAAACTCATCATCACCGAATTCATCAGCGTCGATGGCATTGCCGAGGTCGAGAAGCTGCCGGGCGTGACCTGGAACGCTGAAATGCAAAATTCAAGGACGACGAGCTTGCCGACAGCGGCGCCATGCTTCTGGGGCGCACGACCTATGAGATCTTTGCCGGCTCGTGGCCCAAGGAGACCGGAGATTTTGCCGACCGGTTCAACGCGCTGCTGAATATATCGCCTCGACGAGCTTGACGCCGCGCGGATCCCTCCCGCCATTGATGCGAGTTCGCAGCCACCTGGCGGAAGGCGGAGGGTTCTGATCCGCCCTTTCTTGCTGCTGCTGTAAAAGACGTCTTGATTCAGCCACAAGCCCAAATTGCTGGATTTGGCAGCCTAGGAAGGATAAGCTTGGTTTTTGGTTCAAGCGATGGAACAGAGACTAGCCGCAATTCTGGCTGCCGATATGGCGGGCTACAGTCGGCTAATGGAGGCCGACGAATCCGGCACGCTCGCACGTCTTCGGACCCATCGCATAGAACTGGTCGATCCCGCCATCGCTAAGAACAAGGGCCGGATCATCAAGACCACCGGAGACGGCATGCTCGTTGAGTTCCAGAGCGTGACCGATGCCGTGAAATGCGCCGTGGAAATCCAACAGCGCATGAAACGGCGCAATTCGGATGTGCCGCAAGAACGGCGTATCGAATTCAGGATCGGCATAAATCTCGGCGACATCATTTTCGACGATGACGACATTTTCGGCGACGGCGTCAATATTGCCTCGCGCATCGAGCAGCTCGCCGACGTCGGCGGTATCTGCGTGACCGCAGCGGTGGCGACCCAAATTGCCGACCGTCTCGAAATTGCCATGGAGGACCTGGGCGAGAAGACGTTAAAGAACATCAGCCGCCCGGTTCGCCTCTATCGCGTTGGGTTTGACAGTCCTGTCCTGCCACAAGTCGAGGCAAAGCGATCCATCTCGAAACCTTCGATAGTGGTGCTGCCATTCAGCAACATGAGCGGCGACCCCGAGCAGGAATTTTTCGCGGACGGACTGACCGAGGACATCATCACCGAACTGTCCCGCCACCATGAGTTGTTCGTCATCTCGCGCAATTCCGCCTTCGTCTACAAGAACCGCGCCGTGAATGTGCGCGAGGTGGCCGAGAAACTCGACGTCCAATACCTGGTGGAGGGAAGCGTCCGCAAGATCGGCGACAGGGTGCGCGTGACGGTTCAGCTCATCGACACGGCGAATGACGCTCATATCTGGGCAGACAAATATGACCGGAAGCTGGTCGACATATTCGCGATTCAAGACGAGGTGACCGCGGCGATCGCAGCCACGCTGCCGGGCCGTGTCGAGGCGGCTCAGCGGGACCAGCTCGCGCGGGCGAAACCTGCAAACATGGCCGCGTATGAATGTGTGCTTGCTGCCAAGGTGCTGCATCACCGAAGCACGATTGCGGATAATGAACGCGCGCAAACCTTGATAGAGAGGGCCGTCACGCTCGACCCCGATTACGCCCATGCCCATGCCTGGCGGGCCTGCATTCTTGGCCAGGCCTGGGTCCATAACTGGTGCGAAGACAGGGATGCCGTCTGGAACAACATTTCGGCAGCGCTGGACAGGGCGCTGGCGCTGGACAACAACGATGCCGATGTCCACCGCATCCTCGCGGCAGTGAACGTGAACAACAATGAGCTGACCACAGCGCGCTACCACCAAGAGCGGGCGCTGGCCCTCAATCCCAATTACGACCTCGTGGTGGTGCAGCAAGGCGAGTTATTGACGTGGCTGGGGAGGCCGGAAGAGGGAATTGAATGGATCCGCAAGGCAATGCAGTTGAACCCGCACCACCCGGAGAGGTTCTGGAGCCATCTGGGAAAGGCGCATTTTGCCGCGCGCCAGTATGGCGAGGCGATCGAAGCTTTCATGCATCTGTCAACCATGGACTCGGTTCAGCACGCTTTCGCCGCTGCCTGCTACGGCTGGCTCGGCGACGAAATCGCGGCCGCGGCGCATCTAGGCAAGATCAGAACGCTCGATCCCCAATTCGACCTCGATTCATTTATCGCCACCCTGCACTATGCCCAGGAGTCTGATGTGCAGCACGTCCGCGAAGGACTGCTGAAAGCCGGTATTGCCAACTTGTAGGCAGCCCGTAACTACTAACCAGACCCGATAGGGGACAGGCAAAAAGACCGCCCCCCACCCGACGCGGACCTTGTGGCATGGCCGAACGACGGGCGGCTTAGGGAGCAGAGGCGGCCATCGCTCTTTGGAAGCGAACCGGGGAAAGCCCTCCCCCTGAAAAAGCGGCGCGCTAGTTGATGGCGCAGTTCGCATAAGGCCCGCACGGCCGCCCCAACAGAAGGGAACCCGCCATGAGAAAACTCATCATCACCGAATTCATCAGCGTCGATGGGATTGCCGAGGTTGAAAAGCTGCCGAGCGTGGCCTGGAACGATGAAATGCAAAAATTCAAGGACGACGAGCTTGCCGACAGCGGCGCCATGCTTTTGGGGCGCACGACTTATCAGATCTTTGCCGGCTCGTGGCCCAAGGAAACCGGAGACTTCGCCGACCGGTTCAACGCGCTGCCGAAATATATCGCCTCGACCAACTTGACGGCGCTCGACTGGCAGCCGGCCGAGTTGCTGCAGGGCGCCTTGCCGGACGCCGTCAGAGGGCTGAAGCAAGGCAGCGGCGGCAACATCTATGTGCATGGCAGCCTCAGCGTCGCGCAGGAATTGCTGCGCCATGGCCTCGTCGACCGCATCAGGCTGCTCAGCTACCCCGGTGCCGTCGGCCAGGGCAAGCTGCTGTTCCCGCCCGGCGCGCAATTGCCGCTCGAGCTGGTGTTTGCCAGGCAATTCAGCAACGGCGTGGTGGCGCTGGAGTATGCGGCGGGGAAGGCGTGATGAGCCAATCTCCCCCTCGTGGGGGAGATGCCCGGCAGGGCAGAGGGGGGCGCGAAAGAACGCCGGCCTTCGTTTCAACGTGTGATGAGCTGGAACTTGCGCGGGTACGCTAATGCCATCGACTGATAGGTCGGCGGGACAGCGCCCCCCTCTGGCCTGCCGGCCATCTCCCCACGTGGGGGGAGATCGCGGCTTCCGCCTTGGCGCTCATCCTGCAACGCTGGCGAAAGCGCCGATGACAGCCAATCTCCCCCCTGAGGGTCCCCTTGAGGGGGAGATGCCCGGCAGGGCAGAGGGGGGCGCGAAAGAACGCCGGCCTTCGTTTCAACTGTAGCAATCGCATAGGGGCAAGTGCCCCCTCACCCGGATTGCCATCCGAATTGCGAAGGGCAATTCGGGGCAATCCGACCTCTCCCCGAGGGG
>NZ_JAMYLU010000025.1:0-87176 GCF_040318135.1 Mesorhizobium sp. M1295
ACGCCGTGGGGCCTGTAGCTCAATGGTTAGAGCCGGCGGCTCATAACCGCTTGGTTGGGGGTTCGAGTCCCTCCGGGCCCACCATAACCATTGATTTTATTGAGGAAAATACGCCTCGGCCCAAAACGTTTTGGGCCTATCATGGGCCCAAAAAAGGGCGGCCGATGTGCCACCCTCCGCTTGGTCGGGTTGATTCACTCATTTGATGACGCGCAGAGGTATCCGTTGCTTCATGGCGTCGCGTTTGGCTTCCCGCTCGTTGATGGCGCGGGCGATATCGACAGCCATCCGTTTCTTATTGGCCTCTCGCACATAGTGGTCTGTTACCGTCATTGAAGAATGCCCCATCGCCTCCATGATAGTGCGGGCTTGGATGTTGCATTCGGCGAGATACGTGCCGAAGGTACGGCGCAGCCCGTGCAGGGTGTAGCCCTCCGGGATGCCGGCCTGCTTGTTCCAATGTGCCATCATGCCAGTGAGGCTCTTTTTGGAGAACGGACGCCCATAGGCGTGCTTCAATACCGTCCCACCCTTAGAGCGATCTAATGGCACTAAAGCTTGCGCCAGCTTGTCCACAACAGGGATGAACATCTCGCGCCCGCCATGACGGTTGCGATTTTTCTGCTGTCGGAAGTCGAAGGCTTCGATTGTTTCCAAGGAGCCATCGAACAATTCGATCTCCTCGAGGACCAAATCGTCCCATTCCAGTGAGGCGATATCGCCGCGTCGGTTCCCGAGCCAGAAACCGAGCGCATAGCAGGTGCGCGGCGCTGATCCGATTGGATGGTGCGCCTCGAACTTTTCACGAATGGCGATCGGCCAGGCGGGATTGGCAGTCGATTTTGGAATGCGGACACGGATCGACAGCGAGGGATCGTCCTGCGGCTTGATCCATTTCTCAACTTCGATCGCCACCCATAGGAGCTTCTTGATTGCCACCAGCAGGTGCTTGGCAACCGTCCGGTTGGTGGCAAAGACACTTTCGATAATCGCACGCAAATGGTCGGCATCGAGATGTTCCACCGGCGTGTTGCGCCAAGTCAGCGGATAGGCAGGATCGACCTGCATCCGAAGGAAGCGTTCAATAAGCCGGGCATTCTTCTGCTGCGTCGCTTCGTCGAAGTCCAGCCATTCCATCGTCGCTTCAAGTCGGCGCGCAGCATGACCAAATGTCTTTGGCAACGCCAGACCGGGCAAGTCAATGATGACGGCCTTTTGACCTTGGCCTTGCGTTGCCTGTTCATAGGCGGCTTCGAACTCAGGATCGCCTGGTCTGCCAGGAAGCCGAATTTCGGGCATTCCTTTGCCGCGATAGCGATAGACGAGCTTTCCGTTCTTGATGCGCGACGAAACGCCGGGGTAGCGGACATCTTTGAATGATCTGGCCATTAGATCTCACTTTGAGTTTTCCGCTGCCGTTGCTTCACAGGCGAGGAATCCTCCAGCATTGCCTGAAGCGAAAGGGTCTTGCTTTCTATAGCAACGCGCAGAAGTACCGGGTAAGGGAAGCCACGACCTTGCTCTATACCTTCAAGAGTGCGTTTCGGTATTCCCAAGACGTTGGCTGCACTCTCGGCGGTGAATCCTCCCTTCGCCCGCCAGGCTTTCACTTCTCGCGCGAGCTTTTCATTGTCGTTCACATCATCTCATCCGCTCAGGCGGTGACTGTACTACGCCTGCAGCGTATACGCAATGTGCGTAGTTGCTTATCTCCTTGTCGGCTCTCGTTTGCTCCGCTCCAATAGTTGTTGCAGACCATTGTCTTTGTCTGGCAGGGCGGAGAAAGCGATATCGAGCGCCACACGATCCCAGATCGCGCGACTGTTGACGTGCTTAGGCCTCGGCATGCGGCCGTCAGCAACCATGTCGTCGAATAGTGTCGATCCGACACCGACATAGCGCGCTGCTTCCTCACGAGAGAGGCCGCGGGGTGGGTACGAAAGCGTGTCACTCTTCATAGACGCGGCCTCGACAACGTCGGCATCGAAACAGCACAACGATATCAAATCCAGACGGTTGACTGTTTCGACAAGCCTCAGTCCCGATAAACGGGGCCATATTGCAGTCGGCACAACAAATCCACATCCCGCACCATCCGGTAATGAAGAGATCGTGTTGCCCTAGATAAGAGATGTTGCGTGGTGCGGAAGCTGCCTCGCCGGCTCGTTCGGGAAAGGCGAGTAGCGACCTGCAAATCGGACAGGGTAAGATGCGGCAGAATGTTCCGGTGCAGATGTCGGGGGTTCAAGTCGCTAGACCGCTACATCGCGACACCCACTATCGAGGATGCCTTCTTCTACTATTGGCGTCACGCCACTTAGCCGCAAGTCCCGATTCTTGAGGACTAGGAGTTTTGGCCTAAGCCTGGTGCCTTTGAAGCGCTCACCCACGCAGAAAGCATATTGGAAAGTAGAGGTAAGTAATAAAGCTGATAATTTCACAAAAGTGATGCCAGGATTATATATTGTTTGCACTGATTGATAATGCAATGCTGGCATTCTGTCGAACCACAAAATGGCAGATACCTCGATCGAGGAATGGCGAAGGGTCAACATAGTCAACGTAGAAGCCGCATTCCTTCTCGCCCAGATATTTCTTCCAGGGATGCGCTCGAAACGGTGGGGTCGGGTGATCAATATTTCCTCCTATGCCGCCAAAAGCGGAGGCTTGACCGCAGGGACGGCGTATTCAGTTTCGAAGAGCGCGATGATCGGGCTGACCTTTTCAATTGCCCGCGAGACCGCTGGCCAGGGCGTGACCTCGAATGCAATTGCGCCCGCCTACGTAATGTCGCCGATGGTTTCCGAACAGCTCAACGACGAACAGCGCGCGGCCCAGCTTGCTCAAATCCCGGTCGGGAGATTTTGCGAACCTCAAGAAGTCGCCCACACCGTTTCATTCCTCGCGTCTCCTCTAGCCGGTTTCATCACGGGCGAGGTTATCGATATGAACGGTGGTCTCCATTTCGATTGAGCTGCATACAATGGAAAATCGTCTTTCTCACGCCAATTTGGCGCTCGCATCAGCCGGTGTCCAAATTCCTCGGTACGATCGACGGAGTGTGACGCCCGGAATCGTGCATCTCGGTATCGGCAACTGGCACAGGGCCCATCAGGCAATCTATACGGATGATTGCCTGGCCGCGGGACAACTCGATTGGGGCATGATTGCAGCCTGCTCCGGAGTTCGGACACGCGGGACGCGCTTGCTCCCCAAGATGGTTTGTACACAGTTGTCAGTCGTCAAGATGAACAGACGAGCCTTTCGGATAGTCGGTTCTATCGGCCATATTCTTGTCGCACCGGCGGGCCCCGCTCAGCTGCTGGAGGCGCTTTTGGACCCGCGGATCAGGATCGTGACTTTGACAGTCACCGAGAAGGGCTACACGGTCATCTCGGGCGGCGGCTCCGGCCACGAGCCGGCCCATGCCGGTTTTGACGGTACGACGGCTTCACTGTTGCCCGCAGCCGCCCGGTAGTTTGTTCGCATCTGCTTGGCGGGCCTGCGTCACGCCCCGCCGTCCAGTGGGCTATCGAGTTCGTGCCTTCAAGACGCGTTAACTAGAAGCTGAACGTCTGCACGACGCGGGTCGCGTCCCCACAGGTGGTGTAGCTCGGCGGTAGCGAAGCCGCTCGCGGGCGCGCCCTCGATAGCGCTGTAGCGAGCGAGCGGCTTTGCGGTGGTCATCGACAGTTCGCCGGTAAGGTCGGGTTGCTGACACCAACCTGATTCGAAGGAACCATCGATGACCGACGACATGATGAACCTGCGCGCGCTCGTGGAGAAGACTCCGGATTCCGATCTCTTGCGCGAGATGATCGGCTTTGCCGCCGAGCGGCTGATGGAGCTGGAGGTTGGCGCCGCCACCGGCGCCGCCTATGGCGAGAAGAGCCCGTTGCGCACGGCCCAGCGCAACGGCTATCGCGAGCGCGACTGGGACACGCGCGCCGGCACCGTCGAGCTGCGCATCCCCAAGCTCAGGAAGGGCTCCTACTTCCCCGGTTTCCTCGAACCGCGCCGCATGGCCGAGAAGGCGCTGACCGCCGTCATCCAGGAGGCCTACGTCCAGGGGATCTCGACCCGCTCGGTCGACGACCTGGTCAAGGCCATGGGCATGAGCGGCATCTCCAAAAAGCCAGGTCAGCCGGCTGTGCGAAGAGATCGACGGCAAGGTCAAAGCGTTCCTTGAAAGTCCCATCGAGGGCGACTGGCCATATCTGTGGATCGACGCCACCTACCTGAAGGTGCGCCGCGGCGGCCGCATCGTCTCGGTCGTCGTCATCATCGCTGTCGGCGTCAACGCGGACGGCCAGCGCGAGGTGCTGGGCATGGAGGTCGGCACGTCTGAGGCCGAGCCGATCTGGACGGAGTTCCTGCGCAAGCTGACCCGCCGTGGCCTGCGCGGCGTCAAGCTCGTCGTCTCCGATGCCCATGAAGGTATCAAGGCGGCCGTCACCAAGGTGCTGTGCGCGACATGGCAGAGGTGCCGCGTCCACTTCATGAGGAACGTGCTGGCCCATGCCGGCAAGAGCGGGCGCCGCGTCGTCTCCGCTTTCATCGCCACCGCCTTCGCCCAGGAAACGCCCGGGGCCGCAAGCACGCAATGGCGCGCCGTCGCCGACCAGATCCGGCCGAAGGTGCCGAAGCTGGCGACAATCATGGACGACGCCGAGCCCGACGTGCTTGCCTACATGACTTTCCCCAAGGAGCACCGCGCCAAGCTGCACTCGACCAACCCGATCGAGCGCCTCAACGGCGAGATCAAGCGGCGCACCGAGGTCGTCGGCATCTTCCCAAATGATGACGCCATCGTCCGCCTGGTTGGCGCGATCCTGCTCGAACAGAACGACGAATGGGCCGTGCAGCGCGCCAGATACATGACGCTGGAAACCATCAGCCAAATGAGCGATGATCCTTCTGATCAGCCTGCCAGCCGTGGCACGCTGATCAGCCCGGCCCCATGCCGGAGAGCGCGGCGACCAAGCCGTCAGCTACACCACTCCCTGGGACACGATCACGACGCGTGCCTGACATTTAGTCAAGGAACGAACACTGTCCGGTTCTGTGTAGGTTTTCGGATGCCGTTCGGCGATAGAGATAGCTCTCGGAAAGGCCGAGGCGGCGGCACGACTGGACGGCTGGTGATGAATGAAGCACGGTGCTGTCGCAGATTGCAGCCGTCGTCTTCACAACAGCACGCTCCCACGGCTTCAAGGTCCAGCGGTCGCCGAGTTCCAACCGCTTGCGGACCCATTGGGGTAGGATCTCGACGGCCGCCTTCAGAAGCGGCCGCTGAAGGGGTCGAGCAACTCCCGGCAAGGCGGGAACTTCTTCCATGATCTCCAGGAACTCCGACACGATCGGCGACGCGACGAGTCTTTGCCTCATCACGTCGAACAGCGCGTAAAGCTCGGCCTGAGACGTGGGCGCGCCGACCGCACCATAGAGAAGCGCCACGGGGCGAGCCTCAGCAAACATCGCGTCCCGTTCGAAAAAATGCAGACGATGCACATAGACGTGATAGGCCTCCATGAAACCAAACTCGGCCGTCGCTTGCACCCAGTCCAGCAGCTCCGGGTCGGTGGCGTGGTATGGCTCGCCTTCGCTGGTTCGACCCGAAACGCGCCCATGCATCCTGACCACATCTTCAATCATGGCCTTAGCCTTGGATCGGGGGCCGTAGACCGTGACCAAAGCAGCGAGGCCCGTACGCTGCAATCGTCGGAGCGCGAGGGAGCGGAAGCTGCTGTGCTGCCAAATGGCGTCGCGAACCCGCGGCTCTGCCAATTCGAGCAGCACCGCCGTTACCCCGCCGATGAACAGCGCAACAGGGTTCTTAAAAATGCGCCAGGACACCGAGTTGGGTGGTAACAGCGCCGGCTCGCCTTCCGGAGTCGAGAAGTCCATCTGAGATCCGAGCCGCTGGCGCATGAACGACTGGGCAAGAGTGTCCACACGACGCTCAAGCGGGCGAGGCAGAGAAATGATGCCCGAGTTGCGAAACATGGTACGCCTCGAACTACTGAGAATAGCAAGCGTTAGACCTGTGGCTAGCGGATGCAATATGCACGAACGTCTTTGGTCTTCCCGTCGTTCCAAATCATCCTCGCGCGAAGCCGATGAACCCTGCTTGATCTGCCCTGTTGCCAATGATGATGGAGCAAGGCTCGGGCGTGGTCATCCATGTCACCTCGATCCAGCGCGAGCTTCCGCCGCAATCGGGCCTCGTCTGCCGATAGGAGAAGGCAAGATCTTGTGGCTTGACGACACCGGCATCGAGCATGAATCCGGCGATCGCGCCGCCCAGCCAGCCCGCTCCGATGCCGATCCTGGTCGAAGTGCTCATTTCCTTGCCTCCGTTCGACTGTCTCACGGTCAGAGCAATCCAGTTAGTTCGAGTGTCTGGTAGCCGGCCAAAAGCGTGATCAGAAATCCCACAAGCCGCAGGAGCGTCCTCTCCCGCAATGTCTTGACCATCCTTCCCGCCAGCGGCGCCGCTAAAACGCCTCCAACGATCAGTCCGGCAACAGATGTTAGGTCGCGGAATTCGCCGGCTTGCTCCCAATGGCCGGTTACAATCGTGGCGAGGAAGCTCAGCGACACTGAAAGTGCAATCAGGAACTCGCTCGCATTGACCGTGCCGATAACGAATCGCGGTTGTCCACCCGCGCCGAGTAGACCGGTGGTGGCAACAGGACCCCAGCCCCCACCGCCTGCGGCGTCCAGGAATCCGGCGGTTGCGCCCAACGGCGCCACGATTTTCAGCTTCACGGGGTTGGTGGGGATACGATGAAACGACCGATATAGTAACCAGCTCCCAATAACCGCGAGATATGCTGTAACGAATGGCTTGACCTGATCTCCGTCAAACGAAGTGAGTACGAAAGCGCCGAGCATACCGCCGCCGACACCAAAGGGGATCAGTCGCCAAAACAGTTTCCAATCGATGTTGCGATGATAAAGATGAGCCGATCCGGAAGCGGCGGTGGTGAACAATTCCGCAGCATGAACTGAAGCTGATGCTTGTGCCGGTGGCACCCCGAAGGTGAGGAGCACCGTCGAAGAGATCACGCCATAGGCCATCCCTAGAGCACCATCGACCGCCTGGGCCAGAAACCCGACGGCTGCGAACAGTAGGAACTCTTCCATGAGTGGCTCCGCGCATGAGTAGCGTCGCGCATAACGAAGCCTCACATGTGCAGTGGCACACCGAGGCTTTATAGCTCGACCAAGCTGCAGTCGTGATGCTCTTGGCACGCAGGAAACGGACCCATGCGTCGGCTTGTTCCGCAAAACTCAGCCCTTAGCGCGGGCCTAATAGCATAATGGCCGCAAGGCCCATGAATGACGCCAATCCCGCCCGGTTTGGTGGCAATGGCGATGACCTGGCTTCAGGGGCATTCCCGTTCTTGCGACAGGGGATAATAAGCAACCGAGAGTTCGGCATTTCTTGAATTGAAGGTCACTAGCAAGACGCTGACCTGACCTTCAACGTGCAATGTCGGCTTCTGGTGCACGTTGTCCTCCGAAATGTTGTGCGCCTGATCTCTAGTCGGACTAGCCGAGACTGAGACGAGCCAGCGCGTGGGTCCAAATCGCTCGGCGACGCCGCGACATCGTGCGGTGCGACCCATTAGTCCGGAACCGGAATTTATGACCTTAACCGGTCCTTCTTCAGCCTTATCATGAATGTCGCACATGCTTGTAAATCCGACATTGCGCTGGCGCTGTTCAGAGCGCTCCAGTTAGTTCGAGCGTCTGATAGCCGGGCAAGAGCGTGCTTAGAAATCCGACAAACGCAGGAGCGTCCTTTTCCTGCAATGTCTTGACCGTTTTGAGGGCGGCTAAGAGATCTTGGGCACTTCTAAGAGATTTGCTCGCAGCGGTTGGCGGTGCTAAACTTCGAAGCTGCCGCACTGATGTGTCCGATTGCGCCGCCTCCTGCCGCTGTTGATGTGTGTCTTCGGAGTGACGCAAAAAAGGCGGAGACCGGGATGATGAGCTTGACGCGCCGGGATGTGTTGATCGCCGGGAGTGCAGGGTTTGCCGGAGTCGCGCTCTTATCGCCGCAGAGCGCGCGTGCGAACGATGAAGCGCTGGATCTCGTCGAACAGTTCACCGGACGGACAGCCACGGTGTCGGATCGCCTTCACCTGATAATGCCGACATACTTCCCGACCGGCTATACCGTGCCCATGAGTCTTTACATCGACAGCCCCATGACTGAGGCCGACCATGTGAGGCAAATGCGCGTGTTCGCGCCGCGGAACCCGCTTATCGAAGTCGCCAGTTTCCATTTCGTCCCCCAACGCAGCCTGCCCCGCGTGTCGACCCGCATCCGCCTTGCCAAACCGCAGCATGTCATCGCTGTCGCCGAAATGAATGACGGCAATTTGCTGATGACCACGACGTGGGTCCGTGTCGCCACAGATGGCTGTGCCTGAGAACGGAGAGAGACAGTGACTACCGCAACACCACGCGTGATCGTGCCGAGCGCTGCGGCGAAGGGAGAGTTTTTTCAGGTCAAGACCATCATCAGCCATGAGATGGAAACAGGGCTGCGCCATGATGATCAAGGCAATGTAATCCCGCGCAAGATCATCAACAGGTTTGTCTGCCGCTACAACCAATCCGTGGTGTTCAGCGTCGATCTCCACGAGGCGATTTCGGCTAACCCGTTCTTCGAATTTTCCCTGCGCGCGACGGAGAGCGGCCGGCTCGATTTCGTATGGGAGGAGGACGGCGGTGCCGTCTACACGTTGTCGCACCGGCTCACGGTCGGTTGAGGTGGCGACGCAATCGAGCTGCGCGAGTTATGGCGTGACAAGTTGAGTGGGAGCGTGACCGGAAAACTCCGAAACAGACGGGTATTCAGCATGCGTCCCGTCGCGAGATCTGCGATTGCCACGGGCCTCGTGCTTCTCGTCAGCCAATCCGGCGCGGCGGCGGGGGCCGATCAAGGCGCTCAACTCGCCGCGACCTGTGCGTCCTGCCATCGCCTCGATGGCGGCGGCACAGGCATTCCCAGCATCATCCGGCTTGGTGAGGAGAGGCTCACCAACGCCCTGCTTGCCTACCGGGCGAGCGAGAGTCCAAATCACATCATGCACGCTATCGCGCTGTCGCTCAGCGACGAGGAGATCGCGAGCGTCGCGCGCTATGTCGCAGCGCAGGGAAAGTAGCGCGCCATGAAATTCTGGACGCGTCGCGAGTTCGGCCGCCTGACTGGAGCAGCGTTGCTAACGGCGCTCAACCAGCCGAAGGCGCGGGGCCAGGCCAAGGCGCGTGTCGTCGTGATCGGCGGCGGCATCGGCGGCGCAACGGTCGCCAGATATCTCGCCGTCAGCGCCACGGCTATCGAGGTGACCCTGGTCGAACCGCGACAGAGCTACACGACCTGCTTCTTCAGCAATCTCTATCTCGCCGGGCTCCGCCCGTTCAAATCGCTCAGTCATGGTTATGAAGCGCTGGCAAAACAATATGGCATCACCGTCATTCATGAGTCCGCTGAAGCGATTCACCCGGCGGCGAAAACCGTTGCGCTGAACAACGGTTCGAAGCTCAGCTACGACCGTCTCGTTGTTGCGCCAGGCATCGCATTCAGGGATCGGGCGCTTAGGGGCTATGACGAAGCTGCGATGGAGATCATGCCGCACGCCTGGAATGCAGGGCCGCAAACCAGCCTGTTGCGCCAGCAATTGGAAAGCATGGAGGACGGCGGCCTATTCGTCATCGTCGTCCCGCCGAATCCATTTCGCTGTCCGCCCGCCCCCTATGAGCGCGCTTCGCTCATCGCCTCCTATTTCCAGCGCAGCAAACCCAAGGCCAAAATTCTGATCCTCGATTCGAAAGACAGCTTCAACGCGCAGGACCTGTTCCAGGACGCTTGGAACCGCCACTATCCGGGAATGATCGAATGGCTACCGGCCCAGTTCACTGGCGGGGTCACGGCGATCGACGCGAAGACCCGGTCGGTGATCACCGAGGGAGCAACATTCAAGGCCGCGGTGGCCAATGTCATCCCGGCGCAAATGGCCGGGCGCTTGGTGCAGCAGGCAGGGCTCGCCAATCAGTCGGGCTGGTGTCCGGTCGATCCGGTCACCTTCGAATCGGCGCTGCAGCCCGGCGTCCATCTGGTCGGCGACGCGATCATCGGCGGGGATATGCCGAAATCCGCCTTCTGCGCCAACAGCCAGGCCAAAGCCTGCGCCTTTGCCATCGCGGCCGATCTCACCGGATCAGCGCGTTTCCCGGCGCATTTGTTCAACACCTGCTACACCTATCTCGCCCCCGACGATGCGTTCAGCAACGCCATCAGCTTCAAGCCCGTCGACGGAAAGCTCAAGAGCGTCATCAGCTTCGTCAGCAAGGTCGAGGAAAGCTCCGAGGTCCGCCGGCAGGCAGCGCGCGCGGCGGAAGGCTGGTACGACGCCTTCACGCACGACGTGTTTGGCTGAAACGAAACTCAACTCCGCTCGACGGCCGGGCCGGCCATTGCGGAAATGCCGGCACCATTCTGGGCGCGCTCCGCCTCGGCGCCTGATCGTTGCTCCGGGATCAGCGTTGCAACAGGATCGGGCAGCCGCTCCAGCCGCAGCGAATTCACCACCACGAGGATGCTCGAGCCGGCCATGACCGCCGCCGCAAGGATTGGCTGCAGAAGTCCGAATGCTGCGAACGTCAGGGCGACGAGATTGTAACCGAACGCCCACATAAGGTTGGTCAAGATGGTCCTGCGCACCGCGCGGGCCACGTCGACGATCCAGGGCAGCATCCACAATCCGTCCGCAGGCAGCACGAGCGCCGCAGTCTCGCGGGCGAGATCGGTGGCGGAGCCGACGGCAATACCGACATCTGCGGCGGCCAGAACTGGCCCGTCATTCAGTCCATCGCCGACCATTGCCACCGCATCGTGGTCATGGCGGAGCCGATCCAGGGCCAGCCGTTTGGCCTCCGGCGAAAGGCCCGCTTGGACGTCCTTGATCCCGACCAGGGCCGCGATCCGCTCCGCCGCTTGCGCCAAGTCGCCGGTCAACAGCGTGGCGTCGAGCCCGCGCTCACGCAGGGCCGCGATCGCGGCCTGCGCCTCGGGAAGCGGCGAATCATCGAGCGACAGCACGGCGTGAACCCGCTCGCCCCAACCGACATAGACCACCGAATGACCGCTCGCCTCCAGCGACCGCGCACGCTCGGCCAGCGACGGGGGAAGCGGCCAGCCCAGATCATTCATCAATCTGCCGTTCCCTGCCGCCACGGGCCGGCCTTCGGCGCTGCCGCGGATGCCACGGCCGGGAACCATCCGGACCTCGCGGGTGACGAGCGGCGTGATGCCCCGCTGAGCGGCGGCTGCCGCGATGGCCCGCGCCAGACCATGCTCGGAATGGCGCTCCAGACCGGCGGCGCGCGCCAGTACTTCGTCGATGCCGACCTCCTCGCGGTCGACGCCGACGAGACGCGCTTTGCCCGCCGTCAGAGTGCCGGTCTTGTCGAAGGCGAGCAACCGTACACGCGCCAGGGTCTCGAGCACGCCGGGGTCGCGGACGAGGCAGCCGTGCCGCGCCAGCCGGCCGATGCCGAGCGATATCGCCATCGGAGCAGCGAGGCCGACTGCACAAGGACAGGCAACCACCAGCACCGAGAGGCCAATCAGCAACGCCCGATCGAACGGCAATGACTGGGCCCAGTAAACGATCGTCAGCCCGCCGAGGGCGAGGACGAGCGGCACGGACACGCCAACGACGCGATCGGCAAGGCGCTGGGTTGGACTGCGACGGCCCAGCGCTTCGCGCACCGACCGGCAAATCCGTGCCCAGCGGGTTGCGGTTCCGTCACCGCTGCTTTGGATCAGGAGCGGGCCGTCGATATTGATACTGCCGGCAATCACCTTGGAGCCGGCGCGCTTTGTCACTTGCCGGCTTTCTCCGGTAATCACGGCTTCATCGGTGTTCGATTCCCCCTCGACAACCACGCCGTCGACCGGAATGCGCTCGCCTGGCCGGACCCGCACCAGCATGCCGGCCGTCACCTCCCGCACCGGACGGCGGATCTCTGCCGCGCCATCGACCGCGGTCGCGCTCTCGCTTTCTGCGGCCAGAAGAGGTTCGAGGTCGCGCGCCGCCCTGGCGCGGCCAACAGCCTCGAGATAGCGGCCAACTGTGAATAGCATCAGCACCATCACGGCGGTGTCGAAATAGACATGCGTGCTGCCCTCGAACACGGCAAATGCCGAATAGAGGTAAGCGGCAGCGACGCCAAGCACGATGAGTGCCGACGACGTCACTCGTCCCTGAATGCCATTGAGCCACATGTCGCGCAGATAGGGTCCGCCGAGAATCACCACCGCCGGCGTGGCGAAGATCCAGAGCAAAAAGTGAATCCACGGCAGCACGCCCGCATCGACGCCGGTGAACGCGTCCGAATAGAGGAGGAGGCTGAACATCATGATATTCATGGAGAGAAAGCCTCCGACGCCGAGCTGGATCAGAAGCCAGGCGGCTTCCCACTCTTCGTGTCTGCCGCTCTTCACCTGAAAGGCGATACAACAGCCGTAGCAGCAGAACGCGCAAGCCTCACCGTTGAGCCTGCGCTCCATCGGGCGCAGACCGACGGGGAGCGAACAATGGCTACAGAGGATATCGCCATGCGCAGTCATGCGGGATGCCCGCCCGGCCAGGCAAGGCCGATATGCGCGTCGGAAGGCAGGAGACCACGGCCGAGCGTGATGAGACCGAGCAAAAGAATAAAGCCACCAGCCAGCCGCACGCCGCGCCGCCGCCAGGCTGGCCCGAGTATCCGGCCAACGCCGCCCATCATCAACATCGCGGGGAAGGTTCCCAGTCCGAACGATGCCATGACGAGAAACCCGGGAAGCGCTCCGGCGGTGCTCGCCGCCTGAGCGGCGAAGGCATAGACCAAGGGACATGGCAGGAAGCCGTTGAAAACGCCAAAGGCGAGCGGTGCGGCGCTGCTCCGGGCCGTCAACAGACCGCGCAGGGACAATGCAAATGTGCTGCCGCCAAATCCGATCGCAAGGCGATGAAAGACCTGCAGCAAGCCGAAGAACTGCAACGCCATGGCAATCATGAGCAGGCCAGCGACGATCGCGAGAATTCGTTGGGCGATGTCGAGGGAGCCGTTCAAGAGCGGCGCCGCCGTTAGCCCTTGCGTGGTGCAGATGACCTGACCGATCGCGCCCGCGAGCCCCCCCAGAAAGCAATAGGTTGTCAATCGGCCGGTATTATAGAGCAGGTGGCGAAGGACGGTTGCGCCTCCCCCTCGCTGATCGCGGCCCAGCGCGCAGGCAAAGCCGCCGCACATGCCGATGCAATGAAAGCTGCCTGCAAATCCAGCGGCGAAGATCACGAGGTAGTACATCATTGGCGTTTGCGCAGTGGCGCGGACGCGGCGCTATTGCCGCACAAGATACAAAAGAAAGAGGATAAAGCCGACGGTGCAGCCGCCATAGATGAGGAAGCCAAGCATCTGCGGCAAGCCGGCGTCAGCAAGCTTGAAGACGGTATCATGTAGCATCCGCTGCTCCTATGTCAGCCGAAATAAAGACGAAGCACGTTTATCGCCACCTCGAAGCACAGGAAAAGGAGGTTCAATGCGGCGACCCCAAGGAGAATTTTGGCTATCATCGTCTCCATCACTCCTGTCTTGCTAGCCCTTGCGACCGTCTACTTAGAACAGACGGCCGGGCCCGAGCCCGCCCCAATAAACATACATGTAGTACAGCCCCCAGGCGAACAGCAGCACGTAGACGACGAGAAGCCATAGCGGAATGAATCCCACACGCGCCTGTATCAGGCCGCCGGCATAGTCCTCCAGTTCAGGGTGCGAGCTTTGACGCACATCCAGTTCCGGATGCGTCGGGCTCTCCGGATCGCTGCTCTGCAGATCGCTCATTCTCCATTTCCCTTTCAAAAAACCCGTTGGCGGCTTTATCGGTGCCGCTCAACGCGCCGGATAGGACGCCCCAGATGAACAAGAACAGGGCCGCCAGGCTCATCAGCATGGCGCCCGCATAGGGTCCGGTGACTTCAAAACCGAGCATGCGCTAACCTCCGGTGGGCGCCTGTTCCTCGCCAGGCGGAGCTGGCGGGCCGGACGCCGGCACCGACGGATCGGGCACATAGGCTCGCTCCGGCTTGTCAGCGACCAGTTTCAGATCGTTCAGCGCCGCGCGGGTCTCCTTCTTGATCGACAGCGGCTGCAGCGAGAGCGGGTCTTTATAGGCGGAAAGCGCCACCACGAAATAGGAAAGCGCCCACCGGTCCTCGTCCGGAAAGGCATCCCGATAGGACGGCATCGGCGTGCCGCTGAGGCCGGTAGTTATCGTCCGGAAGATGTCTTCGACGGCCGGGCCAGACTTGAACTGGCCGCTGGTGAGGTCGGCCGGCACGGTGGCGAACCCGATATCATCCTTAAGGCCCGCCGCCTTCTCGCCGTCGCCCTTGCCAGCTTGGCCGTGGCACTCCCAGCACTTCGCCACCTGCCAAACCTCCTTGCCACGGTCCAGCATCGTCTGGGACGGGGTCGGCGGGCGCCCGATATACAACGGTGGGCCAGGCGGTTCCTCGACGAAGAAAGCGTAAGGACTGGCGGGATTGGAACGGTCAACCGCTAGCTCATACTTAATGTACTGGATCACCGCCAGGCGATCGTTGAGCGGCAGTTCGTACCAAGGGGGCATTGCCGTGCCGCGGATGCCGCGAGTAATGGTGCGCAGCATGTCGCCGTCCGTGGGCAGGGGCTCCTTTGTCAATCTGAACTTGAAGACTGCGGACGTGAAATTCCTGGGCCGCTGGTTAAACATAAAGGTGGCGGCCGGCCCGTTGCCGTCGCCTTTGGCACCGTGGCAACCGATGCAGCGGCGCTCATAGACTTCCTTGCCATAAGCAATCCATTCCTCGGAGCGCGGCATCGTCGCATCCATGACCTCCAGGCTTTGCGGCTCGAAAAGATCGCGCCATTTACCCCGGTTCGTGCCGAGCTTCTGGACGTAGGAAACAAGCGCCGCCAGCGATTCCGTCTCCGCCGCGATGCTGACGGTTTCGCCTGTGTATTCGTCGTTCGGCGTCAGGATGATCGGCTTTCTTTCGCGCGCCTTCAGCGGCACGAACAGCAACCCGTACGCATTGGGCGTCAGCTGGATCGCTTGCTTGCTGTCGAAGTCGAACAGGCCTTTGGTGACCTCTGTCCTTTCCAGGGTCCGATTGCCAGCGCCGTCGTCAACGATACGGACGGCTGCATCGGGCTCGTGGAAGAGGCCGCGATACGGCGCCATTATCGAGTCCGGCACCAGCATCCGCGGATTGTAGAAGTGCGCCAGGTGCCATTCGTCGCTGTATTTCAGGCCGACGCGCGTCAGGTCCGGTCCGATCCGGCGTGTGCCTAACAGGTGCGGCACGTCATAGGCGTATTCGCCCGCCTCGCTGACCGGTCCCCAGCGGCGGATCTCGCCGGTCACCGGCCGCACGAATTGCGAATGGCAGTACCAGCAGCCTTCGCGCAGGTAAATGTTGCGGCCGCGACGCTGCTGCTCGGTGTAGTCCGTCGCTTCTGAAACCGTCCATTTCAGCTGGCCGAAATCCGTGCGCACCACCGAGGTCACGCGCGTAGTTCGCGAGGACGGCTCCACGAAGGGCAGCACGCCCTGCGTGATCACCGCAAGGGTGATGCAGAAGACGCCGGCGAACAGCGCGAAGAAGCGAACGTTCACTGCGCGGGCCCTCCCGCCGGGGCCGGGATAGGCGCCTCCACCGGCCCGCGGGCGCGTCGCGCCTCAGCCGCCGGGCTGGTCAGTGCGGTCAGCATCAGATTCACCACCAGCAGCGACATACCGATATCCATGCTGATGCCTGCCAGGGTCCGCGCCAGCCAGTAGGGCTTCACCCAGACGAGCGAGTCGAGCCATTCGACCCCATTCATCCATTGATAACCCTGCTGCAGCCCGCCGGCTGTGAGGACCAGGCCCATGGTCGTGATGCCGACGGTGATCAGCCAGAACGACCAGTTGCCGAGCTTGAAGGACCAGAGTTCGCGCCCGAACAGCCGCGGCCAAGTATAGAGGAGGCCCCCCATCGCCCAGACGACGAAGGTGCCGAACACGGTGAGATGCGAATGCGAGATGACGAAATCGGTGAAATGGGTCGGCTGCTGCAGCTGCCGCAGCGCCTCGGTCGAGCCCTGGAAGCAGCCGACGAGATACATGAGCGAGCCCATGATCAGGAACTTCGCCGGCAAGTTCCTGCCGAACTCATGCCACCTGCCCATCATGGTGCCGAAGAAGTTCACCAGCACCGTCCACACCGGAATGATCAGCAGCATCGACGTGACGACGGCCAAGGTCTCGGCCCAGTCCGCGATCGGGCTGTAGAGGTAATGGTGGATGCCGACGAACGGGTAGAACAGTGCCAGGGACCAGAAGCCTACCAGCGAGAGCTTATGGGCATAGAGCGGATTTCGCGCGCTGACCGGCAGGAAATAGTAGATGATCACGTAGCCCGCGGGCGTTATCCACAGCCCGACGATGTAGTGGAGATAGAGGCCATGGAAGGCGGCGCTGTTGATGCCCGAGATCGTGTATGGCAGGATGAAGCTTCCAAGCACGAAGTTCATCGTCGTCCACACGAAAGTGGCGATCAGGTACCATAGCGCGACATAGATCGCCGGCTCCAGCCTTCGACTGATCGTGATCAGGAACTGCGCGGTAGCAACAGCCACCACGATGAAGAATGCGACCTTCGCGTAGAGCGGAAGCTCTCCGGCTTCCAAACCGTCACTGTCGCCGAGCAGCAAGCCGACCAAACCGGCAAGCGTTGCGACGTTCCAGACCCATGCGAGAAGAACCGACCACTCCGACCATATCACCCGCACCCCCGACAGACGCGGCACGAGATAGTAGCAAAGGCCGATGAAAAGCGTCGAGAAGGCGCCGAAGATGACACCGTTGACGTGGACCGGGCGCAGCCGGCCGAAGGTGAGCTCGAGGTTCCCCGATCCGAGATAGTCGGGGTAGTTGAAGGTGCCCGAGATCATGACGCCGACGGATGGCGTCACCATCAGCCAGAACATGCCGAAATAAAGCCAGGTCCGCACGACCCGTTTGTCGACCAGCGCATCCAGGTCCACATTCGCGAACTTGCCGCGCAGCTCCATCGCAGTCTCTGCCAACGCATGGCCCTCCCCGCGCGGTTCAAGGGCCGCACGACTGCTTTAAGCCCACCGTTCCCCATCGAGGTGTCACTCCGATGGCGGACTCGCTTCGCGCTCCCTGAAGCCGGTGCCCCGGCTATCGACGAGACTAGTATTTGCCTGGCACCAACACCGAGCCGCTGTTCGACCAGGTGATGTACGCCTCGAGCGCCTTCATCGCCTCCGATTCGGGATCGATCTTCTCGCCCTGGCTCGGTTTCTCGATGCACCAGTTGATCATGTCGCGCAGTGTCGCGAACTTGGCCATCGACGCCTGGAACTTCGGGAACGCCTGCGGGTGGGTATCGGAGGCCATCGGATGGCACATGGCGCAGGCCCACCCGGTGGTCGACAGCTTGACGCCCAACTGCTCCTTCATCGCCGCATCACCATGGAACAGGAGGTCTCCTTTCCTGACCTCCTCCATGAACGCTTCTTGATAGAGTTTCAGCTGCTTTGGCGTTACCGGATCCTTGTTGGCACTGGCCGGCCCGACGACGGCAGCTGCGACGACTGCTCCGGCGACGATGGAACGCCTCAGAATGCAGAGGAATGTCGATGTGTTTATCATAGCCACCACCGTTATGGATTTGCCCATGGGTACTGTTTGTCGGCGATGCGTGACCGTATGACCTCCGCAATGCTCTTGTCGTGGTCCTCCGGCGACTGGACGAACACCTCCTTGCGGCCCCACATGATGTACTCGACATCGACCTTATCGTCGGCGTTGACGTTCACGGTTTCCCAACCGACCCCGTCGAAGGGATCGCCCGGATCGACACGGATCATCGGCTTGGTAAGCTTGGGCAAGCCTTCCGGCGCATACGGCCACGGCCAGGAGGTCGCCAGCATGCCGATCGAGCGCATGCTGCCGATCTCGTTGTAGAGCACCTGGTGCACGTGACCGTGGATGTTGGTGACCTTGGTATAAGGCTTCAGCACGTCATTCACTTCGCGCCAGTCGCGCACCCAGAAGTTCCAGGGCGGGTAGTACTCGTACAGCGGATTATGGCTGAAGATGACGATCGGTTTGGACTTATCCCAGTCGGCGAGTGTCTTCTGCATCCAGTCGAGCTGGTCGCGGCCGACGCCGGCCCACGCGCCGGCAACCGTGCCGTCGAGGGTAGCCATATGGCCCATGCGCTCCTCTGGCGTCATCTTCTTCGCTGTCCAGTAGTCCGGTCCCCGGCTGACCGTATCGAGCCCAATGAAGCGCACGCCCTTGTGATCGAAGGTCCAGTTGGGTTGGCCGAACAACTCGCCCCACTTCTGGCCCATATCCAGATACCAGTCATGCTCGCCCGGGATGTAGTATTTCTTGATCGTCAGATCCTTGAGGAGCTCAACGCCAAGCTCAAGTTCCTCGATCTTTCCGAGCTGGGCCAGGTCGCCGCCGAAGATCAGGAAGTCGGCCGGCGGATCCATGGCCTGGACCTCTTGCACGGCGCGCACCACCTTGTCGACGAAGCGCGTGTTGAGCGATCTCTCGTAGAGATGGGTGTCCGAAATCCAGGCAAACTTGAAGGGCGCTTCGGCGGCGTGAGCGACGTCGATGGTGTTGAGCAGCGGCCACCACGCGAAGGTCTGGCCGACGGAAGCAGCGCCGAACAGCAGCGATCTGTGAATGAAGGTGCGGCGGGTGATTTGGAGCGAGTCGTCGGGGCGTACGCCAGGCTGCTGCAGCACCGCATGCATTTCGCGCCGAATGCGGTCAAGCTCGTCAGACATCAGGGTTCCTCCTCAGTGCAGACCGTTTCTTAAAGCGTCGGTCTTCTCGCAGGAACGCGACCCTGTTGAATCAGTGGGTCGCCCATTTTGTTATTTTTTCAGTTCAATCGTCAGACTGGTGGCCTTATTCTCCTCTACCGTGACGGGCTGCTCGATGGGCCCGGTGAAGGGATGGATCGCCACGAGCTTGTAGTCCCCCGGCGGAACATCGGTTATGCTGAATTTGCCATCGGCGCCGGTGACCGCGTAGTAGGGATTGTCCACCACATAGACCCAGCCCTCCATCCAGCCATGCGCGTCGCAATCGATGCGGACAGTGCCGGCACGCTTCAGTTCGACCGGTATGCGCTGGCCCTTATTGGGCAGCGCCAGGTTGAAGGCGGTGCGCTTGCCATAATAGCCGTGGGTGTTGTGGAGCACTGGGTCGCTGTTGACCACCTCCAACGAACCGGCCGGTATCATCTGCACCGCGGGCTCAAAGCGACATTTGAGGTTGTTAAGTTCAGGCAGCTTTCCGGGCTGCGGCCAGGCCTTTCCCTGTGCCACGTCGACCAGCTGCACCGCCGCGTTCAGCACGGCCTGATCGCTGCCGACTTCGATCAGCGGCTCCTCGCGGGGGTCGCCGCACACCTCGATATTCTTGGTGGGGATGATCTTTGTTGTCGGCACGTCGCCGCGGTAGACGATCGTACCCTCGATCGTTCCGCCTCCCGTGACCGGACCCACTTCGTAGGCTTGCGCAGACGCGGACATTATCGCAACGAAAGAGATCGCCGCTAGTCCGCTCATCAATTCGCGAATCATCATAAAAGCCACCTCCTTCAAGAGAGATGAGGGGCAACTCTCAAAAATAGAGCCAAACCAGTGCCATGTCTAGCCATCCAGCAACAAAATATGATAAAGTGGGTTGGTTTAGGCGAGTTTGTTAATCACAAACACACGCGGGGGTTTTGGCGCGTCATTCTCGAAGTGCCGGAGGTCCTTGATGAAGCGACGGCATCGACTCCTCCGCCCCTGGGCCTACGGTCCGCATCCCCTCTTCTGCATCATATTCGCAGCGGCCCTGTCGATCTGCCAACCGCTCGTGCGAGCTGACACGGCGCCTGTGACGGTCGGTGGCCCATTCACGCTCACGGCGCCGGACGGAACGACGGTCACGGATGAGACTTATCGCGGCAAATGGCTGCTGGTTTTCTTCGGCTATACGTCTTGCCCCGACATCTGTCCGACGACGCTGTCCTCAATCGCCGCGGCGATTAAGGAACTCGGCCCCGACGCCGCAAAACTGCAACCGCTCTTCATCACCGTCGATCCCGAACGCGACACGCCTGAGGTGATGGGAAGCTTTACCGCGGCGTTCGATCCGCGGATCGTCGGGCTGACCGGCAGCCCGCAACAGATCGCTGCGGTTTCGGAGGCATATGGCGCCTATGGTGTGGCGCGCCAGGGCGAGGCGGGCGATGACGACTACCTAATGGATCATGGCACCTACATATACATCATGAACCCACAGGGGCAATTCGTGGAGGGGCTAGACTCTGACACACCAAGCAGCGGTATTGCCGCTGTGTTGGGTGAATTGGTGCGATGACACGAGCCCTGGCATGATGGAGATCACGATTATGCAGTTGATCAATGCATAGCAGTTGTCATCCGGAAGGAAAGCGGCCATGCAAAGGCATACAAAGGAAGCTTCGGAGCTTAAGGCATTGATCCTCGCGGATCTTCATAAGGAGCCGGGATGCGAGCACGTCACCGATTTTGTGATTCAGCGGCTCGAAACCAAGGAGAACGGGGCAAACTGGACTGTCAAATATCTGGATCCCAATCAAGATAAGGTCTGCGAGACGATTCTGATAAACATAGCGCGAATGCTGCAGCTCAACTTCGACCTTCCTGAACGCGGGTCGTGAGGAACGATGCGAGCGGGACCGGCGCGCATTGCGCTTCGACATCGTTCGTATGCAAGCAGGGGAATCGGGCGATGGCGGAATCCACAGCGTTGCACACCGGCAAACCCGGCGGCGTAAAGAACGTCATTGCGCCGCGGCGATTTGGACCTCCGACGACCGGAAATGCGGGCGATATGGCCGATGGGCAAGGCAATATCGTGGAGCCAGGCATTACGAGTTATGACGGTTTCTTTGCGGATGCGATCGCGCGTCTGCAGGAGGAACGGCGCTACCGTGTGTTCGCGGACCTGGAGCGCATCGCCGGGCGCTTTCCCAATGCCGTGTGGCATTCCCCGCATGGACCGAAGGACGTCGTGATCTGGTGCTCCAACGACTATCTCGGGATGGGTCAACACCCAAAGGTGGTCGCCGCCATGGTGGAGACTGCTACCCGCCTGGGAACGGGGGCCGGCGGGACGCGCAATATCTCCGGCACCAGCCATCCGCTCGTAGAGCTTGAGGGCGAGCTTGCCGATCTCCACGGCAAGGAGGCGGCACTGGTCTTCACGTCCGGCTATGTTTCGAACCAGACTGGCATCTCGACTATCGCCAAGCTGATCCCCGGTTGTCTGATCCTGTCCGATGCGCTCAACCACAATTCGATGATCGAGGGCGTCCGCCAGTCCGGTACGGAGAAGAGCATCTTCCGCCACAACGACGTCGATCATCTCGAGGAATTGTTGAAGGCGGCGGATCCGGATCGGCCAAAACTCATCGTCTTCGAAAGTCTCTATTCAATGGGCGGCGACGTCGCGCCAATCAATCGCATTTGCGAAATCGCCGATCGTTACGGCGCAATGACCTACCTCGACGAGGTCCATGCTGTGGGCATGTACGGCCCTCGCGGCGCCGGTATCGCCGCGCGCGACGGCGCCATGAACCGGATCGATGTGATCGAAGGCACGCTCGCCAAGGCCTTCGGCTGCCTCGGCGGCTATATCACGGGAAGTGCTGTGCTGATCGATACGGTTCGTTCCTATGCTCCGGGTTTCATCTTCACCACCGCGTTGCCGCCGGCGATCTGCGCCGCGGCCACAGCGGCGATCCGGCATCTGAAAACCTCGCAGTGGGAGCGCAAGTGCCAGCAGGACCGCGTCTGGCGGGTCAAGGCGGCGCTGGGTGCCGCTGGGCTGCCGGTCATCCTGAGCGACACCCATATCGTTCCGGTGGCAGTCGGCGATCCGGCGCATTGCAGAGCGGCGAGCGACCTGCTGCTGAGCGAGCACGACATCTATATCCAGCCGATTAATTATCCGACCGTGGCGAAGGGAACTGAGCGGCTGCGCATCACGCCGACACCCTGTCATGAGGACATCATGATTGATCGGCTCGCGGCAGCTCTGTTCGATGTCTGGAACCGGCTTGGGCTGCCACGGGACAATCTCGCCTGAGCGGCCGAATGAGGCGTCGCCGTTCCCGAAAATTGGGTCTTAAGGATCAAGGAAATGGCTGCCAAGGAAATCATGTTCTCGTTCGAGGCTCGCGACAGAATGCTGCGCGGCATTGACACCCTGGCGAATGCGGTGAGCGTCACGCTTGGCCCGCTAGGGCGCAACGTCGCGATCGGTAGGGAGCACGGCGCGCCGCGGGTCACGAAGGACGGCGTGACCGTCGCCAGAGAAATCGAACTCGACAACAAGTTCGAGAACATGGGCGCCCAGATGGTGCGCGAGATCGCAACAAGAACTTCCTATCAGGCCGGCGACGGCACGACCACCGCCGTCGTGATCGCGCATGCGATCGTCCGGGAGGGCGCCAAGGCGGTGGCCGCCGGCATGAATCCCATGGACCTGAAGCGCGGCATCGATCTCGCGGTCGAAGCCGTCGTCGCGGAACTCAAGAACAACGCCACGAAGGTCACCTCGAACATCGAAATTGCGCAAGTCGGCACCATCTCGGCCAACGGCGATAGGGAGATTGGCCGCTGCCTAGCCGACGCCATGAAGAGGGTCGGCAATGACGGCCTGATCACTGTCGAGGACGGGACGTCGCTCGAAACCGAACTCGAATTCGTCGAGGGCATGCAGTTCGACCGCGGCTACATCTCGCCCCATTTCATCACCAATCGCGCAAAGATGCGGGTCGAGATGCAGGATGCCTATGTCCTCATCAGTGAGAAGAAACTGTCCAGCCTGAACGAAATACTGCCGCTGCTGGAGAAGGTGGTGCAGGCCGGCAAGCCGCTGCTCATCATCGCCGAGGATGTCGAGCGTGAGGTGATTGCGGCGCTGGTGGTCAACAAGTTGCGCGGCGCTCTCAAGGTTGCAGCAGTCAAGGCGCCGGCCTACGGAAACCGCCGCAAGGCGATGCTGCAGGATCTCGCGCTGATGGCCGGCGGAACGGTGATCTCGGAGGATTTGGGCATCAAGCTCGAGCATGCTTCCCTCGATATGCTCGGGCGCACCAAGAAGGTGATGATCGACAAGGCAAACACCACGATCGTCGGCGGCGCCGGCAAGCGGGCAAGCATCGAGGCCCGCATCGCTGAGATCAAGCTCGAGCTTGCGGAAACCACCTCCGATTACGACCGCGAGGAGCTCCAGGAGCGGCTGGCCAGGCTCGCCGGTGGCGTCGCCGTGATCCGGGTCGGCGGTGCCACCGAAGTCGAGGTCAGGGAAAAGAAGGATCGCATCGATGACGCGATGAACGCGACAAGAGCCGCGGTCGCAGAGGGCATTCTCCCGGGCGGCGGGGTCGCCTTGCTGCGCGCCGGCAGGGCGCTTAAGAAGCTCAAGGGCGGCAACGAGGACCAGCAGGTCGGCATCGCGATCGTCAGGAAGGCGATCACCTGGCCGGCTCGGCAGATCGCGATCAATGCCGGCCTGGAAGGCTCGGTCGTCATCGCCGGGATCCTCGAAAACGACGACAACGCCTATGGCTACGATGCCCAATCGGGCGTGTACGGGGATCTGGTGTCAAAGGGCATCATCGACCCGGCCAAGGTGGTGCGAACGGCGCTCCAGGGCGCGGCCTCGGTTGCGGGTCTTCTCCTTACAACGGAAGTCATGGTGGCCGAAGTGCCTGGCCCGCCGCCGCCGGAGCTTCCCGGTCACGAGCATCATCATCACGACATGGATATGGATTTCTGAGCGCATTGCGGGCGGCGGAAGCACCGAAGTGTCCGGACTGGATCGCCGCTGGCGACTGCTAGAGAAAGCCCACTCGTCCGAACCGCGGCCAACACAGCAGTATTCGGGATCAACTCCTGGAGGCACTCCCGGCTGAGCCATGATCATCGGTCGGCGATTCCGACGTGACGGTGACAGGCGGGGTGGTTCAATTTTGGGGTGCCTATCGTCCAAAGAGGACCGGGCTGCATCGCGCGTTCTGGCCGAGACTATCGCGGGCCTGCGCGAAGTTCAGGATCATCGGGTCTCGATCGAAAAAATCCCCCCAACCGCGTCTGACGCCACCCGGCAAGCGCGTCGCTTGGTATCCTATCCGTCCGTGTGCGGTAGAGATCTAGCTGCACACAGCCGCATCTTCCGCTTACTGTCGTGGCGGACGGTTGTCCGCGCGCGCAGTGGCTACCCGCTGCGCTGCGGCAAACAAATCCGGTCCATGGCCGCAGCGGCGCACTGCATTCGGCTCCAAGTCGTGAAGAGTGAGGCCTCACAATTCCAAGGGGATATGCTCATGAAAGCGTCGCCGCCGAGCTTTTCGGCACCTTCTTGTCTTCGGCTGCGCGTCAGTGGTGACAGGCGGTTTTGGCGGGCTGCTGCCGGCTCGGTCGCTTGGCATCGGCCTCAGCTTCGGCATCGCTGTAACCGCCCTGGCTTACGCGATTGGGCCACTCTCGGGCGCGCACCTCAATCCGGCCGTCACGCCGTGGACGCCTCCCACAAGGGCCACTTTGTATCCTGTTTCCCACATCGCCGCAGTCCTCAACGAAGGTCTACAGATGGCGCATTTGGTCCTTATCGGCTGCCGCAGAGCCAATCGCTCTCGAGTGCAGGCACTCCAGTGGAGTCCAGACGTTGGATTGGACCTCGACCTCTACAAAAGCACACTGAGCTTCCGGTCGGGCTACGACGGCATTCCGAAGCGATCGCTTCGGCGAGAAGTCGTCGTTCTCAATCGGGCGACCGGGGATACATCGGCGAAGACGGCATAAGGGAGGATGGGCCAGACCGAGCCGACGGAAAGGTCGTAGCCAAGGCCTTGGGGCGCATAGCGCCTGGCCGGGAGGCCGCCGCCAGTCAGACTGACGCGACGCGTCGTTGAGCGAGGTGGAGACCCGAGCGGGCTCGACGAGGGTCCACGGCGGTCACAATGTTGTGGTGATGATCGCAGTAGACGCGATCCGGCGAAGTTGGCCCAGCACAAAAACGATAACCGCCGGGTACTGACGGGTCTTCGCTCACCGGGAAGCGGCACTGATAGAGGCCTAGCTGAATGAGGGGGACGTCTCTCGAAGTTAGTCTGATATTTTCAGGCATGATGGTTTCCTAGTTCATAGCAATTGCCGGCTGACGGCCGCAGTGCGACCCGTCGGGGCGAGCTAGGACAACGGTCGAAGCCAGTCCGTGATTTGAACCTATGGCTTCGGATCGACAATCAGCGGGTTGGCCGCATCCAGGTGGCAAGTGTCCAACAAACTCAGCAGATGATCTTGCTGGCGGCTGTCCTTTTCACACGTCGTCGCATCCGATCTGTACGACCATGCGCCTGGCCCTCTTCCTTAGCACCGCACGGCCTCACATCCTTCACTCCGATGAAACAGTCGGAGAACAAACGGAATGCTGCGGGGCCAAGTGCTTGCATGCGTCAGGCGTTGGAGCATGCGCTCGATCCCACGTTAGTTCAGTTCGTGGAAGCTCTTGCGATTGCCGACGCTAGGCGCGATCATCTCGCTGTGAGGCTATCTGCTTCGACACCTAACTTGGATGTCGTCGAAGCAATTGGCTGCAACGGCGAGGTTCGTGAATGATACGCGCAGCCATTTACGCCCGGTTCTCGACCGAGCTGCAGAACGAGAAATCCACCGATGACCAGATCGTCCTTTGTCGCGCGTATGCAGCACGGCATCAGCTTGATGTGGTTGCGGCTTACGAGGACAAAGCTCGCTCGGGAGCTTCGATGTTTGGCCGTGCCGGCCTCATGAGATTGATGGATGCGGCGCGCGAACGAAAGTTTGATGTCGTCATTGTTGAGGCACTCGATCGCCTTTCGCGCGACATGGAGGATCTCGCTGGACTGCACAAACGACTGTCATTCCTAGGGATCGAGATCCAAGCTGTTCACGACGGCACAGCTGACGCAATCTTGATCGGAATACGAGGTTTGGTGGGCGAGGATGGCGCAAAAAAGGTACGTCGAGGAATGGCCGGAGTGGTTCGCGACGGGCGCCACGCCGGCGGTCGCGCATTCGGGTATCGGGCAGTTCTTGGGCGTCCCGGTGACTGGAGATCGTTGAAGAGGAGGCTGAGGTAGTTCGCCGGATCTTTGCGGCCTACACCTCTGGCCGGCCACCACGCGAAATCGCACAAGATCTCAATCGCGAGGGGGTTTGTCCGCCTCGCGGCACTCGTTGGAACGCCTCTACCATCAACGGAAACGCACAACGCGGCGCGGGGCTGATTTTGAACGAGCTCTATTTTGGGCGCATCGTCTGGAACAAGGTTCGGATGGTTAAGGACCCAGATACCGGCAGGCGTCTGTCCCGTCCGAATAGCCGCGACCAGTGGCAGACGATTGATGTCCCACACCTGCGTATCGTTGACGAAGAGATATGGCGACGCGCGCAGGACTTGAAGACAGAAAGATCTCGTCTGAAATTGAACGTGAAACGTCGGCCACCGCATCTCCTCTCGGGCCTGTTGCGATGTGGCTGCTGCGGTTCGGGCATGTCGGTGCACGATCGCGACAAGACTGGCAAAACACGAATCCGCTGCTCGACAGTTCGTGAGAGCGGCAGCTGTCCCAATCGTCGCATAGTTTACCTGCGGAGCGTGGAGAATGCTGTATTGGATGGAATGCGTGACGAGCTGAAGGACCCGCGTCTCATTGAGATCTACGTCCGGAATTATAATGAAGAGCGTCAACGGCTAGCAGCCCGTGCGTCCAACGTTCGGGTCACCCTTGAGACAAAGATCGCACGGATTGAAGCCGAGCGACAACGCAGCATTGACCTGGTGCTCAAGGGAATTATTGGTGATGACGACGCCCGAGAGCGTATCGCCGAGTTGAAAGATCGACGCATCGAGGCGGAGGCAGAACTTGCCAGTCTTGACGAGGCGCCATCGACCCTTACTCTGCATCCGGCAGCGATAGAGAAGTATGTCAAAACGGTCGATGAGCTCGCTTCGGTCTTAGCTCATCACGCCGAGGCGGATGACGATCGGGGCGTGCTGGTCAAGAGCTTCCGCGCGCTCGTTCATTGTGTGACGGTTCATCCCAAAGGGCCGCGACAGGATATTGAGATCGAGGTCAAAGGCAAGCTTGCCGCCCTCATCGGCGGCAACACATTCCCCCAAGCGCGGTATGCTGGAGAACGCGCGGTGGCCGAGGAGCGCCACAGACAAGATCCCACTATTACGTACGATAGTGGGTTTAGGGTGGTAGCGGGAGAGCGCTACCGCCTTTCCCCCCACTCATCGAACCACCAGTTCCGGCTTCGTTGCTGCGGCTGAGCGAGATAAGTCGAGCGGCGACAATGCCTTTGGTCGCCGAAGGCAGACCGTCGTCGCCGATCAGCCGCCGGACTTGTCGAGAACTGGAACTGTGCGCGATTTCGCCCGGTCGGCTTCCATCGTGACGCAAAAAATGCGGACCGCCGCGGACGGGTACAGTCGGTCCCGCGTCTCGGTCTGCGGCCGGCGCTATGCTGACGCTCCTACGGCTGTCCCGTTCACCGCCCGCGGCGGGGGCGAATTTCCTCCGTCCCGCGCGCGACAACTGTCCACTGTTGCGGACGCGCGCAGGACTGCGGGTTATACGCCATCTTTCTTAGAGCGCCGACGACCGCCGGCGCGAAGATCAACGCGGTGCGTCGTTTGGAAAGACGAATGAGGACGGCGTCATCGCTACTATTCGCTCCCGTCGATTCTCTCCTCGATGGGACGCACCGGGAGATAGGCGTTCGTCTCCAGCCATTCGCGCAATAGAGAGCCCATCCAACTACAAATTTGGGAGGCAGGGCTTGCTCTCCGAATTCTTGCATCCAAGGTCAGCGATGGGAGTGTCGTGCGCACCCGATGGTGAGGTTCACTATCGGCCGTTCCCGCTCGCATCGGGTCAACTCCCCAGGCCACCATCCACCACGTGCACCTGGCCGGTAACGTAGCTGCTCATTGAGGATGCCAGATAGAGGGCGACGTTGGCCACCTCGTCAGGGTCGGAGTGGCGCTGCAACGGAACGGCCTTGTTCACCGCCTCCGTGACATTGACGCCGCTGATCGCGCTGATGCGGTTCTCGATTTCGTGCTGGAACGTGTTGTGGATCGGACCTGGATTGAGGCATTGACGCGGATGCCGCGCGGCGCGAGCGCCCGGGCCGCCGCGCAGACCACGCCGACCTGCGCATGCTTGGCGACGGTGTAGCTGATGTTCTGCCCCGCACCTTCGCCACCACGCAGGCCGGCGAGGCTTGAGATGACAATGATGCTACCGGGCACTGTAGCCGCCGTCGGCCATCAAGATATGCCCTGTCACGAATGACGCGTTCGGACCAGCAAGATAGACAAGGGCATCGGCGATTTCACTAGGTTCGGCCCAGCGGCCAATGGGATGGGCGCTCTTGATGGCCGCCTCGCCTGCGGCTGGGTCGTCCAGGCCTTCGAGGTAGCGAGTCAGGAACGGCGTATTGATTGATCCTGCTCCAACAGCGTTCACACGGATGCCTCGGGAAGCATAATCTACGGCCATCTGTCGTACCAGTTGAAGCAGGGCGCCTTTGGCCGCGCAATAGGCTGCCTGTTCCGGCAAGCCGACGACGCTTGAAATGGATCCCGTCGCGACGATCGAACCGTGGCCACGCGCGAGCATCGAAGGCAGCGCGCGCCTCGACATCAGGAAGAAGGATTTGGCGTTCGCATTCATGACAGCGTCCCACTCATCCTCGCTGGTTTCGTGAGCGGACTTCGAAATGATGAAGCCGGCGTTGCTGACGAGCACGTCGACCGGACCGAACCGCTGTTCTGCCGTCGTGAATATTTTCTCGACGTCAGCGACCTTGGTGACATCAGCGGCAACCGCGACGACATGATCGGGCGAGTCTCGTTCCAGTTCGTCGACGGCCGGGTTGAGATCTGTTGCGCATACCTTGGCACCGTTTTCGATGAAAAGTGAAACTGCAGCCCGGCCGACACCTCCCGCCGCTCCTGACACGACGACGGTTTTGCCCTCAAAGCTACTGGTCATGATGGTTCTCCGATCGTTGATGTTGGTACTAAATTGTAAGCGGCTGGCTCGGGGGTCGCTCACAGAGAGAAAGCAACCCTGTCTATCAGGCGGCCAGAGCCGAAACCGACGGATCAGCCCGACCCACGTTCCTTTCGGCCGTCGTATCCTCTCTTCGTTTTCAATCGAGCCTCGCAAGCGCTTCCGCAAAGAAGTTTACGTCGCCGAAATTGCCGGATTTGAGTGCCATCATCAGTTCGCCTCCCGGGTATCCGATGGTGCGCAGCATCGGGACGCCGGGGGCAAGTTCATCGCCGACCTCGAACGAGCCGATCGCCAGCTTGTCCACCACGGCGCCCGAGGTCTCGCCTCCCGCCACCACGAGCCGCCGAACGCCGGCGTCGACGAGCCCGATGGCGATTTCCGCCAAGGCGTTCTCGATCGTCTGCCCGGCCTCGTGCTTGCCGTGCTGCCGCTGGAGGGCTGCAACCGCATCGGGGCTGCCGGAGGACGCGATGAGCACTGGCCCAGCCGCGAGCTGCCGTCGAGCGAATTCAAGGGCCTCTTCGACGGCGCCGCCGCCGCCGGAGACAATGCGCTGCGGATCAAGGCGTAGCACCGGCATATGTCTTTCGGCGGCATCGATCTGCTCCAGTGTCCGGGCGGAACAGCTGCCGGCAATGACCGCCGATCGGCCACCGACAGCAGCAAGGTTAGCCATTGATCCCCGGGCTGGGCGTGCGGCCAGAGCGGCCCTTGCGAGTCCGTAGCCAAGTCCGGACGCACCCGTCGAAACGGCGCCGCCGGACGCCAATTGGCCGAGGACATCGAGATCGCTGTCCCGGATGGCGTCGGCGATGATCGATTTCCGCCGGCCAGGCATTGCGGCGATCTTCGCTCTGCAGCTTTCCAGGCCAAGTGCGACCGTCTGGCAGTCGAGACTGTGAACAGCGTGCTTGGATTGCCTCGCAAGAACACGCGTAAGATTGGCGTCATGCATCGGGTTCAAAGGATGGTGCCGCAAGGCGCTTTCGTTGAGTGGGACATCGTTGACGAACAGGTGCCCCTTGTAGACGGTGCGTCCGGTTTCCGGAAACGCCGGCGTAACCACGGTCCAGTCCTGTCCAGCCCGCTCCATGAACGCATCGGTAACCGGACCGATATTGCCCGCATCGGTCGAATCGAAGGTCGAGCAAATCTTGTACATGACGTGGCGGGCGCCGATCCGCCGGAGCAATTCCTCGGCGGCGAGCGCACTTGCGACCGCATCGACAGCCGGCACGGAACGGATCTTCAGCGAGACCACAAGCGCATCAATCGTTTCGAACAGACGGCTATCGACCGGGACTCCTATGGTCTGGACGGTTCGAAGGCCGCATTTGCGCCAGGTGTTCGCAAGATCTGAGGCCCCGGTGTAGTCGTCGGCTATGGCTGCGAGAATGACCGTCACTGCCTGCGCCCCCTATACGGCGCAAACCAGCCAAGGCCAGCTTTCGTCTCGCCAGCGGGCTGATACTCGCAGCCGACGAAACCGGAATAATTGCTCGTCTCAAGCTGTTCGAAGAAGTGCCGATAGTTGACCTCGCCGGTATCCGGCTCGTGCCGTGCAGGCACCCCAGCTATCTGGACGTGCCCGATGAGCGGCTGCAGATGCCGGAAGCTCTCGGTGATGTCACCATGCATGATCTGTCGATGGAACACGTCGAACTGAAGCCTGACGTTCGGGTGATCGAGTTCCTCAATAAATGCTGCGGCACGCGCAAAGTCGTTCAGGAAATAACCGGGCATGCTGCGGCCGTTGATCGGTTCCAACAGAAGGTTCAGGCCTTGGGCGGCCAGCTTCGATCCGGCGAAGTCCACGGCACGCCTGTAGCTTCTCAACGCTTCTGCGTCTGACGGGTCCGCAAGGCCGGCCATCATGTGGAGGGAGCGCACGCCAGTCGCCGGGGCGTAGTCCAGCGCCTTGTCGACGCCTGACTGGAACTCTTCGAAGCGATGCGGCAGGGCAGCGATGCCGCGTTCGCCCGCAGCCCAGTCTCCGGGAGGAAGATTAAACAACGCCAGTTCGAGTTCGCATGCCCTCAGTCGGCTGCCTACGGTTTCGGGTGCGAATTCATAGGGGAACAGGAATTCCACGGCTCCGAAGCCGGCTTCCGCGGCAGCCTCGAAGCGGTCAAGGAACGACCATTCCGTGAACATCATGGTGAGGTTGGCGGCGAAGCGTATCATGCGGCGAGATCGATCATGATGCCGCCTTGGCTGTTGGCAGCGATGCGCCGGACAACTTGGCATAGGTGCGTGCAACCGACGCGTCGTCGTCATGTCCCATGCCTGCGCCCGAGGTCGCGAGATACATCTGGAGGGCCGCCGCTGCGAGCGGCACGGGATATCGTTCGGCCCGAGCCATGTCCTGGAGAATGCCCAGATCCTTGACGAATATTTCAACCGAACTCAGCGGCCTGTAGTCGCCATCGAGGATATGCGGGACACGGTTCTCGAACATCCAGGAGTTTCCCGCGGACGCGGTTATGACCTCGTAGACAGTGGAGAGGTCCAAGCCGAGCTTGGATGCGAGCACCATGGCCTCGCATGCGGCCGCGATATGGATTCCTGCCAGATGCTGGTTGATCATTTTCACCGAAGCGCCGATGCCGGGTTCGTCGCCCAGGCGATAGACCTTCGCCGCGACCGCATCCAGGACATGCCGCGCCCGTGCGAAGGCATTCGGGCTGCCCGACGCCATGATCGTCAGGGCGCCGTTCGCGGCTTTCGCTGCGCCGCCCGAGATCGGGGCGTCGAGATAGAGGATTTCGCGCTCCGCGAGGCGCGAGGACAGGCGTTTTGCCTCCGACGGCGCCATGGTCGCTGACGAAATGAATACCGAGCCCGGTGGCATCACCGGGAACACGCCGCCGTCGCCGAAAAGCACCGCGTCGGTCTGCGCGCTGTTCACGACGACGCAGAGGACGACGCTCGCATTGGCAACAGCTTCGCTCGGTGATTCCGCTATCCGCGCGCCGCTTGCAACCAGCCTTTCCGCAGCGGTCGCGGAGGGATCGTAGCCGACGACCGCGTGTCCGCGTCGCACAAGCGAACTCGCCATGCCAAACCCCATCGAGCCCAACCCGATGACGGCGACGTTTGATTTTTCCGCGCTTTTGCCAGCAGACATGCGTATCCAACCTCTTGCTTTCAATCCAATCATAATGCAGATTATCTACAATCTGCAACGGGCTGTCGCCGCACTTTTGAGATTTTCAGGTTGGCGTCCGTGGGTAAGCTCAGTGCGTTTGGCTTCGTGCCATGCGCCTAGAATCTCGGGTGATATGGATCAGACGAAACTCTGTGAACAGATTGTCCGCTTCGGCAGGTCGCTGTTCGATCGCGGACTCACCCCCGGTTCCTCGGGAAACATCTCTGTTCAGCTCGACGAAGGCGGCTGGCTTGTGACCCCGACAAACGCGTCGCTCGGATTTCTGGATCCAGCGTCCATTTCCCGCCTTGACGCAAAGGGCAATCTTGTCTCGGGCGACAAGCCGACGAAGGAGATCCCCCTGCATTCCGCGCTCTACGACACAGTCAAAGGATCTCGGGCTGTGGTGCATCTGCATTCGACGCATTCGGTCGCCGTCACGATGCTTCCCGAGATCGATCCGAAGTCGGTGCTGCCGCCGATGACGCCGTACTATCTCATGCGCGCTGGCCGAACGGCGCTGGTGCCGTATTTCAGGCCGGGCGATCCGGCGGTCGCCGGGGCCATCAAGGGATTGGCCGGCAAATATACGTCGGTCCTGCTGGCCAACCATGGGCCGGTCGTGACCGGCAAGGACCTTGAGGGCGCCGTCTTTGCGATCGAGGAACTCGAGGAAACAGCAAAGCTGTACCTTCTGCTGCGCGGTCTCAACCCGCGATATCTATCTGCGGAGCAAGTCGAGGATCTGGCCAGGCAATTCCCGCTCCCGGGCCCTGACGGAGCGCACGACCACCATTAAACAAGGCAGTTTCGTCTGGAGCGGGGTGGTCCAAAAACACATTGACAGATTGTAGACAATCTGCAATTTTGAAGATGGGAACAAGGAAGCAAATAATGCTCTCGCAGGACCTGAGTACCGAGCATTTCCGGCAATCGATGCGGCGCGTGGCGTCGACGGTCTGCGTGATCTCGTGCAGGCACGACGGGCGCCGATATGGCATTACCGTCACGTCGGTCACGCCGCTCAGCTTCGCTCCCATTTCGATCCTTGCGTGCGTCAACCGCAACTCGTCGATCAATGTGCCGCTCAAGGAAGAGGGGCAATACTGCATCAACGTGCTTCGGGCCTCGCAGGCTGACATATCCAACTCTTTCAGTGGCGGACGGCCGTCCGAGAGGCGTTTCGACATTGGCGAGTGGACCGAAAAGGACGGCATCCCCTACCTGGCAAGCGCGCAGGCGAACCTGTTCTGCGAGATGGATCAGGCGATCTCCTATGCCACGCACGACATCATCATCGGGCGGGTCGCAGGGGTGGCATTTGCCTCCGATGTCGACCCGCTGATCTACCATAACGGCGCCTACGCGCTGACTTCACCCATGGTCCTGCAGAAGGCTGGATAGGACTGTTTACCAACGTCGACAGCCGTCGCCGAGGGATCTTAGGAGCAAATGAATGCAGCTTGGCCTTTTTAACCTGATGACGCTTCGCGATCATCCCGACGGTGCCCAGGGCGTGATGCGCGATACCCGCAAAATGGTGGAGACCGCCGATGAGCTCGGCTTCGATGTCGCGTGGTTCGCCGAACACCATTTCGCCAACTATTCGAGTTCGCCGTCGCCGCTGATGATGTGTTCCTACGCGGCCGGATGGACCAAGCGGATCAAGCTAGGCCCGGGCGTTATCGTGCTGCCGCTCTACAATCCGCTTCGTGTCGCCCAGGAGATCGCGGTCGCCGACACACAGACCGAGGGCCGCCTCGTCATCGGCCTGGGTACCGGCTATCAGCGCTATGAGTTTGATCGCTACAACATCGTGCTGGACGACAGGGTCGACGTTTTCCTTGAGTATTGGGACGTCATCGAAAGAGCGCTCGTCGATGGCGAGGTCGAGTACAAGGGAAAGTACATTTCCCTCCCCAAGACCAGCTTCGCGATCAGCACCCAGCAGAAGCCTCTTCCCCCGATTTTTGTGACCTCCTCCCACCCGAAGCTTCTCGATCGCTTCAAGAAGTGGAAGGCGGTCCCGTTCCTTGCAGCCAGCACGCTCGGATCGCCCGTGCTCTACAAGATGGTCGACGGGCTCAACGACGCCTGGACATCCATCGGCGAGCAGCCTTCGACCAAGCCCTTGGCGATCATGCAGTACCTGGCCATAACCGACAGCCGCAGCGAGGCATTGGTCGTGGCGGAGCGGGCCCGGTACGTGGGGCGTATGGCGCATTATCTGCGCCAAGCCTCGCCGCCGCTGGACGACAACAGCTACATCAGCAACCAGACGTTCGAAGGCGAGTACACGCTCGACCAATATGCGGACAACATGGTGGTAGGCGATCCGCACGCCGTTGCCGAGAAGATGGTCGCGGACATCAAACGTCTCAATCCAAGCAACTACACCTGCAACTTCTCCTTCGGCTGCATGCCAATCGAGTTGGCGCATCGCTCGCTCGTTCGATTCAAGAACGAAGTCGTGCCCCTGATCGAGAAGGAAGTGGGACCTATCGAAGCTCTCGGCGTGACACCCAGGCTGGCGAGAAAGGCGAGTTGAGCGGTCTCAATTGCTCAGCCAACAAACTACTTGGTCTGCAACAAAGAAAAGGGGAATGAAATGAAAATGGTTATGAGGGCTCTGCTGGCTACGGCGGTCGCCACATTCACGCTGGCTGGTCAGGCGCATGCCGACTCCGCGCTCGACACGATCATCAAGAACAAAAAGCTGCGTTGTGGCATCATGCTGGACAGTCCGCCTGCCGGCTTCCGCGACTCGAACAACGAGCCCGACGGGTATGACGTGACGTACTGCAAGGACATGGCAAAGGCGCTTGGCGCAGAGCCGGAAATCATCGAGACGCCTTCGCCGGATCGTATCCCGGCGCTGGTTTCGAACCGCATCGACGTCCTTATCGCCTCGACTACGCCGACCCCGGCACGTGCGCTGACCGTGGCGTTCACCCAGCCATACACCAACAACGTCATGGCAGTCGTGACCCGCAAGGACACCGGCATCGCCAAATACTCTGACCTGGCATCCAAGAAGCTTGGTGGTGTCGTTGGCACCACGCCTGAGCAACTCTTCAAGGATGAGCTGGGCAAGGGCTGGGAGGGTACGGGTGCGACCTACACCGGCTTTGCGAGCGATGCGGAAACCTTCCTGGCTCTGCAGCAGGGCAAGATCGACGCCATCGTGATCAATGTCGCCGTCTTCAACTCGCTATCGCAAAGTGGTCAGTTCCCAGAGTTCGTGATGGCCGGACTTGCCCCTCTCGCCGACTTCGGATCGATTGCCCTCAAACGTGACGACCAACAATTCCTGAACTGGGCGCGGGTTTTCGTGTTCACTCAGGTTTCGAACGGGCGTTGGGCCGAGGTGTACCACAAGTACTACGGCAATGGTCCGCTGCCGCCGCTGACAGCTGAAGGCATTAACTTCTAAGCATAGAGCTTATGCCGGCAGGAAAACCCTGCCGGCATGAGCATGGGATGATTGGCATGAACGGCTATCAGTTCTACTGGTCCATAGTCTGGGATTCACTGCCCCTGCTGCTGGCCGGAGCCTGGGTGACGATCCAGATCACCATTCTCGCCTTCATTATCGGCACGCTCATTGCGATGCCCATGGCTGTCGCGCGCCAGCAGGGCGAGGGATGGGCCTACCGGTTTTCGACCTGGTGGGTGGAGCTGTCGCGCAACACGCCTGCTGTCTTTCAGCTCTATCTATTTTATTTCGGGCTGGGCGCCTTCCACATCAACATCCCCAGCTACGCCGCCGTCCTCATCTCCGTTTCCTTCAACAACGCCGGATACATGACAGAAATCTTCAGGGGTGGTCTCAACGCCATCCCGCGACAGCAGCTGTCGGCTTCGCGCTCACTCGGCATGACCAGCCCGCAGAGCTTCATCCATGTGATCTTTCCACAGATGTTCAAGGTGATCTTCCTCGCCTATGTCACTCAAGGCATCTGGGGAATGCTGAACACCTCGCTTGGCATGCTGGTCGGACTGCAGGAGCTCTCGGGCGCCACGCAGTACGCGCAGTCCGCATCCTTCCGGACATTCGAGTTCTTTCTGGTCACGGCGCTGATCTATTACCTCATCGCCAAAGGGCTGCAGTTCTCGTCCCACCTGGCCTTCCGCCTCATATACAGGAGCTAGGCGTGCAGTTTCAGTTCGCAAACCAAGGCCTCGCCTGGTCGGATGCTTATTTCCTGGCTCAGGGGCTGCTCAACACCGTCAGGCTGGCCGCCGCAGCAACCCTTGTCGGCACCCTTGCCGGGATCGTCCTTGGCTGGTTGCGCACCGTGTCAATGACCGTGAGGATCGCCACGGCCCCCTTTATCGACATCCTGCGCAGCGTGCCGATGATCATCCAGCTGATACTCGCCAACAGCCTTCTATCGATCCTGGGCTTCGGCACTTCACCCTTTTGGTTCGGTACCGTCGCACTTGGTGCCTGGATGTCGGCAGTAACTGCCGAGGTGGTCCGGGCGAGCCTGCTCTCAGTCCCGGTTCAATACCGCAAGAGCGCTCGCTCGCTCGGCATGAACGGCTACCAGGAGCTCTTGTACATATCCATGCCCCTGGCATTCAGGACGGGTCTGGCTCCGTGGATCGGGCTCGTCCTCAGCCTGATCAAGGACAGCGCTCTCGCAGGCGTGGTCGGCTACATCGAATATATGCGTTCCACCCAGATACTCATCACCAGGACACATGAGACCTGGCTGCTGCTGATGGGTGCGGGGCTTTTCTATTTCCTTATCTGCTATCCTGTTTCCCGGTACAGCCGGCACCTCGAAAGAAAGGTCCGCGTATGATCCGCATCAGCAACGTCCAGAAGGCCTTCGGATCGGTGATCGTGCTCAAGGGCATCGATCTCACGGTCGAAAAGGGCGAACTCGTCTGCCTCATTGGCGCGAGCGGGTCGGGAAAATCTACGCTCCTGCAATGCATCAACGGGCTCGAACCGATCCAGGGTGGCGAGATCCTCGTAGACGGCATCAGCGTCCACGATCCGAAGACGGATATCAACAAGCTGCGCAGCAAGCTGGGCATCGTCTTCCAGCAGTACAACGCCTTCCCGCACCTCACGGCGCTGGAAAATGTCGCGCTGGCACCCCGGGTGGTCTCAAAGCGAAGCCGCGCTGTGGCGCGCGCACTTGCGCAGAAGCACCTCGAGCATGTGGGGCTGGGCGACAAGGGCGACAGCTTGCCGTCTCAGCTCTCAGGCGGCCAGCAGCAGCGTCTCGCCATCGCCCGAGCGCTTGCAATGGAGCCGAGCTACATGCTCTTCGACGAGGTCACCTCCGCCCTGGATCCCGAACTTGTCGGCGAAGTGCTTGAGACCATGCGCCTCCTGAAGAGCGAAGGCATGACGATGGTGGTTGTCACGCACGACATCAATTTCGCTCGGGAATCGGCGGACCGCGTGGCCTTTCTCTGCCAGGGCGAAGTCTGCGAAATCGGCACGGCCGAAGAGGTGATCGACAATCCCCGCAAAGAACAGACACAGAAGTTCCTGCGGCGCGAGAATCGCAAGCCCCTTGAAATCGTCAGAAGCTCAGTCGCCTAGCGAATTCCATCCAAACGCAGCATCGAAGGGTAACTCATGATCTCGTTCAATCTCACGGGAAAGGCGGCGCTTGTCACCGGGGGCGCGTCGGGCATCGGCCTCGAAACCGCGCGCATGATGGCCAAGGCAGGCGCCAAGGTCGCAATCAACTATCTACCGGCCGACCAGAGGGGCGAGGCTGCTCTCGCTGGGCTCCAAAGAGAGGGGCTCGACGTTATCGGTGCTCCAGGCGATGTCGGCGACGCCGGGCAGGCCAAGGCAATGGTGCTCGAGGCGGTGGCGAAGCTCGGCCGTCTCGATCTGCTTGTCAACAACGCGGGAATACCGGGCGTGAAGGTCCCGGTGCCGATCAACGACCTGGACAGCATAACGGAGGAGCTTTGGGCAAATCTGCTGAACGTCAACCTGATGAGCGTTTTCAGGTGCTCGAAGGCCGCGGCGCCTGCTCTCAAGGTGGCCAAAGGTTCGATCGTGAACACCGCTTCCATCGCCGGCTTCGGCGCCGTGGCCAGCACCATCGCCTATAGCGGCTCCAAGGCCGCGGTCATCAACCTGACGAAGAACCTGGCGCGTGCGCTCGCGCCCGATGTGCGGGTCAACGCGGTGGCGCCCGGCGTCGTCGAAAGTTCGTGGGCGATTGAATGGTCGGTGGAGCGTCGCCAGAGCACCCTCGCCAGCACACCTCTGAAGAAAGTCTGCACCACGGCGGATGTCGCGGAGCTTATCGTCTTCCTCGGTTTCGCCGGCGCGCTGATCACCGGTCAGACGGTGGCGATCGATGGCGGCATCTCGATCTGATCAGCACTGGAGAACGGCATGGAACTCGTGAAGCTAAAGTCCGGCAGCATCCTGGAAGAGAAGGAAGGCTATTCGCGGATCGTCGCCCTCGACACTGGATCTTCATGTCCCTGACCGCAGGACGCGACTACAAGACCCGTGTGATGCCTGAGACGGCCGTCGAGCAGGCAAGGCAAGCGATGAAGAACGTCGAAGGCGCGCTTGAGGCGGTCGGCAGCAGCCTTGCGGATGTTGTGCGGCGACGCATCTTCATTCCGCGCCAGGAAGACGTCCCGGAAGTCATGGCCTATATGGGCGAGAAGTTCCGGGACATCTCTCCGGCAAGCTGCGTCAGCTGTGGTCCGTTGGGCGGACCTGAGTATCTCTTCGAAATAGAGCTCACTGCGTATCGTGGTGCTGGCTCCCTTCCGGCGAAGAACCTGGTGGTCTCGCTCAAACGGCAAGTCAGGCGGGACAGAACGTTTTCCACTTATTCCGTAAGGATAGCTTAGTGGCAGGCTTCTCATTAGATTATCGCATTCGTATATAGTCTACATTCCGAATGCCTGTGCAGCCGATCTCCTGCGGTCGCCTTATGAGGATCCTGATGCGACACGCAAATGAAACAGGCGCCATTCTGGCTCCCATGACGCAGATGGAAAGCACGCAGTTCGCTGCGGAGCAAATCCGGAACGCGATCATTGCCGGGCACTTCAAGCCCGGCGACCGGCTCGTCGAGCAACAGCTTACCGACATGTTGAACGTCTCCCGGCATCCGGTCCGGGAAGCATTGCGCCTGCTTGCTCGCGAGGGGTTCGTCGAGATCAAGCGGAACAAGGGAGCATCTGTCAGGGCGGTGGACGCAGACAGCGTCATCGAAGTCTACAATATACGGATGGCTCTAGGAAAAATTGCCCTGGACCATCTGCTCGCGGAACCAGGTCGCCTAGCTTCGGTTGACCTCAAGCGTCTCGAAAAATTGGCTGAGAATGCCGTCAAGTTTGCTAACCTCGATAGCCAGGTCGAGACCGTTCGCAACGATCTTGAGTTCCAGCAAGCGATCATTGACGCGACGGGATTGCAGCGGACCATCCGCTACTTTTCCGAGCTGACCGCAGATGTGAGGCGCTTCAACCATCAGTTGGGCGTTGTCTATACAGACCGAAAGGGCGACGCCGAGAAGTATGTCGTCAAGCTACTCGAAAGCTTGCGCGACGGAGATCTCCGCACTGCGCATGAGATCTGGCAAGCCAAGTTCTCGAAGGCTCTCGAGCGCTACCTTTCGCTGATTGCCGACAGTGAATCAGATGGGGCGAGCCGCAACAGCGTGAAGACCGGTCGACCCTCACGTCGGTAGCAAGGGACGGCCTCGCACGAAGCATCTTCGCGCGTTGATTGTCCTCCCGATTTCGGCATCTAGGTCATGATGCGGCTCGGGCTTGATCGCCAACATGCACGCGCTTTTGCTTAAACAATGTTGCACCTGATTTCACTAGCAGAATCGACGCAGACGCGTCATTGTGCAATGAATATTGCGAAAGAGTGCAACATGAAACCGACCGCTGAAGCGCCGCGTGACTATGAAGAGCTCATCCGGCTCATCCACGACCGCTACGACGAAATGAGCAAATCCTACCAGAAGATCGCGCTCTATCTCACCCAGAATCCTAACGACGTTGCTGTCAGGTCGGTGAATGCAATTGGGGATAGCAGCGGAGTGCATGCCTCAAGCTTCGTGCGCTTTGCGCAGGCGCTCGGTTATGAAGGCTTCAAGGAACTCCAGTCTATCTTTCAGAAGCGCCTGTCGACCGCCGCGCCCGGCTTCGAGGCTCGTATCAAGGCGCTGGAAGGCGAATTGGGAGCGCGAACAGATCGTAGCGAAGTCGGATTCATGCGCGACCTCGTGGTTCGCGACATTGCCTCGCTTCAGGACATGCTGACACAGATACCACCCGAGGATCTGGCCAAGGCAGTGACCCTTCTCGAAAAGGCCGACGCGATCTACCTGATCGGGCAGTTGCGATCGACGCCTGTGGTCGAACTTCTCCGCTATATCTTGACGATGCTGGGCAAACGTTGCGTGCTGCTTGATCCCGGCGGCGGACTTGCTACGCATATGGCGCGCATGATCCGCAAGACCGATGTCTTGTTTGCCGTGTCCTTTCGCTTCTACGCCAATGAAGTGGTCAATGTCGTGGAAGAGGCCGCTCGCAGCGAAGTTCCGATAATTGCTATTTCTGACAGCACGCTGTCTCCGCTAGCCAAGAACGCCAGTGTTCTCTTCGCCGTACCGGAGCATGAATATACCTTTTCCCGTTCGCTTGCCGCCCCAATGTGCCTCGCCCAGGCGCTGACGGTTGCACTCGCGGCGCGACTGCAGAACAACGCTGTCAGTCCGCGCATACCCACCGTCACCGGGCAGTAGCGGTTCCCCGACAACAACCCGGGCGTTCCGCGTCCTTGGCATTCCGGTTGCGAACCAAGCGCGCCAGGTGCACTCGAGCCTGGATGTCGCAATAGAAATTGCGCGTTTCGCATGATGCAAAGATTTCATTGTCGCATCGTTGACACATCGTTCATTGCGGAATATTTATATCTTGCAATTTTCGTTGCAGCCTATCCTTAAACCGGTTCGGGGGTGCCCCGTGCCGTCGTGAAGGGGGGCGAACTGAGTATTCCATGGGAGGAAACTATGAAGCGACTTCTGACCGCATTTCTGACGGCAACCGCTATGGCAAGCGCCTTGGCGGCGGCACATGCTCAAGATGCCAAGAAAGTGTTCTTTTTACTGCCGAATACCACGACAATTCGCTTCACAAGCCGGGACGCGCCGTTCTTTGTCGCGGCAATGAAGGAGAAGGCGCCGAACGCTCAGGTGACCGTGCAGAATGGCGAGGGGGATCCGGCGCGGCAGCAGCGGCTGGTCGAAGACGCCATCACCCAAGGCGCCAGCGTGATCGTGCTCGCGGCGACGGACGCAAACCTCGCCGCTGGCAGTCTTAAGGCGGCAGCTGATGCGAAGGTGCCGGTGGTCCTTTATGATCACGACGCGGTCGGCGGCAAGGCCGAAGCGCACGTCGTCTTCGACTCATTGTCAGTTGGCCAAGCCCAAGGCAAGCGCGCCGCCGAGCTGATCAGCGCAATGAAGAAGTCGCCGGTCAAGGTTGCGCGCGTGAAGGGTAATGAGGGCGAATACGGTACAGGCCAGTATGAAAAGGGCCAGAACGAATTCCTTCAGCCGTTGATCGATTCCGGCAAGGTGAAGGTCGTCTGCGAGCAGTACACGCAGAACTGGGATCCGGCGCTGGCTCAATCTTTCGCCGAAGACTGCCTGACCCGCAATGGCGGTGATGTCGATGTCTTCCTCGGCATGAATGACGGTACCACCGGAGGCTCGGTTGCCGCTCTGATCAGCCAGGGGGCCAAGCCTGGCGACAAGCTGGTGACCGGCGGACAGGACGCGACCGTTGAAGCGTTGCGGTACGTCGCACAGGGATGGCAGGACAACTCCGTGCTCAAGGATCTCAAGGTTGAAGCGACCTATGCGGCGGACGTCGTGGCTTCGATCCTGGATGGCAAAGGAGTGCCAAAGGATCTGATCAACGGCAAAGTGAACAACAAGTTCATGGATGTGCCGGCTGTCTTCCTGCCGGTGAAGAACATCACCTTGGATAATCTCTCGGACGTCGTCACCGCCGGCGTCTGGACCTGGCCAGAAATCTGCAAGGGCATCGAAGACACCGAAGTCTGCAAGAAGAACAACAAATAGCGAGATCGACCGAAGGACAGCGGCGCTCGCTGTCCTTCGGTCACCTGATGGGAGGAGCCTGATGGTCAAAGCGGCAGCAACCCGCGGCGGCGCCGATGTTCGTGCGGCGCATAAATCCACGCCGCTAATTTCGATGCGCAATATCCGTAAGTCGTTCGGGTCGGTCCATGCTCTTCAGGGGGCTTCGGTGGACGTCCACGCCGGCGAGGTGGTCGCCCTGGTCGGCGACAACGGCGCCGGCAAGTCCACGCTCGTCAAGATCATGGCGGGCGTCTTCGGCTTCGACTCTGGAGAGTACACCATCGAAGGCCAACCGGCGAAAATCGGCAATCCTGCCGACGCCACTGCCCTTGGGATCCAGACCGTCTATCAGGATCTAGCGCTCTGCAACAATCTGGACGCCGTGCAGAACCTGTTTCTCGGGCGCGAGCTGACCGGTCCGACATGGTTCGGCCGACGGATCCGGCGTGCCGAGTGCGAAGTTCGTGCCCGCGAGGTGCTGACGCGCATGCGACTCGGCCAGCTGTCACTGACGCGTCCTGTCGGAGCAATGTCTGGCGGCCAGCGACAGAACATAGCCATCGCACGTTCCATTCTGTGGACGCCGAAGGTCGTCATATTCGACGAGCCGACAGCCGCACTCAGCCACTCCGCAGCCGAACAGGTCTCGGCCCTGGTCCGCACGTTGGCCGACGAAGGGCTCGGCATAGTCGTGGTTAGCCACGACATCCACAATTTCGTCGTCAACGCCACCGACCGCATAGAGGTCATGCGCCTGGGCGCGAACGTCGCGAGTTTTAAATCGAGTGAAGTGACAGGCGAGCAAGTGGTCAACGCGATGGTCGGTGGCAACGAGGCAGTCAACCTCGCTGGCTGAGCCCCGCGGGGCGAAAAGTATCAGAAGGATACGTCAAGAATGGCAAACTCGGCCGCCGCTTCCGGTGACGTCAAACGCCGCACCATCGGCGAAGTGCTCAACAGCGACATGCGTGCGCTGCCCGTCATAATCGGGCTGGTGGCGCTGTGGGTGTTCTTCGCGCTCCAGAGCAATGTCTTCCTGACACCGCAGAACCTGTCGAACCTGCTCGTCCAGAGCACGGTTGTGGGCATCATGGCGATCGGTCTGATGTTCGTGCTGCTGGTCAAGGAAATAGACTTGTCGGTCGCAGCGATCAACGGCGTGACATCGGTCCTGATGGCCAAGCTGGTTGTCGACTACGGCGTTTCGCCCTGGCTGGCGGTGACGGTCGCAATCGTAATGGGTGCTGCTATCGGCAGCTTTTCGGCGCGCTGGGTCACGTTTGTCGGCGTACCGTCCTTCGTGGTGACGCTGGGGCTCGGACTGGCTCTCAATGGCTTGCAACTCGTGCTTTTGCCTCCGACCGCCCGCTACGGTTTGATGGGAACCGGTATCGACAAGATTGCAGAGACTAAGATTTCGGGGATCACGTCATGGAGCGCGCTGGCGATTGGGCTCGTCGCGTTTGCCGCTCTGGTCCTGTCGGGCATTGCCCGCAGAAAGCGCGCCGGTCTGGAAGCTTCCCTGTTCAGCCGATTTGTGCTGCCGCTCGGCGCGGCCGCGATTTTTGGCGCCATCGTCGTGATGATCCTCAACGCACATCAGGGCATACCAGTTGTGGTTTTGATCTTTGCGATCCTGCTCGGGATAGGCGGGTATATCCTCAAGGAAACCCGGTTCGGCCTCTATCTTTATGCGGTCGGCAACAATGACGAGGCTGCGCGACGGGCCGGCGTCAAGGTTGCGCGCATCAAGATGGCGGCCTTCGCTATTGCCGGCGCTATCGCTGCGCTGGCTGGCGTACTGGGCGCGTCGCGGGCACTAGGCGTTGGCGTCTTCTCCGGTGGCGGAGTAGGGGGCGGCACGCTGCTGCTGGAATCAATTGCCGCCACCGTCATCGGCGGCGTCAGCCTGTTCGGCGGCCGCGGCTCCATTCACGCGGCCCTGTTGGGCGCGCTTGTTATCGGAACAGTCCAGAACGGGCTCAACCTGATGGGCGTCGAGAACTACGTTCGCCTCATCGTGACGGGACTGCTTCTCGTGCTGGCGGTATCGATCGACAAGCTGATCGAAAAGGCCATGGGTCAGCAGAATTTCTGATTTGCTTCAAACCCACTCTGAACGACCGAATTCGATACCTTGGCGGTCGTTCAGTTTCGAAGGTTCGATGACGCGATCTGACCCGAAGCAGACTCGCAGGTGAAGCAGGGCATAGCCGCTCCGCGCCCAAATATAGCCGTTGAGGTCCGTTTGTGCGTCACCTGAAAGCGACATCCTATCGGGTCGCAGGACGCCCGCGCCAGTAGCTGACATCTGCGTCAGATATTCTCCGGCGTGACGATTTCAAAAGGGATGGATCGCTGAAGGGTGGCAAATGGTGCTTGCGGTCCAATGACATCGATCATCGTTTGGACAAGAAGGGCCGAGGTCGATTCGAGCGGGTGGCAAAGAGCTGCAGTGATCAGGCCCTCAGACAGTCCCTTTCGAGTTTCGGGTCCAATGTCACGGCATACTACTTTGATACCCGACCGCCGCTCAGGAGACACCTCCCTCAAGGCACGAAGTACACCAGTTATTCCGCCGCCGACGATCAGAATTCCGACAAGATCGTCAGTCGATTTCAGAAGCTCAGTCACCATTCGATAGGCCTCACTGGCTTCCTCGTGGGTCGGACGGCTTTCCTCTACCGCTAGCCGTGGAGCGTGCTCGCGCAAATAGGAACGGAAACTGGCGTCTGACACATCCTGGCATTGATACCGGTGGTTGCCTATGAAAACCGCTATACGACCCGGTCCGTGAGTGGTTTGGGTAATCAGGAAGGCTGCAGTGCGCCCCAGCTTCCAGTTGTCGGTGCCTACATATGCGGCCCTTTCCGGCGCGGACTGATCCGTGATGTAGGAGACAACCGGTTTGCCCATCTCGTTCAGCGAACGGATGGCCTGGCCAATGATGGGATGATCTGCCGCGACCACCGCAACGGCGTCGCATGAATCGCCCAGCGCAATCAGACCGCTCGCGATTGTCTCCGGCGTCAGCAGATCCACGAAGTCGACTATTGGATCGATGACCTCGTCGCGACGCTCGCGACAGGCGGCAATAATCTTCTTCCCGAACAATTGGTAGAGATCACGGGTCGACTGCTGAAGCAGGAAGCCCAATCGGTAGTGTGGAGATATTTTACGAGCCCGATCATCAATGGCTCCGATTCCGTAAAACCCAATTTCCTCCGCTGCGCTTTGTACTCGTTGGACGGTCTTCGGGCGTACTGAAACGGTGCCACTTAGAATTCGATTCACGGTCGCCACCGAAACGCCTGCCGCAGTAGCGAGATCGTGGATTGTCGGTCGCCTCATGAGCTCCATCCCATCTATATCATCATGACTGATATTAAATGATACAAATGTCGCTTTGATACTATTTTCGCCTTCTAGAAATATCAAGCCTCCGATATGAATGCCACCCAATTGAGGGCCGATGTTTGGACGAGCCCAGTTGGGAATAGCTCCGCAGGGAGGCGCTGTTACGATGGATGACCTTCAGTATGGAACGCGCGATAAACGCGGTAACTGGGCTCCGCATCGCCGGGCCGAGCCGGCGCCAATCTGGCATCATCCGTTCAATGCAAAGAAGGTGGTGGCGTGGATTCCTGAATTTCTCTGGCCGTGGAACGCCTTTCATATTGCCACGTCGATTATTTGGGTGAACTTCCTTATCCCAAGCTGGCAGAGCCTCGCGACCTTCTCAGTTCTCAACTACTTCTGGCTATACGGCCTAAACGCCGCCGGCATATTCCTTTTCTATGGCTTCTTCGAGCTGCGCTATTACTTCCAGCGGAAGCAACAGAACCGCTTCAAATATAATCCAAAATTCCCTTCGGACGCGCCGTCTGACGTGTTTTGGTTTCAAAGCCAGAACATCGACAATTTCACCCGCTCGTTTTTCGTCACGATACCACTATGGACAGTGGTCGAGATCGTGATGCTGTGGGTCTATGCAAACAGCTGGGCGGTCTGGCTGCCATGGACGACGAATTGGCTTTACCTCTCGTTCCTGGTGCTTATCGCGCCGGCCGTGCATGAGGTCTATTTCTTCTTCCTTCACCGGGCGATCCATTGGCCGCCGCTCTACAAATGGGTGCATTCGGTCCACCATAACTCGATCAATCCAAGTCCCTGGTCGTCGCTGTCGATGCACCCAGTCGAAGGCTTCCTCTATCATGCTGAAGCCTGGCTGCACCTGTTGATCCTTTCTAATCCGGTCTGCGCCTACTTCACGCTGCACGGAGCGGGATTTGGAGCGGTGAACGGCCACCTCGGCTTCGAGACATTCGAAATCACCGACAAGGTTAAACTCGATAGCCATTCGTACGTGCACTACCTACACCACAAGTATTTCGAGGTGAACTACGGCGGTGATGGGCTGGTACCCCTCGATAAGCTGTTCGGCACTTGGCACGACGGCAGCAAAGAAGCCGATGAGGTCATGAAGGCCCGCTTCCGCAAGAAGAAGGAAAAAATGCGTGGCCAGCAGGAAGGCCGCAGCGATCCCACATCTGGAATGCCGGCGGAATAACGATCCAAACGCTGTTTCGACTGCGCCTGAGAGGAGTGGGCCCGGGACAGCAAGACTTTTTTGTTGAGACCCCACGGGGTAAATTGGGAGGAAGACTATGAAGCTTTTCAAGACACTCGTGTCGACAGCGGTGCTGATTGGATTCAGCGCCGGCGCGACGCTCGCTGCCAATATCTTCGTGGTTGGCGGCAAGCCGGACGATCCGTTTTGGTCGATCGTAAAGCGCGGTGCTGAAGACGCTGGCAAGGTCGTCGAGGCCCAAGGTGGCAAGGTCACCTGGCTCGGGCCGCAGAACTATGACAATCTGGGCGTGGACGCCGCCGAATTGATCCGTCAGGCCATCGATCAGAAGGCCGACGCCATCGTCGGCCCGGACTGGGTGCCGGAAGCGATGGACCCGGCGTTCAAGGCAGTGAGGGATGCTGGCATTCCCCTGATCATCTACAACGCCGGCGGGCTGAAAGCGGCCGATCGTCTTGGCGCCATGAACTATGTCGGCTCAGACGACTACAAAGGCGGTGTCGCGGCTGGCGAGTACCTCACCAAGGCCGGCAACAAGAAGGGCGTCTGCATCAACACGCTGCCCGGCGCCGCCAATATTGAGGCCTTCTGCGGCGGCTTCAAGGAGGGGATGAAGAACGGCGGTGGCGAAGCCGACGTCCTGCCATTGCCCGCTACATCCTTCGGCTCGGCAACGGCCGTCGCCCAGGCGGTCAAAGCCTATCTGCTGCAGCACCAGGACGTGAATGCCGTCTTTACCATCGGCAACGTTGACGCCAACTCGGCCATGAACGGCCTTACCCAGGCCGGCAAGGTTGGGAAAGTGCAACTCTGCGGCATGAACTTTGACGAAACCATCCTGAACAACATCAAGGATGGCAAGCAAGCCTGCGCGATCGACCAGCAAGGCTACCTGCAGGGATACCTGGCTGTAGCGATCCTGAACGGCCACGTCAATTACGGCTTGGCGGTGCCCACCCGCGAAATCCTTACGGGACCAGGCATCATCGACAAGACAAACGTCGACGCCACCATCGCCGGTGTGAAAGCAGGGACGCGATAATCCTCCCGCCTGGGCCGCCCTCACTTTACAGCGGGCGGCCCTTTTTCCCTCTCTCTGCGGCGGCCACATCGCGGCCGGCCGCGTGATCGCGGATTACCCTAATGGCACATCCCGTGACGTCCACATTAACCCCGGCGCCTCACCGCACGCGGTCCGGACTAGCCCTCGGCCGGCTGGCGCGTCGACCAGAGGCGGGCTCGTTCCTCGGGCTGGTCGCAGTTCTGCTTTTCTTTGGCCTGTTCGGCGGAAGTGCCTTCACGTCGGCAGCCGGCACGGCCAGCTGGTTGAACATCGCGTCTGAGATCGGGATCATCGCGCTGCCGATAGGGTTGCTGATGATCGCCGGGGAACTCGACATCTCGGTCGGTGCCGTGATCCCCGCGGCGTCTCTCACCGCTGCCATCGTCTCGGGTCACTATGGGTTGCCCGACTGGCTTGGCATAACGGCCGCGCTTGGTCTCGGCCTCGCTGTCGGCTTTCTCAACGGGCTGTTCGTGACGAGAACCACCATCCCGTCGCTCACAATCACCATTGGCACCATGTTCCTCACGATGGGTCTGACGCTAGGTCTCACCGTCAAGATCGCCGGCAGCACCGGCGTCTCGCTCGTGCCGGACCCGCTCACCAAGGTAATCTTCGGCGACTATCTCGGCGGCATGTTTCAAGTCACGATCCTATGGTGGGTGGTGTTCGTGATTGGCTTGTTCTGGCTATTGCACATCTCCCCGATAGGCAACTGGATCTATGCACTCGGCGGTGACAAGGAGAGCGCGCGTAATGTCGGCATTCCGACCAAACGGCTGACCATTGGTCTGTTCATGCTGTCCGGCTTCAGCGCCGCTTTCGTTGGGGTCAGCGAGGTGATGGTTTACCAGAGTGCGCAGGTTCTGGCCGGTCAGTCCTTCATCTTCAATTCCATCATGTGTGTGGTCATTGGGGGCGTTCTGCTCACGGGCGGCTTCGGCTCGATCGTTGGCATCGTGTTTGGCACGATTACCTTCTCGATCGTGAACCAGGGCATCTACTTCACGAGCATGGATCCCAACATCGGTAGCGTCATAATTGGCGCGCTTCTTTTGATCGCGGTGCTGACCAACGACACCTTCCGGCAGCTGGCGCTCAGCTATTCGTCGAAGAAGGGGCCGCAGTCATGATGGACGCAATCAAATCGGTGCTGCGCCGTCCCGAAGCCGGCTCGATCCTCAGTCTTATCGGCGTCGTGCTGTTCTTCGTTCTGTTCGGCGGCGCCAGTTTGGGCACGCTCGTTGGTGCAGCGAGTTGGGTCAATTTCGCGGCCAATCTGGGCATTGTCGCCATTCCAGTCGGGCTGCTGATGATCTCAGGCGAACTCGACATCTCCATCGGCGCTTTGATCCCCGCGGGTTCCATGACAACCGCCATACTCACCGGCTATTACGGACTGCCCATTGGGGTGGGAATTGCTGGGGCGCTGACAGTCGGCGTGGCGGTCGGCCTGGTCAACGGCCTGCTCACGATCCGAACCTCGGTGCCTTCGCTGATCATCACGCTGGCCACGCTGGTCGCCATGCAGGGGGTGGTGCTAAGTGCCTCCGTGCTTCTGACCGGGACTGCCAGCGTTGCCCTGACCGCGCCGGGCTGGGCCAAATTCCTGTTCGGCCAGTTGATCGGTGGCAGTCACCAGGTCATCATCATCTGGTGGATCGCATTCGCCGTGATCATCGGCTTCGTTCTGCACAAGACCCGTTACGGCAACTGGCTGTTTGCAATGGGCGGCGATCGTGTCAGCGCCCGCAACGCCGGAATTCCGACAGACCGCATGACCATTGCGCTGTTTGTGTTGTCCGCAGTCAGCGCCACCTTTGTTGGCATCTGCCAGGCGATCCTGTTCAATTCCGCCCAAGTCTCCGGCGGCATGAACTTCATCTTCAACGCCATCGTGTCCGTGGTGGTGGGCGGCGTATTGCTGACCGGCGGTTTCGGGTCGGTTGTTGGTATCTTCGTCGGCACCATCACCTTCGCCATAGTCAGCCAGGGCATCTACTTCACCCAGATCGACCGAAACTGGTCGAACCTGATCATCGGTGTGATGCTCTTGGTGGCCGTGCTGATGAACCAGTCGTTCCGCGATTTGGCTTTGTACTTCAGACCGCGGGGTAAGCGAAGCCTGCCGCGGGAGCCAGCAAACCCATGAGAAACGAGTTGTTACAGCAGCCGGGCCCTGAACTCGCTTCCGTCAACGAGCATCGAGCTTCGATGAATACCCTGGCCGATCAACCGCATCAGCCAAGCCGGTTCGCAGATGAAGAGGTGCGCACGCCATGAACGACAAACCTGCCATTCTCGAGCTGAAAAGCGTCAACAAATCCTTCGGGCCGATCGATGTCCTGCACGATATTTCGCTGAGGGTGCGCGCCGGCGAAGTGCTTTGCCTTCTCGGCGACAATGGCGCCGGCAAGTCCACCCTCATCAAAACCCTGGCCGGGGTCCACAAACCAACCAGCGGCCAGATACTGATGGATGGTCAGCCGGTGACCTTTACTGGGCCGAGTGATGCGCAGGGACGGGGCATCGCCACGGTGCACCAGTTCGGCGGCACGTTTCCGCTGATGAGCATCGGGCGGTCCTTTTTCGTCGGCGTCGAGCCGACCAAAGGTTGGGGACCGTTCAAGATCTACGACCGCAAGCGCGCCAACGAGATCGCGGTGAAAGCGGTCCGGGATTTCGGAATTACCCGCATTGATGACGGTGACCGCCTAGTCGGCGGCCTGTCGGGCGGAGAGCGCCAGTCGCTTGCCATTGCCCGCGCTGTGTATTTTGGAGCGCGCGTGCTGATCCTGGATGAGCCGACCGCGGCGCTCGGCGTCAAGCAGGCCTCCCACGTGCTGCGTATCGTCAATGAGTCCAAGAAGCGTGGCTTGGCGGTGGTCTTCATCACCCATCAGGTCATGCACGCCATGACTGTCGGCGACCATTTCGCGGTGCTGATCCGCGGCGCCATCGCCGATGATTTCCGCAAGGGCCAAAGGTCCCGCGAGGAGATCACGGATCTGATGGCTGGCGGCGAGACCATGGCCGGCCTGGAAGCCCAGGTCGAAGGTTACATGGCCGAGCATGAAGGCCATCCGCCGTCCTTCCAGGTGCTGGAGGGATCAGCCGCTCCGTAGACCCTTCCCTGGAGCCCCGGCAAGTCGGCTGCGCATCACGGCGCGCCGCTGCCCCGTAAATTAGAAACGCAAAGAATAGGACTAAGATGACAATCCGCATTGCGGTGATCGGCGCCGGCCTGATGGGCGCAGATCATGCCAAGATAGTCGCCGAGGAGCTTCCAGGCGCAAAGCTCCAATTGATCTGCGACATGGATCAGCAGCGCGCTCGCCTCGTCGCCGATGCATGTGGTGCCGTCGACATTGCCACCGACCCCAACGGCGCCATCGCGCGGCACGACGTGGACGCCGTGATCATTGCGAGCCCCGATTTCACGCATGCACCTCTCTCGATGGCCTGTATTGCCATGGGCAAGCGCGTTCTGTGCGAAAAGCCCCTTTCACAATCGTCCGCTGACTGCATCGCCGTGATGGAAACCGAACAGAAGGCAGGGGCGAAATTCGTCCAGCTCGGCTTCATGCGGCGTTACGACCGCTCCTATCAGGAAATGAAGCAAACGCTCGATAATGGTCATCTCGGCCGGGCGCTGATGATGCACAATTTTCACCGCAATGTTGAGACACCTGCGGCCGATTTTACCGGCGCTATGGCCATCACGAATTCGGCACCGCACGAATTCGACGTCGTGCGTTACGTGCTCGGGACAGAATATGCCTCTATTTCCGCGTTCCAGCCGCGCCGCTCGGACGCGCGTGTCGCACCTGTCGTCATGGTGTTGGAAACGGTGGACGGGCAGCTCGTCAATATCGAGATCAACAACAACGCCGCCTACGGCTATGACGTCCGCGCCGAACTGATCGGCGAGCGCGGAGCGGTGGCGACGAACAACATTGCCTACACCCGCAGGGAGTCGGCGCTTGCCCAAAGCACAAGCTACGACGCCGACTGGCGGACCAGGTACTATGATGCCTATCGCCGCCAGAACCGCGACTTCCTTCGCTTTGTCATGACCGGTGAGTTCCCCACGACCGCCTCGGATTGCTGGGACGGCTATTGCGCCGCAATCGTTGCCGAGGCTGGCGTGAGTGCGTTGAAGGAAGCCCGTCGTACGCCTGTGCAGATGATTGCAAAGCCGGAGTTCTACGCGTGAAGCTGGGTTTCGTTTCAGACAGTCTCGGCAATCTGCCGTTCGACGCGGTGCTTAATCATGCCCAGCGCATGGGGGTATCCGGCATCGAAGTAAACGCCTGCGGCTGGTCGACCGCCCCGCATTTCCGGCTTTCGTCCATGCTGGGTAACAGGGAAGCGCAGAAGCGGTTTGCTGCAGCCTTCGAGGAACGCGGCCTGGAGATCATCAGCCTCAACGCAAACGGCAATCCGCTGCACCCGACCGATCCGGCCCAAGGCCAAGGATTGAAAGACACGATCCGCGTCGCCGGAGAGATGGGCATTCGCACCGTCTGCACCATGAGCGGTCTGCCGGCTGGCAGCGCTGGCGACCGCATGCCGAACTGGGTCGTCTCGTCTTGGCCGACGGAAACGCAGACCATCCTTAGATATCAATGGGAAGATAAGCTGATACCCTTCTGGACCGAGATCGCGGCGCTGGCGAAGGAAAACGGTGTCGATCGCATCGCGCTCGAACTCCACGGCAATCAGTGCGTATACAACGTGCCCTCGCTCCTGAAACTGCGGGAAGCGGTCGGACCTGTCCTAGGCGCCAATCTCGACCCCTCGCACCTGTTCTGGATGGGCGCTGATCCTCTCGCTGCCGCCGACGCGCTAGGCGAGGCCGTCTATCACGTTCACGCCAAGGATACGATGCTCAACCGGCCGGTTCAGGCAACGACCTCGCTGCTTGAGAATGGGAGCCTGATGAACATTCCGGCACGGTCCTGGAGCTACATTACACTTGGGTTCGGGCACGGCGAGGAGTGGTGGCGGCAGTTCTGCTACCGACTCAAGATGGCTGGCTATGACGGCTGGCTTTCCATCGAGCACGAAGACGTCCTTCTCAATTCGCTGGAGGGACTCGAGAAGTCCGTCGCGCTGCTCCAGGGCGTGATGCCGTCCGCTCCCGCAGACTTCAAACCGCAAGATATCTGAGGAGAGAATCAATGCCCTGGGTTGACGCTTGTGCCGCTGATGAAATCGAAGCCGAGGAAGCTAAACGCTTCGAGAATGGCGACCGTACCTTCGCAATCTTCCGCAACGACGCGGACGAATTCTATTGTACAGACGGGCTTTGCACGCATGAGAAGATCCACCTTGCCGACGGTCTTGTCATGGGGAATACGGTGGAGTGCCCCAAGCATGCTTCCGTTTTCGACTTCACGACCGGCGAAGTAGAGACGCCACCGGCGTGCGAGAACCTCAAGACTTACAAGACAAAGGTCGAGGACGGCCGCGTGTATATCGAGGTCTGACATGTCCGATACCTTTACGCTTGCGGCATGCGCCGAGATGCTCTGGCGCGACCAGCCGATGGAATGGCGCGTCAAGCGCCTCACCGAAATAGGCTTCCAGGTCGGCCTCTGGAACTGGCCCGATCACGACCTCGCAATGCTGGAGAAATCCGGCGCGATCTTCTCGATCATGAACGGCTATCTGCGCGGCAGGCTTGCCGACGACGAGGGTGCCGCCGAACTGTTGAAGACAGCAAAGGAGACGGCGGCGGTTGGCAAGCGCCTCGGCGTCGCGCGGCTCAATTTGCACGGCACCGGGCTCGGCGATGGCGGCATGCCGGTCACGCCTTGCGAAACGATAGCCGGCGCGATGTGGCTGAAGGGGCGCGAGACGCTGAACCGTATCGCGGATCTAGCCGAGGCCGAGGGAGTGACCTTCACGCTGGAGAATCTGAACCTTCCGGTCGACCATCCCGGCGTGCCGTTTGGGCGCGCCGAAGACACACTTGCGCTGGTGTCGAGCGTCAACCGACCGGGCCTGCGCCTCAATCTCGATCTCTACCATGCGCAGATCGGCGAAGGGAATCTGATCGCGCTCTGTCGCGCCTGTCTGCCTTGGATCGGCGAGGTCCAGGTGGCCGACGTTCCCGGACGCATGGAGCCCGGCACCGGCGAGATCAATTACCGGGGCATCGCCCGCGCGCTTAAAGACATGGGCTACCGCGGGCCGGTTGGGATGGAGGCGTTTGCCTCCGGTGATCCCGAGGCGGCGCTACTAGCCTTCCGCGAAGCTTTCACCGTCTGAGGAACAAGAATGGTCACCAAGAACACCCGGCCCACCGTCGCAGACATTCGCGCCATGAAGGCGCGCGGCGAGAAGATCTCGATGCTTTATGTCACCACGGAAGAAGAGGCCGCGGCCGCGAACGCGGCGGGGATCCAGATGCTGTCGATCGAGGGGCGCTTTTTCAGTCCTCAAATGCGTGAGGCGGCTGGGCGCTGCTTCGTCCAGGTCGGTCTGCCGTATGGTGGCTGGGGAACCTTTGAGGGCCGACCTCTCGCAACTGCCGAGGACTATCTGCGAGCAGCTTTCCACTTCGCAGCGATGGGAGGTGACTGCTTCTATTGCGCTGCCTCCTATGACATCCAGAAGACATTATGCGATAATCACGTGCCAGTCGTCGCACATGTCGGCCTCATTCCTTCCTACATCACCTGGACAGGCTTTCGGGCGGTGGGCAAGACCGGGCAGGAAGCCCTGAAAGTCTGGCAGCAGGTGAAGCAGCTTGAGGCCATCGGCTGCTTCGGCGCCGAGCTTGAAGTTGTCCCTGACAAAGTCGGTGCATTCATCTCGAAGAACACTTCGATGATCATGCTCGGCATGGGGGCCGGGCCGGGAGCCGATGCGCAATATCTGTTCGCCGAGGACGTGCTTGGCCATACCGATGGCCATAAGCCGCGCCATGCCAAGACCTATCGCAATTTCGCGGCCGAGTATGCGCGGCTCCAACAGGAGCGGATTGCGGCGTTCAAGGAATTCGTCGCCGACGTCGGTTCGGGAGCCTACCCGCAGCCGCAGCACAATGTTGCGATCGCGGAGGCGGAATACCGCCAATTCCTGGAGCAGGCGAAAGCCTAAACCAGATCCAGAGACATCCTTCAAATGGGGAGGGACGGGCTCGTCCCCCATCAGCGGGCAAGCGCGTTCAAAACTTTCTCGCTGATCTAAAGATCAACCAGACACACAGCAAAGCTAGAGGACAACTATGCTCAAAGTCGGCCTTCTCGGTGCCGGACGTATCGCCGGCGTTCACGCGACGGCTATCTCGTCGCATCCCGACAGCACGCTCGTCGCGGTGTCGGACATCAATGCCGCAGCCGCGGAAAAGCTCGCTTCCCAGTATGATGCCGAGGCTCGGACCACTGACGCCATACTCAACGATGTCTCGATCGACGCGGTGCTAATCGCAACTTCGACCGATACTCACTCCGACCTGATCGAGCGGGCGACTGTCGCCGGCAAGGCCGTGCTTTGCGAGAAGCCTGTGGATCTGAGCCTTGCCCGCGCACACGCTTGCCAGAAAGTTGCCGCCGGAACTGGCCGCCCGGTGAGGATAGGATTCAACCGCCGCTTCGATCCGAACTTTGCATCTCTGAAGGCGGCCGCTGACAGAGGTGAGATCGGCAAGTCCGAACTCCTGTCGATTACGTCCTTCGACCCGGCGCCGCCTCCGGTTGCCTACATCAAGGTATCTGGTGGCCTGTTCCGGGACATGATGATCCACGATTTCGACATGGCGAATTTCATCATGGGAACTGCTCCCGTAGCGGTCACGTCGGTGGCATCCTCTATCGTCGATCCGGAGATCGGGGCAGCCGGAGACGTCGAGACGGCTGTCGTCACGTTGACCTACGCGGACGGCCGGATCGCGGTCATCAAAAACTCCCGCCGCGCTGTCTACGGCTATGATCAGCGCGTGGAACTTCTGGGGTCCGAAGGGCTACTGCAGGCGCAGAACATGCTGGAAAACACGGTGGTGAAGTCCACCACCTCTGGCGTGACGGGGGCCAAGCCGACCTACTTCTTCAACTCCCGTTGCCGCCGCAGATCGATGCAAGCGCCGTGCTCAATGCCATTGTGCCGAGCAAGGACGTTGATGGATTTCATATCCAAAATGCCGGCAGCTTGGCGACCGGCCAGGAGGCGCTGGTGCCGTGCACACCACTTGGTTGCCTGATGCTCCTGAAGGAAAGGCTCGGCGACCTGTCCGGACTGCATGCCATCATCATCGGCCGCAGCAACATCGTCGGCAAGCCGATGGCCCAGTTGCTGCTGTCCGAAAACTGCACCGTCACCATCGCGCACTCGCATACCCGCGATCTGGCGCCGGTCAGCCGACATCCTGGTGGCAGCAGTGGGAAGGGCAGAGATGATCCGAGGCGATTGGATCAAGCCAGGTGCGGTCGTGATCGATGTCGGCATCAACCGCGTGACGCGAGACGGCAAGCCGCAGCTCGTGGGCGATGTCGCATTCGCAGAGGCGGCCCACGCCGGCGCCATAACGCCGGTCCCTGGCGGCGTCGGCCCCATGACGATCGCCTGCCTGCTTTCCAATACGCTGACGGCGTTCCGCCGCAGCCTTCAGGCGTAAGTCCGCCTAGGAAGAGAGCCAATGTTGAACTTTGCACTTCGCGTCAAATGCCGCTCGACCAGGGGGATTGTCGCGGCGATCTCGACGTTCCTCGCCGACCAAACCTGCAACATTACTGACAGCGCGCAGTTCGACGACGCCGACACCGGCAACTTCTTCATGCGGGTGAGCTTCCGCTCCGAAGGCGGATGGGGGCTGGAAGAACTCCGTTCGGGCTTCAAAGCAATCGCCTCGCAGTTCGGCATGGAGTGGGAATTCTTCGACGAGAGCGTCAAGCGCAGGGTCATCATAATGGTCTCGCGGTTTGGCCATTGCCTCAACGACCTTCTGTATCGCTGGCGTATCGGAGCGCTTCCGATTGACATCGTCGGAGTGATCTCCAATCACATGGACTACCAGAAGGTCGTCGTGAACCACGACATCCCGTTTCACCTCATCAAGGTAACGAAAGAGAACAAGGCCGAGGCAGAGGCACATCAGATGCGCGTGGTCGAGGACGCGGGCGCCGAGTTGGTCGTCCTGGCGCGGTACATGCAGGTTCTCTCGGACGAGATGTGCCAGAAAATGTCTGGCCGGATCATCAACATCCACCATTCCTTCCTGCCCTCGTTCAAAGGCGCCAATCCGTACAAACAGGCCCACGACCGAGGTGTGAAGCTGATCGGGGCTACGTCGCATTACGTGACGGCTGACCTGGACGAAGGACCCATCATCGAGCAGGACACGATCCGCGTGACGCATGCGCAGTCCAGCGAGGACTATGTCAGCCTCGGCCGCGACGTCGAGGCACAGGTGCTCGCCCGGGCAATCCACGCCCATATCCATCGTCGGGTTTTCCTCAACGGGAACAAGACCGTCGTATTCCCCGCGTCGCCTGGATCGTTTGCTTCAGAGCGATTGGGCTGACGTGGCTCGTGAACGCCTTGCCGTCATGGGCTGGATTTCAGGGCTAGCTGGCTACCGATTCTTCGAAGGTCTGGAGGGTTTCGGATGAAATCGCCTGTACTTGCACACAGACCCAAATGTCTTGATGAGATCAAAACTGCGATCGCGAAGCGCGAGCTTCGATTGACCCCCGCTCTCGAGAAGGTAGCTCGGCAAGCACTTGAAAAGCCGGAGATCATTGCATTTGAAAGCGCGGCTGCGATTGCCCGCCGCTGTGGCGTGGGCACTACTGCGCCGACAAGGCTTGCCCGCTGTTTTGGATTCTCCGCTTTTCGCGAGATGAAGAAGTTCTTTCAGGATAGTATGCGCGTTCGGGGCGGGCGTCCTTTGCCGCCAAGCCACGAACGTGGTTGACCAGCCTGAAAATCTTCGACACGCGTGCAGAGCTAGCGTTGGTCGTCAGATTGCTATGCCGACTAATCAAATCGCATTGAGTAGCGCCGGCGGCATGATCGCGTTCCGTTTACGCCGCAGACCGGCTGGAACTCAATGCTAGAAAAGGTCAGGTGGTGACGACGTCCACCCCACCTACGGTCCGCTCTCTAAGGTCAGTAGCACGAGAGCTGCCATTCCGCGTCCAGCCCCAATGAAGTCATTCCGGAACATGCCTCCGAACGGCCGCCATTGGCGCTAACTTCTCGTTCCGGCAGCGGGCAACTCCCCTTCCATCCTGACCACTTGGGTAGCCAGCTACTTGAGTTTTGACCCAGACTCCCCGGAAGGATTGAGGGCCCGCCGACCTTGCGTCGGCGCACCCCCGATGGCCTGTCAGACGGCGTGAGGTTTCAGCCATGGCTGCCCTTCGGCTTCGGCGCTATCGACGACTGCATCGACGAATGCCACACCCTTCAGCCCGTCATAAGCGGTCGGCACGTTCAACCCTATTGCCGCTGCCTTGCGCCCCTCGCGACGGGCGTGGATGGCTTCGGCAAAGCCGCGATAGAGATTGGCGAAGGCCTCCAGATAGCCCTCGGGATGGCCAGGCGGTGTGCGGGTTCGCACCTTCGCTGCCTCACTCAGATCGTCAGCACCCCGCTTGATGGTCTCGGTGCGACCGAACAGCGGTGAGAAAATCAGCTCGTTCGGTTGCTCCTGGAACCAGGTTAACCCGCCCTTTTCGCCGAAGACACGCAGCCGGATCCCGTTCGAGCAGCCGAGTGCGACCTGTGACGACCAAAGCAGCCCTCGCGCGCCCCCTTCGTAGCGCAGCAGCACATGGGCGTTGTCGTCAAGCACGCGTCCCTCGACGAAGGAAGCGAGGTCTGCTGTCAGGGACTCCAGCTTCAGCCCGGTCACGAAGCCAGCCAGATGATAGGCGTGCGTGCCGATGTCGCCGATCGAGCCGCCACGCCCCGATCGCTTCGGGTCGGTGCGCCAGGCGGCCTGGACATTGCCGGCGGTCTCGATGGCCGTCGCCATCCATTCCAGGGGATACTCCACCTGCACGATGCGGATCGCGCCAAGCTTGCCTGCTGCCACGATCTCGCGCGCCTCATGCACCATCGGATACCCCGAATAGGTATAGGTCACGCCCATGAAGCGTCCGGTCTCGCGCACCAGCTGCTCGAGCGCGATCGCGTCTTCGAGTGTGTTAGTCAGCGGCTTTTCGCAGATCACCTCGTAGCCGGCCTCGAGAAAAGCCTTGGCGATCGGAAAATGGGTGTGGTTTGGCGTGCAGATCGCCACCACGTCGATGCGATCCTCGCGATCGTTTTCCGCGGCGATCATGGCCTTGAAGTCGTCATAGGATCGGGCGGGATCGATACCTTGCGTTGCCGCGAAGCGGTGGCCGCGCGCTGCATCCGCGTCGAACGCGCCGGCTACAAGCTGGAAGGCGCCATCGAACCGGGCGGAGATGCGATGGATGTTGCCGATATAGGCGCCTTCGCCGCCGCCGACCATGCCGAGCCGAAGCGGTCGCTGAAAATCAGCAGTCACGAGCGTGCCCCCCTGTCGATACCTAAAATGGCATCGTTGATCGTGCGGTTCGCACTGGCCTTGACGAAGTCGTCGAAGGCGCGTTCGGAAACGCGGATGATGTGATCGGCGATGAAGCGGGCTCCCTCAGCCGCGCCGTCCTCTGAATTCTTGAGGCAGCATTCCCACTCGAGCACCGCCCAGCCGTCGAAGTCGTAGCCGGAGAGTTTCGAGAAAATCGCCTTGAAGTCGATCTGTCCGTCGCCTGGGGAGCGGAAGCGGCCGGCGCGCCGGATCCAGGGCTGGAAGCCGCCATAGGCGCCGGTCTTACCGTCCGGCCGGAACTCGGCATCCTTGACGTGGAACATTTTGATGCGCTCGTGATAGTGGTCGATGTAGGCGAGATAATCGATCGCCTGCAGCACGAGATGGCTGGGGTCGTACATGATGTTGCAGCGCGGATGGTTGCCGACGCGCTCCAGGAACATCTCGAAGGTCAGCCCGTCATGCAGGTCTTCGGCAGGATGGATTTCGTAGCACAGGTCCACGCCACTCTCGTCGAAGGCATCAAGGATTGGCCGCCAGCGCCGAGCCTGCTCATCGAAACCGTCGTCGATCAGCCCATCCGTCCATTGCGGATAGGGATAGAGGAACGGCCACAGCAGCGAACCTGAGAAGGTGACATGGCGGTCTATGCCGAAACGCCTCGACGCCTTGGCGGCGAGATGAAGCTGCTCGACTGCCCACGCCTGCCGTGCGGCCGGATTGCCCCGCACCTCGGGTGCGGCGAAGGAATCCGCCGGATGATCGTAGGCGGGATGCAGGGCCACAAGCTGACCTTGCAGATGCGACGCCAGTTCGGTGACAACCAGGCCGTGTTCGGCGAGCTTGCCGGCATAGTCATCGCAATAGGTCTGGCTTTCAGCCGCTTGCTTCAAATCAATGACGCGCTTGTCCCAGGTCGGTATCTGCACGCCCTTGAAGCCCTTGGCCGAGGCCCAGCCGGCCAATCCCTCGATGCTGTTGAACGGTGCTTCGTCGCCCGCGAATTGAGCCAGAAACACAGCTGGCCCCTTAATGGTCCGCATCTTGCTCTCCTTCTGGCGGCAGGGCCGCCGGTTCATCCGTTATCGGAGCCGCCCAGAAGAGTGATGTGGGTCCTCACAGGGCAGCTGCTTTCTTTTCCGTCTCCGCTTCGACGGTTCCAATGGCTTCAGAGCGCCATCGCCTTCTCAGGCACGGCCATGGGACCGGGTGCGGCGCCAAGCACGGTCTGGTCGTAATCCACCACCGCACCCGTCATGAGACCCGCATCGTCCGAAACGAGAAAGTTGACCGCTCGTGCCGCCTCGCGGGGGTCGATCAGGCGTCCGAAGGGCAGGTGTGCAACGGCTTTCGCTTCCCAGTCGGGATCGCCCTTCTCGCTCGCCTGCAATTCCCGCTCGTGGTCGGACGCCATCCAGCCGATATCCAGCTGGTTGACGCGGATGCGGTTCTTCATGACGGAAAATGCCGTGTTGCGGGTCAGTGTCGCCAGTGCCGCCTTGGTGGCGCAGTAGACGTTGATGAAGGGCTGGCCGGCCTGCTGCGAAATCGAGCCGATGTTGCAGATCGCACCCTCGATGCCATGGCCGATCATGTGCCGGATGGCTTCCTGCATGAGGAAATAAGGTCCGCGTACATTCACGGCGAACAGGGCGTCGAACAATTCTGGCGATGTGTCGAGGATCGTGCCTCGGTCCGTCCGCGCGCCTGCATTGACCAGCACGTCGATTCTTCCGAAAACGCGCTCCGCTTCCGCGATCACGCGGCGGCAATCCTCGACATTGCCAAGATCGGCGTTGACATAGTGCACGGGCACGCCCGTGGCGTGCGAAATGTCTGCGGCCACCGCGCGGCCCTTGGTTTCGTTACGACCAAGTGTGACGAGGCCAGCGGCTCCGGCTCGGGCGAGCTGGCGAGCGATAGCCGCGCCCAGTCCTTGCGTCGATCCGGTGACGACGCAGATCTTACCATCCATCCGGTTCATGCCTTGTCCTCCACTGTGTAGCCAGCCGCGGCCATGACGCGCAGCAATTCCTTGTGACCTATCTTCGCCATTTCGAGCGGCGGGCTTTTGACGGGATCCTGCTCGGCTTCAACGACGAACCAGCCTTCGTAGCCGTGGCTCGCCAAGCGCTTGATCATCGCCTCGAAGTCGAGCCAGCCGTCGCCGGGCACGGTGAAGGCTCCGTTGACCACCGCGTCGAGAAAACTTTCCCGGGTGCGGTCGAGCCCGTCCACGACTGCCTGGCGGATATCCTTGGTGTGTACATGCGAAATGCGGGCGTGGTGCTTGTCGACCACCCGCAGCACGTCGCCGCCGGCAAAGGCCATGTGGCCGGCGTCGTAAAGCAGGGCCAGACCCTCGCCGGAATGTTTCATCAGGAAGTCGAGCTCTTCCTCGGTCTCGATCGGCGCGGCCATGTGGTGGTGGTAGGAAATCGGCATGCCCTCGTCCGAACACCATTCGGCGAAGGCAGTCATCTTGCGACCATAGATTCTGATCTCGTCTTCCGAGAGCCGCCGCTTGGTGGAAAGCGGCGCGGAGCGATCACCCTGTATGGTGCCTGCAGTCTCGCCGTAGACGATGCAGGGGGCATCGACGGCCTTGAAGAGCTGCATCTGCTGGGCGATGCGGTCTTTCTCCGCTTCGATATCGCCGTCAAGCAGCAGACCGGAGAACCAGCCGCCGCAGACGCTCATGCCGTGCTGCCTCAGAATGGGCTCGAGAACCGCCGCGTCCATCGGGAAGCGGCGGCCGGTCTCCATGCCGGTGAAGCCGGCCTCACGGGCCTGCCGCAGACACTCCTCCAGCGAAACGTCGTCGCTCAATTCGGCGAGGTCATCGTTCCACCAGGCGATCGGCGCGATGCCGAGCTTGGCTCTCATCTTGATCTCCATCATCATTCCAGCTGCCGCCGCCCACTTTTGGCGCCGCGAAAAAACTGCCGGAACAATGCTAAGGGAGTGTGGCATCGTTCCGGCAGAGGACGCCCCAGGGGGCGTCCGAAAAACCTAGACTCCGATGCGCTGCCGTTTGCGGCCTTCGGCTTGAACCGAATGGGCCTCGCGCACCTCGGCCCGCTCGCTGACCTGCGGCACGCCGACATCCCACCAGGCGTCGCCGGGTGTCCAGGTGTAGCCATCGGAGACGATGGTGATCACGGTGGTGCGATCCGTCCCTTTGGCCCACTCCACAGCCTGGCCGAGATCGGCAAGGCTCTCTACCCGCCGCGTGAGGGCGCCCATGGCCTCGGCGTGCTTGGCGAAGTCGACCGAAAACGGCTCCTTGACCCGGCAATCCTTGATCATGTTGTTGAACGACGCGCCGCCCTTGGCATTCTGCAGCCGGTTGATCACCGCATAACCGCCATTGTCACAGACGATCAGGATCATCTTGTGGCCGGCGAGGACCGATGAGTAGACGTCGGAATTCATCATCATGTAGGTGCCGTCGCCGATCATCACGATTGGCGTGCGGCTCGGATCCGCCATCGCCGCACCCCATCCGGCTGAGATCTCATAGCCCATGCAGGAAAATCCGAACTCGCAGTCGAAGGTGTTCGGCTCTTTCACGCGCCAGTTCTTCATGACTTCCCCGGGAAGCCCGCCTGCCGCGGTGATCAGCAGATCCCGCTCGCCGGCCTTCGCGTTGACCACGCCGACGACCTGCGCGTAAGTCGGAACCGGGTCATTCGTGGGTTTTTGGAATCCGTCGAGCGCGGTGTTCCACTTGGCAAACTCGACCTTGCCTTTTTCGGTCCAGCCGCTTTCGGCTTTCCAGTCACCGAGCGCGGCCTCGACCTCGTTGATGGTTTCCAGCGCATCGCCGACCACGGCGAGAGCCCGGTGCTTCGTGGCATCCCACCGCGCGGCGTTGATCGAGACGAATTTGGCGTCGGGGCTGAACGCACTCCACGATCCCGTCGTGAAGTCCATGAGCCGCGTGCCGACGGCCAGGATCACATCGGCCTCACCCGCAAGCGCGTTCGCCGATGTCGAGCCGACGATGCCAATGGGCCCGACATGGGCAGGATGGTCGTGCGTCACCGTGCCCTTACCGGCGATGGTTTCGGCAAGCGGAATACCGCGCGCCTCGGCGAATTTCGCAACAGCAGCCTCCGCACCGGAGTAACGCACGCCGCCGCCTGAAATGATCAGCGGACGCTTTGCCGCCTTGAGAAGACGCACCGCCTCTTCGAGACGCGCGCGATCCGGCCGGGGGCGCGGAATCGCATGGACCGTGGGTTCGAAGAAGGACTCGGGATAATCCCAGACGACCTCCTGCACGTCTTGGGGAAGGGCGATGAAAGCCGGCCCGCAGTCGGCCGGATCAAGCAGAACCGCGACCGCCTGGGGCAGCGAGGAGATGATCTGTTCGGGATGGACAATACGGTCCCAGTAGCGAGTCACCGCCTTGAACGCGTCGTTGACGTTTACTGTAGGATCGCCGAAGTGCTCGACCTGCTGCATCACCGGATCCGGCCGGCGGCTGACAAAGGTGTCGCCGGCAAGCATCAGTACCGGAAGCCGATTTGAATGGGCGACGCCTGCGGCGGTCACCATGTTCAGAGCGCCCGGGCCGATAGAGGTAGCGGCGATCATGATCTGGCGCCGGCGCTTCGCTTTCGCGAACCCGATCGCAGCCAGTGCCATCGACTGCTCGTTCTGGCCGCGCCATGTTGGCAGGACGTCCTGCGCGGCCTCCAAGGCCTCGGACAGGCAGGTGACATTGCCGTGACCGAAAATGGCGAACACGCCCGCAAACAGCGGAGCCTTGCTGCCGTCGATAACGGTGAATTGATTGCTTAAATAGCGCACGAGCGCCTGCGTCATGGTCAGACGAATGGTCTTCGTCATCGCTTCCTCCCTGGCGAATTTCCGTTGTGCAGACTATTACGAAATAGCCATTGACAAATCAACCTCTTTGCAACGATCATTGCAAAAATATTGTTGCGGAGGAATGCAATGCTGAGAATTGGCGTGCTCGGTTGCGGGCGCATCGGGCGCATGCATGCGGCCAATATCGCTGCACACCCACGAACGAAACTGGCGGCGGTGTATGACGTCAATCGCGCCGCCGCCGACGAAGTGTCAGCCATGCTCGGCCTTCCCGCGTTGGACTCGGCCGACGCCATGTTTGACACGGACGATGTGGACGCCGTGTTGATCGCGACGGCCACCGATACCCATGTCGACTACATTGAGCGGGCAGTGGCGGCCGGAAAGCCAGTGTTGTGCGAGAAGCCCATCGACCTTGACCTGATGCGTGTCGATCGCTGTGCCGCGAACATCCGTGGAAGCAAGCTGCCCATCATGATTGGCTTCGTCCGCCGCTTCGATCCCGGGCATGCTGCGGTGCGGGCGGCTCTCCAGAGTGGCGAGCTCGGCGAGCTCCACCAGGTGATCATCACGTCGCGGGATCCTGGCATGGCGCCAGCTGCCTACATACGCGTGTCCGGCGGCATATTTCGCGACATGACAATCCACGATTTTGACATGGCTCGCTTCATGCTCGGTGAAGAGCCCGTTGAGGTCTTTGCGACCGGCAGCCGGCTGGTCGACCCGGACCTGATGGCCGAGACGAATGACTGGGATACGGTGACCGTGGTTTTGCGCACCGCCAGCGGCAAGCAGTGCATCATCAACAACTCACGACGCGCGGTCTATGGATACGATCAGCGCGTCGAGGCTTTCGGATCGGCCGGCATGGCGATTTCCGAGAACCGACGCGCGCATGAGGCCCGTATCTATGCCGATGGGCTGAGCGATCGGGCGCAGCCATACCTTCACTTCTTTATCGAGCGATACAGGGAAGCGTTCAACGCTGAAATCGACGACTTCGTCGACGCCATCGAAAATGGACGCCAGCCGTCGGTCGTATTCGAGGACGGACGCCTTGCGCTGGTCCTCGCCGAAGCAGCGATCAAATCTGTCGCAGAGCGTCGGGTGGTCAGCACCAGCGAGATCGGTGACGGCAATGTATGACAAATACGGACTTTTCATCGACGGTGAATGGCGCGCCGCTTCCGACCGAAGCACGGCGACCGTAGCCAGTCCCGTCACCGAACGCTCACTGGGCGACACTCCAACCGCGACGCTGGACGATACACAATCTGCCTTGGCGGCCGCCGAACGTGGCCTTTCTGCCTGGCGAGCAAAGAGCGCGTTCGAGCGCGCCGACGCGCTTCACGCTATCGCCGACGAAATGGGCCGGCGCAAGGACGAAGCCGCCCGCATGATTACGCTGGAGACGGGCAAGCCCATTGCCCAATCCGAACGCGAGTGGGTTCTGGCGACGGATCAGTTCCGGTGGTACGCCGAGGAGGCTCGGCGTGTTTATGGCCGTATCATCGAGAGCCGTGTCCCCGGAGGTCGCTTCGAAGTGCTGCATGAGCCGATCGGCGTCGTGGCGGCCTTTACGGCATGGAATTTTCCGGCCGCGCTCGTCGCCCGCAAGGTCGCCCCGGCGCTTGCCGCCGGTTGTTCGGCCATCCTTCGGCCTTCGAGCCAGACGCCAGGGGTCGCGATGGTGATGATCGACTGCCTGCGTGCGGGCAGGCTCCCCCCAGGCACGGTCGGTCTTCTCGTCGGGTCCACGGCCACAACCTACGTGCCGCTGATGGCGTCGGCGCTTGTGCGCAAGGTTTCGCTGACCGGGTCTACACGGGTCGGGCAGCAAATGCTGCGCGACGCAGCCGATACGGTGAAGAAGGTGTCGATGGAGCTTGGCGGTAACGCGCCTCTCATCGTCTTCGACGACGCGGATATCGAAAGCGCGCTCAACGTGTCCGTGCCCACGAAGTTCGCCAATGCCGGGCAGGTTTGCGTCACGCCAGACCGCTTTTTCATCCACGAAAAGGTCCATGATGCTTTCGTCGACGGGTTCGTCACGCGGGCGAAGGCCCTGAAGCTGGGTGATGGTCTCGATCCGACGGTGCAGATGGGCCCCTTGATCAATGCCAGGAGGACCGACGAAATCGAACAAATCGTTACCGACGCGGAAAAGGCCGGTGCCAGGATTGCCGCAGGCGGCCGCCGCTCGCCGGCGTTCAACGCCGGTCATTTCTTTGAGCCGACGGTCCTTACCGATGTTGCTGACGACATGACCGTGTTTGCCGAGGAGAATTTTGGTCCGATCGCGGCCATCACCCGTTTCTCGTCCGAAGAGGAGGTCCTGGGTCGGGCAAACGCCTCGAAGATGGGGCTTTCTGCCTATGCCTTCACCCGGGATGCGGGGCGCGCCCGCAGAGTTGTCGCGACGCTCAAGGCCGGAATGGTCGGCATCAACAGCTTTGCGCTAGCGGCTTCCGAGGCGCCGTTCGGCGGGACCAACCATTCCGGCATGGGCCGGGAAGGCGGCGCGGAAGGTATCCGGGACTATCTCGATACCAAGCTGGCTCATATCGTATTCTAAGGAGCGTTTTTCATGATCAAGAACAGGCTCAAGCAGCTTTGGGCCGATGGGAAGCCCACCATCAATGGCTGGCTTTCGATCGGCAACAGTTTCACCGCCGAGATCATGGCGGCGCAAGGTTACGACTGCATCGGCGTCGACCTCCAACATGGAGCGCTCGATTACAGCGGCCTGCTGCCAATGCTCCAGGCGATGCGTGCCTCCGCTACGGTGCCGCTCGTCAGGGTGCCTTGGCTGGAGCCAGGCATCATCATGAAAGTGCTCGACGCAGGTGCTTACGGCGTCATCTGTCCGATGGTGAATACCGCCGAACAGGCGGCCGAGTTTGTCAGCTACGTGCGCTATCCGCCACTCGGCAGCCGAAGCTTTGGTCCGACACGTGTGAATTTCGCGGCCGGTGCCAATTACGCTTCTGAATCCAATGGCGAGATACTTGCCTTTGCCATGGTTGAGACGGCCGAGGCGATGGACAATCTCGACGCGATCGCTTCCACCCCTGGACTGGACGGGATCTACGTTGGTCCGGCCGACCTGACCCTCGGCATGACCCAGGGCCGCTTGCCGCCTGCCTTCGACCGCGAAGAACCGGAGATGATCGAGGCCATCCAGCATATCGTGGCGGCCTGCAAAAAAGCCGGCATAGCCGCGGGATTGCACTGTGGAACTCCGGCTTACGCGGCGCGTGCGATCGGGTGGGGCTACAACATGACCACCGTCTCCAACGACGTGCGCATGCTGGCCGGTGCGGCGGAAGCGAACGTCAAAAAGTTCAGGGAACTCACGGGCGGATCAAGCGTCAGCGCCGGTTCCAAGGGAGGGTACTGATGCCGCATGTTCTAGTTGCCGGGAAACTCCATCCGGCTGGAATTTCCTTGCTCGAACAGGCCGCCGGCATCACCTACGATTACGTGGAGGAAGTCTCCGAGCCAAGTTATGCCCCGCTGATCGACAAGGCCGACGGGCTGGTGATCCGCACACAGCCTCTCTCGGCGGCGACCGTTGAGATGGGGCACAGGCTCCGGATCGTGTCCCGCCACGGTGTCGGCTACGACTCTGTCGATTTGCCGTCCCTCAACAAGCGTGGGATCACGCTCGCCGTCGTCGGAGACGTCAATTCCATATCTGTCGCCGAGCACGCGATGATGATGCTCCTTGCCTGCGCCAAGCATGCTGTGCGCGGCGACCGGTCAGTTCGCGAGGGTGTGTGGAATTGGCGCAACCGGCTGGAAGCTTCGGAACTGGCCGGCAAGCGCCTGCTGATTCTTGGCTACGGCCGCATCGGCCGGCATCTCGCGAAGATGGCGGCTGCCTTTTCCATGGAAGTCGCCGCCTACGATCCGTATCTCGAAAAAATCGGATGGCCGGAAGGCCCTGCTAAAGCCGTCTCCGATCTGGCGTCGGCCCTTCAATGGGCGGATGCGATTTCCGTCCATGCTCCCAAGGGCGATGCTCCTGTGATCGGCGAGCGCGAGTTCGCCCTTCTGAAGCCGGGAGCCTGGCTCGTGAACACCGCGCGCGGCGGCGTCGTCGACGAAAAGGCACTTCTTGCAGCCCTTGCGTCTGGCAAGGTGGCGGCCGCTGGCCTCGACGTGTTCGACGAGGAACCCCCCGCCGCCGACAATCCGCTTCTGTCCTGCGATCAGGTGATCCTGTCGCCGCATATTGCCGGCCTCACCGCCGAATGCGGTGAACGGATGGCCGTGTCAGCTGTGCGCAATGTGCTCGATTTCTTCGAGAGCAGGATCGACCCGATGCTCGTGGTCAACGGCAAAGAGCTGAACGGCCATTGATAGCATCGCAGCCGCTAAGCAACCACCGGAAGCCGCTACCCAAGGTCTGTCAGTCCGGTGCAACAGGAAACCGTTGCAACAAAGCAGATGCCGCAATTGGGCAATCGCTTGAAAGCGATTCCGCATGAAGTCGCGCAAAAACATATCATATTAAAAACAGTTAGTTAATTGACATCAAAATAGTTGTTGCAAATTATAAAACTCTGCAATAAGCATTGTTGCACAAGAACTTCATATGCAATTTCCGTTGCAAAATGAGGCGAGGCGAGACTCCAAGAGCCGCCGGTCCACGGGAGGATGAACCACGTGTCTTTGCTTGAAGTGCAGGGCGTCGGCAAAAGCTTCGGAGCAATCCGCGCGCTGTCCGACGTCAGCTTTTCGATCGAACCCGGTGAAGTGGCCGGCCTGATGGGGGACAACGGCGCCGGCAAGTCGACAATGGTCAAACTGATTTCGGGAAATTTTCCCCCGACCGAAGGGCAGATCAGAGTCGGCGGCAAGGCCTGCCACTTCCATAAGCCGCTCGATGCTCGCGCCGAGGGGATCGAGGTCGTGTATCAGGATCTCGCGCTGGCGGACAATCTAACCGCCGCGCAGAACGTGTTTCTAGGCCGAGAACTCAAAAAGGGCATCTGGCCTTTCCGAATACTCGATAAGCAGGCGATGATCGATCGCTCCGCGGAGCTGTTCAGCGAACTGAAGTCAGAAACGCGGCCACGCGATCTCGTAAAAAAAATGTCGGGCGGTCAGCGCCAGGCAATTGCGATTTCACGGACCCGTTTGTCCAACGCCAGACTCGTCATTATGGACGAACCGACCGCTGCGATTTCCGTGCGCCAAGTTGCTGAGGTCCTGGAATTGATCCGGCGCATGAAAGCGCGCGGTGTCGCGGTGATCCTGATTAGCCACCGCATGCCAGACGTTTTTGCCGTGTGCGATCGCATCGTCGTTCTACGGCGCGGAACGAAGGTTGCCGACAAACCCACCCTTCAGACATCTCCGGAAGAAATCACCGGACTAATCACGGGAGCGATCCGTGCAGCCTAGTCAACCCGAAGCGATCCAGGAAAGCCACGCCTCGATTGCCGACGTCGTCGGCATCATGGAACAAACTGCGCTTCAGAAGTTGAGAAGTAGCCAGGCCTTCTGGGTCTCGGTCGCGCTCTTCGTCCTTGTCGCGTTTATGGCAGTGTTGGAACCGAGCTTCGGCACAGCCGAAAACGCAACCAACATCACCCGGAATTTCGCGCTGATCGCCATCATGGGCCTGGGCATGACCGTGGTGTTGATTACGGGCGGGATCGATCTTTCCGTTGGGTCAGTCATGGGCCTCGTGGCCATCGTGGCCGGTCTTCTACTGACCTGGCATTATCCTTGGTACGTGGCGTTCGCCTCCGGCCTTCTCGCTGGAGTTGCCTGCGGCGCGTTCAACGGCTTTTTCGTCGCCTATATCGGCATGCCGTCCTTCGTGGTCACACTCGGCATGTTGTCGATCGCTCGTTCCCTTGCCGTGGTGCTGTCAGGCAACCAGATGCTCTACCAATTCGGACCTGACGCGCCGATCGTGAAAGCGATCGGCCAAGCGAAGTGGCCGGTGCACTCGCTGGAGGGATGGGCTCCTTACTGGATACCGCAGTTCTCGTCCCATTTCTGGGTGATGGTGATCATGGCGCTAGCCCTCGGCTGGGTATTCATCTTCACCGCGTGGGCCCGCCATCTGTTCGCGATCGGCGGTAACGAGAATGCGGCACGCATGACGGGCGTGCCCGTCGATCGGATCAAGTTCCAGGCGTATGTTTTCTCGTCCTTCTGCGCCTCGATCGCATCCCTGCTGCTGCTTGGCTATAGCGGTTCGGCGATCAACGCCGTCGGCACCGGGTATGAATTGCGCGTCATCGCCGGCACAGTTATCGGCGGCGCAAACCTGATGGGGGGCTACGGCACAGCCTTCGGCGCGGTCATCGGGTCGGCCTTCCTCGAGGTCATCCGCAACGCCCTATTGATGGCAGGCATCGATTCCAACTGGCAGGGTGCCTTTGTCGGCATCTTCATAATTCTCGCTGTGCTTCTGGGTCTGGGTACTTCCGGCAAATCGCTGAAGTCCTTCTTCACCATCAAGCGTGCCTAGAGCTCTGCCGGCTTATGCCGGTGGAATATCCTGAGGTGAACACAACAAACGGAGGAACATCGATGAAGAAATATCTTTTGGCGGCGGCGGTTGCCGCGTCCGCCCTGACGGCGGGGCAGGCCTACGCCCAGCAGAAACTCGTATTCGCGCTGGTGCCGAAGAACATGAACAACCCATATTTCGACCAGGCTCGTGATGGCTGCAAGAAGGCAGAGGCCGAGTCCAACGGCGCATTCGAGTGCATGTACATCGGACCCGGCGAGCACGGTGGCGGTGAGGAACAGGTTCAGATCGTGCAGGATCTGGTTGCCAAGAAGGTCGATGGCATCGCCGTTGCACCGGCGAACGCGGCAGCCATGGCCGTCGCTCTGCAAGCCGCGAAGGAAGCTGGTATTCCTGTTCTGACCTGGGACGCGGACGTGCTGCCCGAGAACAAGGACCTGCGCGCCGCCTATGTCGGAACGCACAACTACGAGATTGGCGTGAACCTCGCCAAGATCGTGCAGACGATCAAGCCGAAAGGCGGCACCATCTGCATCCAGTCGGGTGGCGCAGCTGCAGCAAACCATAACGAGCGCATGCAGGGCATCCGCGACACGCTCTCCGGGACCAAGTCAGCCGCTTCGCCCGGCGATCCCTTGACCGGTCAGAACGGCTGGACCGAGGCGCCAGGCTGCCCGCTCTATACAAACGACGACTTTCCGCTTTCGGTACAGCAGTTCCAGGACTACATGGCGAAGATGCCGAACCTTGACGCATTCGTGCCGACCGGCGGCTTCCCGCAATTTGTCCCGGACGCGAACCGTGCTGCGGTCGATCCCTACAAGGACAAGATCGCCAAGAAGGAACTGGCCCTTGTCGTTGCCGATACCTTGCCCACGCAGATTGACCAGATGAAGGAAGGATACTCCCTCGGCCAGGTCGGTCAGCGTCCGTTCGAAATGGGCTACAAGACGATGTTTGCGCTCAAGGACATGAAGGACGGCAAGCCTGCTCCGACCGATCCGACCTACACCGGCCTCGACGTCTGCACGCCGGAGACGGTCGCCACCTGCATCGCGAAGTAATAAAAAAGGGGGCGGGAGACATCCCGCCTTCTATTTCATGGCCGACCTACGGCCGATCCGCAAACGGCCGTCGCTGTCATGCCGGCCCTTCCAGCGCGACCCGCCGTCGTCACGACGAAAACAGATGCCGGAAGGGCCGCCATCGCTTGACGGAACTCCAACGACGTCTCCGGTGCAGCCGCGGCGCTCATGGGCCAACCAAAGGCCGGTTTGGTCTCATCGAACGCCCGCTCGCTCCATGCCGGGGTATTCGAGCGGGAATTCCGAACGGCCCTTGAGGACAACCTAAGTGGTAATGTGAGGCTGTTTTAGCAGAAGCGAGGCGAACGCCTGGGTCGGCTAGACAGAGCGGTTCGGGCACAATCACTGGATCATGAAGCGCGAGCTGAACGGCAGGCTCGCCGCTCCCACGGCCTTCGGGCTGATGGTGACCCGCGCCGGCAACGCTTCGATGGTGACGAATTCGCGGTTGATGTCGGCGCACAACGCCTTGGCGATTTTCCGCGGCGCATAGCTGGACAGGACGACCGTCCTGAACTCAACAAACTGGGTCAGCGCCGAAATCGACGCTTTCAGGCGATTGGAGCATTCCCCCAGCCATTCGCTGTAGGCCTCTCCGAGATCAGGCCACTCCGGGTTGCTGCTCCAGATGATTTGGGACGGGCGCCCGCGCTCGGTCAGTTCGCTCTCCAGGCGCACAAGGCCATGAGCGAAGCTTGCGCTGGAGTTTCCCTTGTAGATCTGGTGATTGAGGATAAGCCTGCTTTGTAGTCTCGCGCCGAGATAGAAGAACAAATAGTCGTTCAGCGGCTTTGCGACGCCGAACATGCTCTCGCCGCCGGCTGCCGCGGTGATGTCGTTCTGCACGAAAACCGGCAGCTTGCTCTGCTCTTCGATCTCGCCTTGCAGAGCCTTCAAGGAGGTGCTCGATCCGTTGCGGATTGCAGCCATGGCGTCGACTTCGTCGGGAACAGCCAGCCCGATGCCGGCGACCCGGCCGCGCGCCTCGATCGGCAGGCTCGTCATGGCCTGCCCGATCGCTCCCAGCAAATCGCTGCTTTGCGGAAAGGGATTGGCTTCATCCGCCGGCAGCTGCTTGTGGAAGCGCACGGTGCCGATGAAGTCGATGAGCGCGATGTCGATCCTGCGCCGGCTGAAGCCGACGCCGACCGCATAGGCGCCCTCCGGATCGAGCGAAAGCGGGATGGTGGGCGGCCCGACGCGGCCGCGCTGCGCCTCGCCCTGCGAGACCAGGCCTTCCTGCACGAGCGAGCGGACGATGACCGAGGCCGTCTGCGCCGACAGGCCGGTCTTCTCGCCGATTTCCATCCGCGAAATGCCTTCGTTCTGAAGCAGCAACGATAGCACCAGCCGCTCATTGTAGCTGCGGACGCTCAACGCATTCAGCCCGCTCGCACGATCCGCGATGCGCAAGGGATTGGGTGGTGCGAATCTCATGTCAGGCAAGGGTCTCCCCGTCGGTAAGAGCGCGTTGCCTGGCAGCGGTTTGGTTGCTCATGTCGAGCGGCTCCAGCCGATGGCGTCGACCGCGCGGGCCAGCTCCGTGCCCAGCAATCTGTGGGCTTCGGCATCGATGTGAAACCCGTCCGCTTCGCTGCAGGATACCACCGAGCCGGCATCGAAAAAGTGCAGTTCGAGCGAGTCCGCCAGAACCTCGAACTCGAGCGCCAGCAGGCGCGATTTCTCCGGCGCGCCGGCGAAGATGGACTTCCATTCCTTGACGTCGTCCTGCATCGGCGGCGGCGCCACGATCATGATTTCGGGCGTGGTGCCGCCCGGACCTGGCGCCAGCTCCTTGATGTCGTAAACGAGGCAGCCGATTCCCATCGCCACTTCCGACGGCGGCTTGTTGAAGCGGATCTTCAGGTCGTTAGTGCCGAGCATGATGATGACGAGGTCGAGCGTCGCATGGCTCTGCAGGCAAGGGCGAAGATAGGTTCGGCCGTTCTTGTGTGCTCCCTCGATCGGATCGTCATGGACGGTGGTGCGACCGCTCAATCCTTCCTCGATGACATACCAATCGGCCCCCAGCTGTGCACGCAGTATCCCCGGCCAACGCTCATCGGGACCATAGCGCTCGAGCGGCCCCCTGCCGGGGATCTGGCCGTGCGTGTTGGAGTCGCCGTAGCACAATACTGATCGCATGTTTTTCCCGCCGGGACTGACAGCGCGCCGAAGCCGGCGAGCGCCATTCATGATGGATAGAGGAGCGGTGAAAGGCAAGCAAGGGAATAGTCATTCAACATGACTAACTATTGACAGGCCGAATCCGCTGTGCTTCTAAAGTGCCCGGAGGAGTTCTCAACCGTCATCATCGTCCAGCCCAGGTTGGACCTCGACACGCATGTGTTCGGGGGCGGGAGAATTGCGTGCATCGGTCGGTTTGCGACGACGAGCGTGCATTGGGAGAGCGTCTCGCGGCCGTACGCATTCGTACGGCCGGGGCAACCACAAGGAGGAGAATTCAATGTTAGGATTGCTGAAAACCGTCAGTCTGGGAGTGCTCGTTGTATCAGCGCTTGCCGTAACATCCCTGGCGCATGCGGAAGATGTCAAGCTGATGGACGGCGTCGCGCCGCGCCCCGACGACACGCGCATGACCGCGGCCGGTGCGTTCAAGAAGGACCCGCCCTGGGTCATCGGAATGAGCGACTTCGGCGTCAACGCAAACACCTGGACCGTGCAGGTGGCGCACGAGGCGGAAAATGCCGCAGCAAAGGACAAGCGCATCTCGAAGTTCATCCTGCTCGATGCCGGCTTCGACCAGAAGAAGCAGGTGGCCGATATCGAGGATCTGATCGCGCAACATGTCGACGCGATCATCGTTCAGCCGGTGACCAGCACATCGGCCAACGCCAGCATCGCCAAGGCGGTCGCCGCCGGCATCCCCGTCATTCTTCATACCGGCCGCATCGATTCCGATGCCTACACCACCGAAATCCAGGGCGGCGCTGAACATTTCGGCAAGGTGATGGGCGACTGGCTGGTGAAGACCGTCGGCGAGAACGGCAAGATCTGGGTCCTGCGTGGCCTGGCCGGCCATCCGGAAGACACTAACCGCTACAACGGCCTCTTGGAATCGCTCAAGGGCACGCATGTGCAGATCACCGCCGAGGAGCATGGCGACTGGCAGTACGACAAGGCCAAGAAGCTGTGCGAGACACTCTATCTGAACAATCCGCAGGTCGACGGCATCTGGTCGTCCGGCGCCGACATGACACGCGCCTGCGTCGACGTCTTCAAGCAGTTCGGCACGCCCATTCCACCGATTTCGGGCGAGGGCAACAATGGCTATTTCGGCCAGTGGATCACGGACGGATTCAAGTCGATCTCTCCCGAATACAGCCCCGCCCAGGGCGCCGCCGGCGTGCGCGCCGCTGTTGCGCTGCTTGAGGGTCAGCAGCTCTACAAGCGCTATGTCTACAACCCCGACGGCTGGGACAAGGACAAGGCTGCCAAATACTATCGCGACGATTTGACGGCCAATGTCTGGTGGCCGAGCGAACTGCCGGAGGACAAGCTCAAGGAATATTACGGCAAGAAGTGACGGCGCCGTGGCTGGCGGGGAGTGGACAAGCATTCCCCGCAGGCCGTTCCATCTGTCGAATCCGGTTCGTTCGAGGGTTTCGTGACCAATCTTATCGAGATGTCCCACATTTCGAAGGCGTTCGGAGGGAGCAAGGCGCTCCACTCCGTTTCCCTCGATCTGAAGGCGGGCAGCGTCCACGCCCTGATGGGGGAGAACGGCGCCAGGAAATCGACGCTCATGAAGATCCTGGCGGGCGTGCATCAGCCCGATTCCGGCGAAATCTTCATGAACGGGGAAAAGCTCGATCTGAAGTCGCCGCGCGACGCGCTGGATGCCGGCATTTCGACCGTTTTCCAGGAGCACTCGCTGCTGCCCAATCTGTCGATCGCAGAGAACATGTTTCTCGGCCGGGAGCCGACGACCCGGTTCGGCTCGATCGACTATCCCGAGATGAGCAGCCAGACCGCCAAGGCGCTTGGCGAACTCGGCCTCACCCTCGACCCATCACAACTCGTCTCCAACCTGACGATCGCCGAGCGGCAATTCGTCGAGATCGCGCATTGCATCCAGGCGGACGCCAGCGTGCTCATCCTGGACGAGCCGACGGCGGCGCTGAACGCGGCCGACGTCGATGTGCTCAACCGCAACATCCGCCGGCTGCGCGATAAGGGAAAGGCTGTTGTCTACATCTCGCATCGCATGGAGGAGATCTTCGAGCTGTGCGACACGGTCACGGTGCTGAAGGACGGCGCGCTGGTCGGCACCAGGGTGGTATCCGAGATCACCACCGACGAACTCATCGCCATGATGGTCGGACGCGAACTCCAGGACCTTTTTCCCGATCGCACGGGCGACAAGGGCGACGAGATCCTGCGCGTCGAAAACCTCAGGATCACCGAGACATCGCAGCCGCTGTCGCTGACTTTGCACAAGGGTGAGATCGTCGCTTTGGCAGGGCTGGAGGGGCAGGGCCAGCAGCGCTTCCTGAGATCGCTGATCGGCCGCTACCATCCCTTTGCGGGGACGATTTCCATCAACGGCAAAGCGCTCAAGATGCCGCTCTCGACATCATCAGGCGTTCGCCATTTGCAGCAGCTGAAGGTCGGTTTCGTTCCCGAAGACCGCAAGGAAGAGGGGCTCTTTCTCGCCCTGCCGATCGCCCACAACATTGCCATCGGATTGCATTCGAGGCGATCCGAACTTGCGTCGGCGCGATCCTATCGAAGCGTTATCGCCCGCTTGATGGAGGTCATGAACATAAAGGCGGTAGGTCCATCCGCTCCGGTCGCCTCCCTATCGGGCGGCAACCAGCAAAAGGTTCTGCTCGGCCGCTACCTCGCCGCGGATCTCGATCTTCTGCTGGTGGAGGAGCCGACCCGCGGCGTCGACATCGGCGCCAAGTCGGAGATCTACCACCTGCTGCGCGACTTCACCCGCAAGGGCGGCGCGGTGCTGGTGCTGTCGCGCGAGACGATCGAGTTGATTGGGCTCTGCGACCGCATCTACGTCGTCCACCACGACACCATCGTTGCCGAAATGCCGGCGGCGCAGGCGACGGAACACAAGATCCTCGACGCGGCCCTGATGGGCGGCTCCACGCGCCAGCATTAGGGGCTTCCATGTATCATTCGCTGTTCAACATCCTGAGTGGCCGGAACACACGACAGGGCCTGTGGGGCCTGCCGCTGCTGGTCGCCTTGCTCATTTCGCTGTGGCTGACCGTCGAGACGACACAGTTCGCCACGGCCGAAAACCTTTTCAACCTGGTTGCCCAGGCGATGCCGCTGATCATCGCGGCGCTCGGACAGCTCATCGTCGTGCTGATCGGCGGGCTCGACCTGTCGGTCGGCTCGGTCATCAGCTTCACGACGGCGGTGCTGGCGCTGGACCAGCCGGCGATCGTGCTGATCCCGGCGGTCTTTCTGCTGGCCGCGTTCATCGGGTTGATCAACGGCCTGGCGATCACCCGCTTCAACGTCCATCCGATCATCGCGACGCTGTCGACGCAGTATATCGTGCTTGGCATCACGCGCATCTTACGTCCCGTCTCCGGCGGCACCGTGCCGGAAATCGTCATCGCTGCCGTTTCCGGCAGTTTCCTCGGCATTCCCTATCCGGTTTTCTGGGGGATCGTCGTGATCCTGGTGGGCTGGAAACTGCTCTACGGATCGCGGTACGGGCTGCATCTGTTCGCGATCGGCGGCGGCATCGCGTCCGGCGCCGAGAGTGCGGCCCGCAACTTCGGCGTCTCCGACCGTCGCAACAGCGGTTCGCCAATCTGCTTTTCGAGCGCGGTGACGCGTCGTCCAAGGGTGGCTGCGCTGAGGCGCGTGGTTCCCGTCGCTGCGCTCAAGCCACCCAGCCGCGCAACGTCGAGAAACAACCTCAGATCGTCCCAGCCAATATCCATTTTGCAGAAATGAAAAACTCCTTGCGACCGTGGCTGTAGCGCGAAGCGGGCATCGCGCGCAAGTATGCAGGAATTGGAGGCGTTGGATAATCTTGCCTGACGGGACAGGGATAAGCGCCTCGGCTGGCCAAGAAGCGAGCGCCATCTTTTCGATCGAGCATGCGATTCGCGCAGATGCTTTGCGCTTTCGATCAACCCAGGCGCGCGGGCATTCTGCGCGCCAAAGGAGACGACCATGTTGTATGAACTTCGATACCGTTTCACCCGCTGGATTGCCTATCGCCAGACGCTTGCGAGCTTGAGGCAGGCCCCGGACAGCACACTGGTGGATGCCTGCATTTCCCGCGATGAGATCCGCGAGCGTGCCCGCCATGCCAGCCTGCGCCGTTGAGGAAACGGGCATGGAGATGATGGAGCTTTGGGATGGCCGATCGGTGCCGCGCATCGGGATCGGCACCTGGGCAGCGGGGGGTGCCGCGCGCTGGCGCGACACGGCGACAATCTATGGCGAGGTCGACGATATCAGGTCGCAAGCCGCGCTGGCGATGGCCTATGACATCGGCGCGCGGGTGTTCGACACGGCTGCCGCCTATGGCGCCGGCAATGCCGAACTAATCCTCGGGCGGGCGTTGAAGGGTAAGGACGAAGCCGTCATCGTCACCAAGGTCGGCTATTTCGGCGATCCCGAAACGCGCAAGATCGCTCCCGAGGATGCCTCTGCCGCGGCGATCCGGACATCGATCGACAATTCGCGGCAGCGCCTGCAGCGCGATTTTATCGACGTCGTGCTGCTACACATCAACGAATATCCGATCGAACGCGCGGCGAGGTGTTCGATACGCTCGGCCTGTTGCGCCAGGAGGGCAAGATAGGCGGCTTCGGCTGGAGCACCGATCACTGCGAACGGCTTGCGGCCTACGCGCCGCGCGAGGGTTTCGTCGCCGTAGAGAACGACTTCAATGTGTTTACCCCGGCGAACGAGCTGATGGCCGTTGCGGCGCGCGAGCACCTCGTCTCGTTCAGCCGGCTGCCGCTGGCAATGGGACTGCTCACCGGCAAATACACGCCGGCCATGAGGCTGCCCACCGATGACGTGCGCGGCGGGAATGCCGATTGGATGGTGTTTTTCAGGGATGGCGCCGCCAACCCGCAGTATCTGTCAAGGCTCTCGGCAATCCGCGACCTGCTCACCTCGGGCGGACGCACGCTTGCGCAGGGTGCGCTCGGCTGGATCCTCGCCAAGTCGGCAATCGCCTTGCCGGTTCCCGGCTTCACGCGGCCCGAGCAGGTCGCGGACAATCTCGGTGCGCTGGAAAGAGGGCCGCTGCCGGCAGCGGTGATGGCCGAGATCGACGCCGTGCTGAAAATTGCCGAGACCGCTTAGTGTTGCGAATCCGAAATTCGCATTGGTGATGATGCCGACCAACTTCGATCTCTCCGATATCCGCCGGTATCTTATCTTCCCTTGGCCAAGCTTCCGTGGCGCAATTGAACAAAGACGGAGCGGCGGACCCGACTCCATTTGAAGGTCCGCCGCTCCGGGTTTTCAGATCACAAAGACTGATGCTGCCACGGGAAATGGGTAGCGAGCTGCGCTTGAGCTGCGCCGCCGACTTCATCGCTGTCGATAGAGAGCGATCCGGTTGTACTGTCAAAGATGATGTGGTGGGAACCATCATCGGCGGCCGTATCAGCAGAGGAAGCATGCAATGAAAGCCCGCCCGACTTAAGCTCGGTAAGAGCGGGTTGATCGAGGTGGAGCTTGTCCTGGAGCTTGCTGAAGTCGAAGGCGTCGTTGCCTCCGTGGCCGGACATGATCTCGGCGGCGCCATTTTTTGCCTGGGCGCCGACATTTTCATCGGGCTGGACGGTCTGCGCGAACCCGTGGCGAACCAGGCTGGTTGCCGTTGTGTCGGACGGGTCGTTGGTCGGGAGAAGCTCCGAGCCGGCCGAAAGAGAATGGTTCAACGCAGCCAATATGCGGTCAACGCTGCTGCCCTCGCTTACCTTGTCGCCGGCATTATCGTGGGTGGTGTCAGTCGAACTGCCGTCGCTGGCAAGGAGGTGCGAAAGCGCGGTCTTGCTATCACTGCCATCGCTTGTGGTGGCGCCGGAAGCGGCGGTATCAGTCGAACTGCCATTGCCAGCGAGGAGGTGCGAGAGCGCGGTCTTGCCATGACTGCCATCGCTTGTGGTGGCGCCGGAAGCGGCTGTATCGGTCGAACTACTATTGCCGGCGAGGAGATGCGAAAGCGCGGTCTTGCCATGACTGCCATCGCTTGTGGTGGCGCTGGAAGCGGCGGTATCAGTCGAACGGCCATTGCCGGCGAGGAGATGCGAAAGCGCGGTCTTGCTATCACTACCATCGCTTGTGGAGGCGGCGGTGTCGGTCGAACTGCTATTGCCAGCGAGGAGGTGCGAAAGCGCGGTCTTGCTATGATTGCTATCGCCGGTAGTGGTCTCGGCAGGGGCAGTCGCAGTCGAGCTGCTATCGCCGGTGATGGCCCCGGAAGGGGCGGTGGCAGCCGAGGTGCTGTCGCTGGGGGTGGCCCCGGAAGGGGCGGTGGCAGTCGAGGTGCTGTCGCTGGGGGTGGCCTCGGACGGGGCCGTGGCAATCGAGGCGCTATCGCCGGTGGTGGCCTCGGCAGGGGCAGTTGAGGCGCCATCGCTGGGGGTGGCCTCGGACGGGGCCGTGGCAGTTGAGGCGCTGTCGCTGGGGGTGGCCTCGGACGGGGCCGTGGCAGTTGAGGCGCTGTCGCTGGGGGTGGCCTCGGACGGGGCCGTGGCAGTCGAGGCGCTATCGCCGGTGGTGGCTTCGGAAGGGGCGATGGCAGTCGAGGTGCTGTCGCCGGCGGTGGCTTCGGAAGGGGAGGTGACAGTCGAGGTGCCATCGCTGGCAGTGGCTTCGGAAGGGATGCTCGCCGTAGAACTGGGATCAGTAGCCGCGGCTTCGGAAGGAGCAGTCCCTCCAGTGCTGAGATTGTGTTCCCGGAAAACGGCCTGCAGTTCCGAAGAGCTCTCCAACGCTGTGTCGCCTCGCTGCGAACCCCAGGCGTATGCGTAGTCGAAGGCGGGTGACGGAACCAGCTTGGCCCAGTGGTCCATCATGGTTTCCATCTGGGTGGCGGTGGGCACGACATATTTGCCACCCATGTCGGTGTTATAGTCGCCACCTCCAAACGTCTGGTAGCCTGGAATGATCTGGCTCGTCGGGATGCCCGACGCCTGAGCGGCGGCGACGAATTTGTCGATCATGTTGTAGTCGACCGCGCCATCCGTGCGGACAGGATAGACATCCACGCCGTAGTAATCGATACCCGTACTGGCGGGATTGTAGGTGTTCGAAAAATCTGGATTCGCCGACGTCCCCAGGCTCATCATTGTGATATAGGTCTTGGCATCCGGCACATTGGAATGAATCCAGTCGGATTCTGCCTTCAGATTTGCGGCAGAGGCGTAGGTACCCCATTGGCCGGTGGGATCCGGCTCGTCAACCAGGAAGAATCCGAACAGCTTTGGATTACCGATGAAGGGCGTGACCTTGTCGACAAAGGAGGAGGTTACTCCGTCGGTTTCGTTCAGATAGACCATGCCTTTCATACCGTCCGGCAGCGCATTGAGTTGGTCAACGGATGAAACGTCAGCCAGATTGAATCCGGCTTGTGCAATTTCCGTGCCCGATCCACCTGACGTGTAATGCAGAGTTGTCATCCAATATTCCTTTTTCTGTTTCGACAGCGCCCTACCTACAGACTGCGTATATTAGCGCCAAATCACATACCGGCACCCCGTGAGAGAAACTTTGATCGTAAGTTGATACACACAGTGCGACCTTCTCCCCGATAAGCCCTTCGATGCGGTGCCAGGTCGCAAGAGAGTCTTGCGCCATGTGCCGGACCTGGCGTGCGCTATTTGGAGTGCGCTTCGCTGCTCTTGAAGCCTCGTCGTGCGGGGTGCTGGGGAATCGGCTGAGCCGTCAATGAAACCGGAAGCGGGACACATCCAGTGTGCCGTACAGCGTGCCAAGCCTGGATACCCCGGTGCTTCGCGATTAACGCGAATCTTTCTGGCACACCCGCCGAGCGCTTCTGATCACGATGTTCGTGCGGACGAGGTTGGCCGGATTGGCTGCGACGCTGGTGCAAGGCGATATATCCCAGACACCAGAGCGCGAACGAGCGGCTTGCGTACCGGCGTCTCGATGAAGCGCCAGACGAGAAAAGAGGCAAGAAGAATCCCGGCAAATACAACGAAGAATGCGGCGTTCTTTCCGACATGCGGCGCCAGCGCATTAAGCGAGATGTAGCCAATATCGTACAGCGTGCCAAGCCTGGATACCCCGGTGTTTCGCGATTAACGCGAATCTTTCTGGCACACCCGCCGAGCGCTTCTGATCACGATGTTCGTGCGGACGAGGTTGGCCGGATTGGCTGCGACGCTGGTGCAAGGCGATATATCCCAGACACCAGAGCGCGAACGAGCGGCTTGCGTACCGGCGTCTCGATGAAGCGCCAGACGAGAAAAGAGGCAAGAAGAATCCCGGCAAATACAACGAAGAATGCGGCGTTCTTTCCGACATGCGGCGCCAGCGCGTTAAGCGAGATGTAGCCAATATACTGATGCAAAAGATACAGTGGATAAGTCAATCCTCCGAGCATCATGACAACCTTGGATGGAGCAATCACGGAGCGGAGCAGTATCGCGCCAGAGAAGACTCCGTAGACCACTATATTGGCAGCGAGGAGAGCAGGATACGAAATGGCAGCGCCAAAGTGCTCATGCATCCAGTGGTGAGAGAAGATTATGGTCTGGCAAGACACCAGGAATGCGACGGCAAGAAGCAGGAACGCAGCCGGCGAACGGCCCCTTGCAACGATGTCTTCCGCGAGGATGCCGGCGGCAAACAAAGGCGCATAGTTTGTAATAAAGAGAATGCGTATCACCGCGTTCTCAAAGAAGAACTCGTTGCTTGCCGAAATTGCGAGCCAGATGGCAGCGATAGGTATTTTCCAGCGCTGAAAGGCACCCGCAAAGATCAGCACTGCAACCCAGCCGTAGAACAGGATCTCGAGCATGATCGACCAGTAGGCCCCATCCATGGATGGTCTGCCGAAGAGGCGGGCGAACATAGAGAGATTGGCTACATAGGTCGCAATATCGGTCGGAAAACGCTGGTCTTTGGCGACGACGAGAACAACAAAAGTTGCGGTCATGCAGACGAGGAATCCGGGATAAAGCCGGGCGAAGCGGGCGACCGCGAATTCCTGCCAGGTTCGACCTTCGGCCGACCACGCGATGACGAAACCGCTGATCAGGAAAAACAGATTGACGCCGAGATAGCCATAGATGGCGTAAGGTGCTGCGGCAGGATATTCCACATCGAGACTTCCGGCGATCGCGCCGCCAAAAAGATAATGATAGAGCACGACCGCGAGGGCTGCGGCCAAGCGCAGCAGGTCGAGTGATGCCATGCGCGCCGGAATGGCCTTGCCTGCCGGTTCCACAGCCACCTCCCGTCGCCGTTTCAGCTTTTGACACCCATCAGCGGCTTGATCCGCAATGCCAGTGCTAACGCAAAGGCTGCAAACCGGCGGCAGGCCACGCCTTTACCTTCTCAAGTACGAACAGCTGCTCGCAGGACAGGAACCGGAGGACGCTGAAAGAGCGTACCAGTTCGAGCCCCGCCTCTGCGAAATCCTGTCGTGCAACGTTAAGATTGACGGGATGAGGCGCCGACAGCCTTCCGGTGATTATCTTCCGCAGCCTTAGTCGCATTCTCTGGAGGCGGGTGCCAACGCCGTAGGATACGATCAGACGGCGGCTGGCAACGCGCGCGAGCTCCATGATAATGTCGCGCCTGAGATGTGGCGGGATAAGATGGATGAGGCGAAGACAGACCACCGTGTCAAAGCTTTCGTCGGCGAACGGCAGTTGCGTCACGTCACATCGGATGAATCCCCGAAATCCGGGCTGACCTTCATATGCTGACTTAGCCAGGGCCATCATTTCCATTGAAATGTCTGCAGCCAGCACCTGACAATCATGCCGGCCCAGCACGCCAGCCAGCTTCCCGGTTCCGCATGGGATATCGAGCACCTGAGATGGAGGCGGGCTGCACCTCTCCAGCGCCTTGGCGATGCAGCGCTGCTCCCGTCGCGCAATGACGTAGGATGCAATTGTAGACAGCTTCAAGCGGCCTGCATATCCGTCCAGGTACCAGCTCGCAAAGCTCGGATCCTGATATCTCTGCTTTGTTGGGAGATCATAGGCCGCGGCCGCGACTTCGGCGTCGTAACTAGTAGGCATAGCGGCTGTAGCCCCTGCTGACGGATATGACTTGAGGTCCTCGCTCATCTGCCCGCTTTCATACGATTTCTCCTGAGATGGAATCGAAGATTTTTTGTCCAACATATTCATTGGATGCCCCACCAAGCTGTTCTATTGGCGATAGAGGCGGCAAAAGATCAGTTCTGGGTGGGGCCATCGCAGAGGTAAGGTTTCCAGATGGCTGGGTATCTCGCATCCCCCGAACGGATGAGACATGCCGAACTTATGACTACTGAGCCCCGTGGAGGTGCGCTGGGGCATTGGGCTACTGCACAGCCCTGTCGGGGACGGAACGGCAAACGGATGGAAGGCAATCGGGAAGGATAGTGACCGAAACGCACTCCTTCCGTTCACGATTATGGCCTTCGTCGATATCCTAACGTGACCACACCGTCATTCATACGGATGGCGCGAATTCCTGGCTCGTCGGCTAGACATCCCGGGAAGAGATGGGCGTTCGCTTCAGCAAATGGACATAACATCACTGCCGGAAGGCTTCCCTCAGTCTGGATTGAAAGATGATCTTGGAGCTATTTGGGCCGTCCGGTGCTGGTAAGACGACGTTGGCGTGCGAGCTGGTGCACGTTCTGCGAGCTCAGGGCTACTCTGTGGTTTTGCAGACCGGCGACCGTCGACACCCGGTTAGAAGAGCCGCCTTCAAACTAGTCTCCGGCTTGCATTCAAAGTGGATTGGACAGCGTTCTCTCGGTGCAGAAGTGCTTAAGATCCTTCCACCCAAGAATGAGCTGTGGGCGGCTCGTCTGAACTGGCATCTTGAAGCTCTTCTACAAGCCTGGCGCGCGGCAATAGCGTCCAAGGACACGATCTCAATTTTTGACCAGGGTATGGTACAATTCGTGTGCTCGCTGGTTTTGTTCAGCGGCATAACGGATCGTGAAAGGGTGTCGTGCGCCCTCGAGCTTCTACCCAAACCGGACCTGCTTGTCCGATTGCAGGCGCCACGAGAGATTCTAGAGGCGCGGTTGAAGGAACGCCGGCGTAATCTCGGCATCATTCAGAAGTTCCTCGAAGTTGATCTGCAGAGCAGTCTTGATCATATCGACCACGTTAATCTTATCGAGGAACAACTTGGATCGTTCCCGGTACCGACAACTTGCGTTGAAAGCTTAGATTCGGACGGGCTCGCTGCCGCCACCGAAATAATAGCGCGTGGAGTAATTGACAAGTTTGGCGCGGCGCGGGCGAAATTTAAAAGGGTTGAAGCTTAGAGAGATACGGTTTTGAAGCGTCGAGAAGAAGGTATCCAATAAAAACGGAAATCGAACTATTGAGACGGAACCGCGTGAGTTGACACGACATGCGCTTTTTTCGCTACCAAATTGTCTTGGCGTTGACGCTAGCTGCCAGCGCGACATCCATAGATCTGCGCGGAGCGGTGAGTGAAGAGGATGTGGCATCGACAAAGTTCGTCGCGCCGGTGGCCATGGACCTGCCTGATTACCTGCACCCGGCGAAGGATGCGGCATTTGGCACAACTTTCACGCGAATAACCAAACCCGGAATCCTCGGCGCCGGCGTCGCATGCGGGAGCAAATATTGCAGCCACCGCTATTCGAGCGCTCAGGCCTGGAATTCGGATCAGAGCCTTCTTGTCATCAGCAACGGCTGCGGCGGCTTATGCTTCCTGGATGGGCGCACCTACGCTCCGCTTTTTCGCCGTGTTCGATCGATCGAATGCGAATGGCACCCTCGCGATCCCGACCTGATGATCTGCGTCGGTGGTCGGAAAATCTCGACGTGGGCGCCACGCACCAATCATGAGGAGGTCCTGTTTGTTTCGACTGACAGTAGCGATCTCCAGTTCGGCCCTTATAAAGGGAATCCGAGCCGTGACGGCAGCCGTATAGCCGTGCGCGCGGTTCGCGGGGACGGCAAAGCGGTCGTCTTTGCCTACGATCTCAAACAGCGGCGGAAGTTTCCGGAAATCGATCTCGCACAGCTTGTCGGGACCAACAGCGCCTGCTCAATCTCGCCGCTAGGCGTCAACATCTTATGCATTCAGTACCTAAAAGACGAAACTGAACAGACGTTCATCTTTTCGGTTGACGGCGTTCTGCGCCAAAAATGGACCGAGCATCATCGGCCTGGCCATGGGGACATGACGGTCGATGCCGACGGCAGCGAAATCTATGTGGGGATCAGTAAATCCGATCCGGACATATTCCAGGTGATCAAGCGAAGGCTGTCAGATGGGAAAGTCACCTCGCTGATGAGATATGGCGAAGCACAGCATGCATCGCTCAGGTCACTGGACAGGCCGGGTTGGGTGTTCCTTAGCTATTCCGGCGACCCGGACGAAGTATCGAAATATCCGAATTGGGCGCCGTATGCGCGGGAAGTCATCGCGCTGCGCATCGACGGCAGCGGAGAGGTTCGACGTGTTGTGCAGACGAAGAACGCTCCATTCGACTACTGGAGTGAGACCCACGCCTCGCCGTCCCCAGACGGTTCACAGGTGGTCTGGTCAAGCAATTGGGGAGTACCCGGCGGTCCGGTTTACGATTTCGTCGCCCGTATTGACTGGCCGGAACGGTCAAACACTGGCTCGAGAGCATTAACCGCGAGCGGTCTTCAATAACGAAACCTTCCGGTCACCTATCACGGTTGTCTCCGATCGTGCTTACCCATTGTGCGTTCAACACCTCACCTCCAACTTAGTTGTGTGCGTCAAGTTCTGCAAAAATGGCGTGGCAGTAGCTGTGACGTCGGCGTGTCCGCCGCGCAGCCCCCGTGTTTAGCG
>NZ_JAMYLU010000026.1:0-83152 GCF_040318135.1 Mesorhizobium sp. M1295
CGTATTTCATCTTATCGGGGAACAGCCACCCTCCAAGGCTATGATCGGTTCCAGGGCGCGTCGCTCCCGCGATTACCCCATGTGGTTGTTTTTTCTGGGATCGGAAGTGCTGCTAAGGACCGCGCGCCACGCGTCGGCCAGACACGCTTCCTTGGAGCCCGAAGAACCGAACGGATTCAGAGCTAAGAATCCGAACGGATCGGAGCGCCCCGGTTCTGATGGCTTGAACGCCGCGATCCCATTTGTCTGCGGAAGGTTGCGGACTCCTGGCCGACTTCGATGTTCCCACCGCAAGGCGACCCGCGGTCGAAATCACCAGGAACGACCGGGCAGCGCTATGACGTCGATTTGGGAGACTCGTCGGTCTCCGGCAAACGATCGCGAATGGCTTCCTCGGTTTTGCTTGCCGTCTTTTTCACGACTTTCTCGACGCGGTCGACCAACGTCTCGGCGTCGCCGCTGGAACCCTGTCGGTCAGCCTCTTCCTTTACAGTCTCATATGCTTCGGCGGCAACCTGCTTGGCTTGCTCCACGCCTTCTTCAAAGACTTCTTCGGCACTGTCACGAAGCTTGTCGCGGTAAGGGCCGAGTTGCGCGTCTTCCGCGGCGGTGTGAGGCAGCATCACGCCGATGGCTGTGCCCACGGCAAGGCCCACCGCGGCCATTGCCAGAGGTTCGCGCTGGAACAGGTCCTGCGCCGACTGCCGCACCCGCCCCGTCATATCGGCGGCGGCCGAGCCGACGTGCCCGGCTGTGCTTCTCAATCTTTCTTTGGCGCCGCTCGCAACGTCTGCCACAGCCTCAGTCGCACCGCCTGCCACGGACGCAACCGAACGAGCGGCATCGGAGAGCATGGAGCCGGCGGAACCTTCGCCCTCGGCACCGTACTCATCGCCGCGTGAGTCCTGCCAGGCCCCGCCCAAGCCCCTCTGGTCAGAGAAGTTTCGGGTGCCGTCAGGCTCCCTGCCGGTCGAATAGGCATCAAGTGCTGAACTGTCTACCGACGTGCCCTTGCCAAGCATCAGCCAGGCTAGGCCCGCGCCGACCAATGTAAGCGGCAACGGATTGTCCCTGACCTGAGTCTTAAGATTGCTGAGCATGGCGGATCCCTCGCCGCTGAACATCCCGGTGAATTCGTCGATCAGTTGGCCCGGTGTCATCTTGCTGCGGATCGTGTCTGCGGTATCTGCCACTCTGGCGCGCGCAATATCAGCATCGCGTTCCAACTCGGCTGCGGATTTCTCGGTCATCTTATCTGTTCCTTGATCACGCGTGCGTCGCGTTTAAGTTGGTCTTGTGTCCGGTCGGGGGTCAACTCGGAGGGAGCCATGCTTGCCTTGCCCGAGCGCAAGAGTATGACGCCCAGTACTGCCACCACGACGCCGACGAGCAGCGAGGACCATCCGGCTCCCAGGCCGGCGCTCGCCAAGGCAATCACCAGCGCCTGCAAAAGCACCATCAGGGCGGCAAGCAGGCAAATGACGCCTCCCATTACCTCCACGGCGCCGGCGCCGACCTTGCTTACCTTTTCCGACATTTCAGCCCGCAACAGCCTGCTTTCGGTTTGAAGCAGTGTTGTGACCTGCTGTGCCAGATCGCTGACAAGGGTTGTCAGGCTGCGAGTGTCCTGATTGTCAGTCATGGGTTTCGCTCCAGGCTTGCATTGGCCCAGTCATCGCCGGACTGATCGGATCCTAGCGGGGCCGGCTCAACTGCCTCTGCCGATTGCCATCCGAACTCATTCGAGCGAGGACCCGTCTCGGGCGCCCGGCCTGTTTCCGACTGGCCCGGTGCTCCGGTTTGGGCAGAGGGTGGCGAGCTCTTGATGAACCGTCCCAACGCCAGGCCTGCCAATACCGAACCGGCGATCAGCGCGCCCGAGTTTTCGCGGCCGAACGACTGAATTTCGCCAAGCACCTCGTCGAACGGTTTATCCTTCAGGGACGAGGAAAGCCGCTCGAGCCCGCCTGCGGCGTCAAGGGCGAATTTCGAAGCGGTCCGTTGATCATTGTTGGCAAGATGCTCGCTTGCCGCGCGCAATGCGCCGCTGAAGGCCTTGAGGTTGGCGCTCACGTCGCGCTGCGTTCCCTCCGCCTTGTTGAACAATGCTTGCTTTGCTTCCGATGCGTAATCTCCGGCTTTCCTGGTGATCTCGTCACGCGCATCGTGGAGCGCTTCCGTCGCGGTCTGCTTTTCCCGTTGTAGTCTTTCCGAAAGCTCGCTTCTGGCTGTCTCGAAATCGGCCGGCTGACGGCCCTGATCGTCCTGGTCCTGCATGGTGTCTCCTAGTGGAATCCGAGGAAGGAGAGGATCGCAAGCACGACGACGACGAGGCCGATGAGATAAATAACACTGTTCATGGCGCAATCTCCTCCACTGCGCACCGAACTTGCCTGTGCTTCCCGTGTTCCCTCGGACGTCATCTTTTTTGGTAAGCGAAGCCTAACCCGCCTCAAGACGGGATCTTGTCCTGTGCCGATGGCGGTGAGCGCGCGGTTGGGAATGATACGGGACCGGACTCCGGTGCGACTTACGGGTCGAGGCGCAGTTCCTTTCCAGCAGATATTCGTGCTGCATGGGCCGGAATTTTTCCGCAGTGCCTTGACTGCGCATTATCGCAGTGGGACCTGCCTGCGACCTACCACTCGATTGCTGGCCGCGCGATCATCAGCCAGAAAATTCCGAGTACGGCAGCGAAGGCGGGGACGCCGAAGGCGAACCACAGCCAGAAGAGCCGATGATAGCGTGGCGGCAACGGCGCGCCTGCAGCGGCGGCTTGCGAGGCCAGCTTGCGCATCTCCATCTGCATCCAGACGACCGGGAGCCAGAACATTCCGGTGAAGACATAGAGCGCGATCGAAAGCACGATCCAGCCCTCCGACAGCGAGTAGCCTGCCTGCCAGGCGAGCGCAGCGCCCGTCAGCGGCTGCGCGACGACGGCCGTCGCTGTGAAAAGAAAGTCGGCTACGACAACCATGCGCGCCACCGCCGCAACCGTTGCCGTATTGCCCGTCCTGTGGGCGAGCAGCATGAAGAACGCGATGCCGGCGCCGGTGCCAAGCAGCACGGCCGCGCCGATGACATGCAGAAATTTCAGCAGGAAATAGTGCATCAACGCTCCTCCAGCACTGCCAAGGCTACAAAGTGCAGCACCAGGATCGGCAACACTTTGAGGAACGGCCCAAGCGGTTCGTTCCACAGCTCCGGGCGCAGGAAACTTCCGACGGCTAAGTAGAGGAGCGAGAGCGCGATGCCGCCATAGAGGCCTTTTCGCGTCGTCGACCGCCAAGCTATGAGCGCGCCAATGGCGATGTCGGCCAGAGCGCCGACGATCACGGTAGGCGCCGATAAGATGCCAGCCCCAGTGCTTTGCATCAGATCGATGCCACCGTTATAGCCGGTGGTCAGCGACACAATACCCGTCACGATCCAGAAGAAGGGCAAGACGACGAAGATCGCAGGCTTGATGAAATACAGCCGGGCAAACCATTTTTCCTGCACCGTTGCCGGATTGAGCGCGAGGAAACCCGCCAGGGTTTGCGGCCGTATGCCGGTCAAGGCGGCCCAGTTGGAGGGATCTCCAACCGCCCCTCGGGCGATCTCCCTGGCCGCGTTGGTGCGCATCGGTGGGCGCCAGCCGAACATCGCGGCAAGGTCGCCGAGGCGGTAGAGAAGCCTTGCAACAGCCGCCGGCAAGACAAAGCTAACTGCCGGAGCCCAACCGAGCCATCGGCGATAGCTGCCGACGACCTCGTCCATAGTCAGCTGTTCGGGACCGACAAGTTCCAGCACGACGCGAGACGGACTGGCGGGAGCGAGAAGGAAGACGACGGTTGAGACAACGTCGTCGAGTTGTACCACCTGGAGCCCGCCGGTGTCGGGCATGGACGGCAGCACCGGCAGCGAGGCGAGACCCCGAAACAATGCGCTGGCTCCAAACACCGGCCGCCCGAGCACCACGGACGGGCGCAGGATCACCCAGTTCAGATCAAGCGCCATTAGCGCTTGGTCGCCGGCCAGTTTCGTCGCCGAGAACGTCGAAGGCTGCGCCCGATCGACGCCTATCGCCGAGAAGTGGATCACCCGGGCAACCCCTGCCCTCGCACAGGCGAGGAAGAGTGCTGCCGCCGCATCGCGATGGACTTCCCGCGTCTTTTCACGGGGGCTGTCCTGCAGAACGCCGGCACAATTGACGACGGCGTCGATGCCCGTGAGATGCGGCAACCAGTCTTCGGGCTGCAGCGCCACCGCCATGTCCAGCACCAGCAACTGATAATTGCCGGCCCGGTTTGCGCCGGGGCTGCGGACCAAGCCGATCACCTCATGCCCTTCGGAAAGAAGGCGTGCGACGACCGAGGCACCGATCAGGCCGGTGGCGCCGGCAACCAGAACTTTCACACTGGACCCCATTCTCCGACGGCGGGACAGTATCGTTCATTCCCGCTTATCGCCCTCGATACTCCCCTTCATAGCGGAAAGTTCTTCCTCCGTGCATAACAACCGCGGCCGCGCCGGGTCGGAGATGTCGAGCTTGTCCCAGGGAATGCGGTACATGCTGTCGCGACTGCGCATTCGAAAGACGTCGAGGACCGCAATGCCGATGGCCGAAGCGGACAGGCGCTCGAATGCCGCGTAGATGCCGACATGGTACTCGGTAACCACGAGGTCATCGCCATCCGGTTCGGCGCGTATCTCCTCGATATGGCCGATGCTTTTGCCGCGCTGCGAAAGCACATTCCTGCCAGCCAATTGCTCAAGATTGACGGTGGCCATCATCCAGCTCCCGGGATACGCCCAATGACATGATCGCGCAGCCAGTCCTGCCAGTCGAAAATCGCCGTTTCGCGGACGTCGATATCGAACTCGATGTCGACGCCGATGTCGCGCACCTTGTTCCATGCGATGCGGTGCGGCTCGGCATGGCGCCTGCCGCCGAGCCTTGCCGCAAGCCGCGCCATCCAGCGCCCGGGCCGCTCGCCAAGCCGGCGCGCCAGCGTGATCGAACCGAGCTCGACCGCAATAATTTTTGGCGGCTTGCCTGGCCTGAGTTCGGCCACCAGCCCGTCCACCTTGCCGATCTTGACCTGCTCGCGGTCGACCACTTGCTTGTCCAGGATGTCGCGCAGCAAATCCATCAAGTGCCTCCGAATATCTGCAAAGGAATAGTCACGACTGCGAGCACGAAACCGAGCGCTATGATGAAGATGACCGCGGCATTCGCGATCAGGCCATTGCGGTGCTCGCCGACATAACGCTCGTCGTTCAGCAGGAAGAGGAACGGAACCACGGTCAGCGGCAGGCTGGCGGCCGTCAGAGCCATGGAAAAGATGGTGAGCTTCAGCGGATCGAGACCCAATGCGATCGGAATGGCGGCGAGAAACAACGAGATCGTATAGACGGTGCTGAAGCCGGGATCGTCGCGCGGTTTCAGGTCCTCGCCCCAGGTCCAGCCGAAACCCTGCGCCACAAGGTACGCTTGCTGCAGCCCGATTTCGAGCGCGGCACCGAAGCAAGCTATGCCTAGTGAAGCAACGAACAGGACGAACCCCCAGAAACCGAAGATCGGAATCAGCATCAGCGGCAGTTGGTGGTAGTCATCGATCTGCTCAATGCCGTGCGCTGCCAGCACCAGCGCTGCCACGATCAACACACCGATAGCGATTGTGCCGCCAAAACACATGCCCAAGCCGGCAATGGCCCGATTGGCTCCGAGATAGCTCTTGTCCCATTGGTCCTCGATCGCTCCCGACGAATAGAACATGAACAAATAGGGCGAGATCGACGCACCAAGAATGCTGACCGCCATGAACCAGTAATTGGCCGCGTCGTGCTCGGGCAGAGTGGGCACGGCACCGGCCGCAACCTGCCCCCAATCGGGCTTCAGCATGACGGCGCCAACCACGAAGCACAGCGTGACCAGCCCGAGGACCGCGACGCCTTTTTCGATGAATCCGAACGTGCCTTTCCAAAGGAACAGCCATGCCAGAAAAGCGACCGGCAGCGCCCACCACTGAAAGCCGATGCCGGTGGCGAGCTCGAGCGCAATGGCAACACCGCCGATTTCGGCTGCCATGACCAGGAAGTTGACCAGCAAAGTCGCAAGCAAGGGCCACAGAAAGGCGTTGAAGCCAAACCGTTCCCGGATCCCGTCGGCTATGGTGTGATGACTTACGGCGGCGAAGCGGCCGGCCATCTCGACCAGGAAGATGATGCAGATCACGCCCAGAACGACGGCCCAGATCAGCTGGAATTTGAACGCCGCGCCGGCCTGAGCGGCGGTCGCCATCGATCCGACCTCGAGAAAGCCGCCAACGCTGGTGACGACGCCAAGCGATATTTCGAGCAGCTTCTTCATGGTTTCGGCGCGAAATATCTGGCGTAGGACGCGCTCAGATCGGCGGCGGCGGCCCGAAGGTCTTGCTGCGCGTGTTCCACGTCCGAGCGGTTGCCGTCCTGCACTGCGGTCGCTGCGCGTGTCACCGCCGCCGAAAGCCGTCCGACCGCCGTCGTCAGACCGGCTTGCTCGCTGGGCTCAGGCGACTTGGCGGACTGGATTTGCGCACCGGCATCGGCGAGCGCCTTGCCGACCGATTGCAACGTGCGCGACGTGTATTTCGAAGGGGCTGCCCCAGCGACCCAAGCCTCCAGGACCAGCGATGCGGTCTGTGTGGCGGAAGCCGCGATTTTCGACTGCTGCTCGACCTGGTCGGAAGGCGTGCATGCCGTCAGTACAGATATTATCAGCAGCAAGCACAGGCGGTCTGGTCGAAGACCGACGGCTGTAACGGCATTTACAATACGTGCTTGTAGCGTTGCTGCCACACGATTGTTCTCCCCGCACCAAGCGACTTCGGCGTGAAGTTTGATCTAGAGCGCCCGGTAATCACGTCAACTGAACCGGATGAACGGCGCTGGCAGCGCGGAACAAACCAGCGATCGCCGGATTAGGTGACGAGGAGGCAAAGGCCATGGACAGGGAAGAGCGTATCAGGCAGCGAGCCCATGAGATCTGGGATCGCGAAGGCCGTCCGCAAGGACGCGAGCGCGAGCATTGGGATCAGGCCGTGCAGGAGATCGAAGCTGAGGGTTCCGAGGCCGAACGCGGTCCGGTCGTGCCCGATCCAACGGTCGGGGCCGGCTCCAATCCAGAGGCGCGCGGCAGCAAGCGGCGGGGGAAGTGAGGTCCAATGCCTCGTCTCGTCGCCTGGATCGTGGTCGTACTGGTCGTGCTGTTCGCCGCCTGGCTGATGATCGGACGCGACAGAACCAGTGGCGGAGCTCAGCCCACGCCGCATGCAATAGATCAGAATGGATAGGAGCTGACATGGCGGGAACCGATACTCATCCTGAACAGGACCCTGCCGAAGGATCGCGATCGACAGTGGAAAAGCAGCTCCGCAAGGAGCAAGGCGGCGAGGGTCAAAATCGCAAAGCCGAGCCAGCTTCCGACAAATCCGGCAGCAAGACCAAGACGCCTTCGGAAGCGCGCAAGAAAGGCTCAGGCTTGGATTGAGCCGGCTGACAGCGGGCTCACGCTGCCGTTTGCCTCGAAATAATAGGGATAGCGCTGCTGGACGATTTCGAGCACCTCGAAGATACGGCGAAGATGCGTTCGCATTGCTTCTTCTGCCGCAAGCGCGTCGGCCTGCTCGAGCGCATCGACAATCCGCCGATGCTGGCCGAGGACCACCGACATGCTGTCGAGGCGCGGGAAAGACAGAAAGCGGAAGCGGTCCATGTGCAGCTTCGCCGCGCTGATGTCGGCCCAGATTCCGGGAAACCCGGCATGGCTGGCGATGTGCTGGTGGAACAGCTCGTCCGACTTGAAGAAGCGCCTGTCGTCCGCAATGGAGGCGAACGTCTCTTGGACAGCCAGTTCGCCTTTGAGCACGGCAAGCAGGTCGGCACGGCGCGGGCTCTCGACCGCACGATTGATCAGGCCGACTTCGATCGATTCGCGCAGGAACTGCGATTTCTCGAGATCGGCGATCCGGAGCGGCGCCACCATGCTGCCGCGCTGCGGATAGATGTCGATCAAGCCAAGACCGGCCAGCCGGGCGAGCGCCTCCCTAACAGGTGTGCGACTCACGCCGAGGGCTTCCGACATCGCCTTTTCAGAAATCAGTTCGTGCGGCTTCAGGCGGAAGGTCAGGATCTGGTCGAGCAGGACCTCGAACGTCCTGGCCGCAACTGAAGCGCCGGGGCCGGTTTCGCCCAGCCGCCCCTCGGTGAGGGTCCGCATTCCCAAAAGCCCTGCCATCGGCGATCCCCTTATAGGCTCTGCAGTTTCAAGCCGTTCATGAAATGCCTGCGAGCAGCCGCGCCGGCGTTATTCCTTGCGCGGAGAACCGCCGATGCGCGCCAGCAGGCCGCCATCGACGCGCACGACCTCGCCGGTGACGAAGGAAGCGTCGTCGGACAGCAGGAAGGCAACGACGGCGGCAATCTCCTGCGGCCGGGCGGTGCGGCCGAGCGGATGCATGTTGTCGAGGATGCGCAGTATCTCGTCGGGGTTGTCGTTGAGCTTGACCGCATCCCGCAGCATCGGCGTGTCGACGGCGCCCGGAGCAACGGCATTGACGCGCACGCCGAGGGGGGCGTAGTCGACGGCCATCGATTTGACGAGGCCGATCAGGCCGTGCTTGGCCGTGCTGTAGGCCAGAACCCCTTCCTGGCTGGCCAGGCCCTGCACCGAGCTCATATGGACGATGGCACCGCGGCTTTGGCGCAGCAGCGGCATCGCCGCACGCGACAGCAGGTAGGCAGCCTTGAGGTTGACGTTCATCACCTCGTCCCAAAGCGCCTCGTCTGTGGTCTCCACCGTTCCGTAACGCTGGATGCCGGCATTGTGGGAAAGCATGTCGAGCCCGCCGAACGCGGACCGGGCAAGCTCGACGGCGCGGCCGCAGGCCTCGGCGTTGGCGGTCGAGCCAAGCACGGTGTGCACGGTCACGCCGCGCGCTGAAAGCTGCGTCGCGACCTCGTCTAGCTGATCGCCCGCCCGGTCGAACAGGATCAGGTCGACGCCTTGCTCGGCCAGCCTTTCGGCGACGGCACGGCCGATGCCCATGGCCGCGCCGGTAACCAGCGCGCGTTTTCTGAATTCAGCCATTTATCCTCCCAAGAGTTGCCGATCGACTACCATGGTAGTCGATCGCCACTTGACGTGCTCTTTTCCCACGAGCCGGCCCAAGCGTGTTCGGCATCATGCAGATCCTTGTAGGAAAGCCAGCGTTTCCGCGCGCGTCGGTGCGCCAAGACGTCCGCCAAAGCGCAGGCATTTCAGAGCGGCGGCGGCGCTGGCCACTGCTATGGCCCGCTCTTCGTCCCAACCTTCGGCCAGACCGAGGGCGAAGGTGCCGTGAAACACGTCGCCTGCCGCCAGGGTGTCGACGGCTTCGACCCGCGGCGACGGCAGGTGACGGACATCATTGCCACCCGGGTGCTGGAACGCGGTGCCGTTCGCCCCATCGGTGACGGCCACGAAGGCGCCGGTCCGTTCGCCGAGGATAGCAACGGCAGAACCGGCGGATATCTCCGGACCGCAAAGGATGCGTGCCGCCGGCAGCGAAGCAACGACATGCGAGGCGATCGGCAGCAGCCGGTCGAGCACCGGTCGCGACGCGACATCTGCGTCAAGGACCGCCGGAATGCCGTATTCACGAGCTTTCGCCAGCGCCAGGGCGGCGGCTCCGGGCCAGCGGACATCGACCAGCACGGCGTCGAACTGGGAAAAATCCGCGGGTGGAAGGCGGTCCGGATCGGCTTGCGTGACGGCATCGTAGAAGGGCACGATCATACGTTCGCCGGCGGCGTCGACCAGGATCGTAGCAATGGCCGAGCGGCCGCCCTCGACCCTGCGCACCAGCGAACAGTCGACCCGCTCCGCCTCCATCTGGCCAATGACATCGCGGCCGACGGCATCGTCGCCGACGCTTGCCCATAGCCAGACCTGTCCGCCCTGGCGGCTGGCCGACGCGGCGGCGCTGGCCGCCATGCCGGCCGCGATCTGCACGGCCTCGCTTGGCAGGAACTTGCCGGCGCCGGAGGGCAGGACATCGAGGCGCAAGATCGTGTCGTAGGTGAGCGCGCCGACACAAAGCAGGCGGGGCGCCGTCATTGCAGCCGGTAGCCGCGCTGATGGGCAATCGCCGTCATCACGCCTCTCAGTTCGGCAAGGCCGCGAAGACGGCCGATCACGGGGTAGCCGGGATGGGTGTGCCGCGCGGCGTCATCGATCAGCTCGTGGCCATGATCCGGGCGAAACGGCAGCAGCGCCGCCGGTTCACCGGCGTCGCGACGGCGTTGCTGCTCGTCGAGCAAGACCGAGACCACCGAAACCATGTCGACATCGCCGTTCAGATGCTCGGATTCCATGAACGAGCCGTCCGGGTCCTTGCTGACATTGCGCAGATGCACGAACTTGACCCTATGCGCAAAGCGCCTGGCGATGGCAGGCAGGTCATTGGCCGGATTGGCGCCCAGCGACCCTGTGCACAAAGTAAGGCCGCTATGGGCCGATGGCACGGCATCCAGGATAAAGGCAATGTCGTCGGCGTTCTTGACGATCCGGCACAGGCCGACGAGATCGCGCGGCGGATCGTCCGGGTGGATCGCCAGCGTGACGCCCGCCTCTTCGGCCGCCTGCAGCACGTTTTCGAGAAAACAGACGAGGTTCTCGCGCAGCCGCTCATGCGACAGGCTCGACTGCTCGGCCACCACTTCGCGCAATTCCATTATATCGTAGCGCTTGAAGGCGCCCGGCAGGCCGGCCATGATGTTGGCGAGCAGACGCTCTTTTGCCGTGTCCGGCGTCGTCTCGAACCATTCGCTTGCCCGCTGGAGAACATCGGACGCATAGTCGCGCTCCGATCCCTTGCGCTGCAGCATGTAGCAATCGAATGCGGCAAGCTCATGCATGTTCATGCGGAGCGCCCGTCCGCCGCCCGGCAGCGGCGCAGCCAGGTCTGTGCGGGTCCAGTCGAGGATCAGCATGAAGTTGTAGCAGACCGTGCGCACACCGCAGGCGCCGAGATTGCGCAAGGTCTGCCTGAAATTGTCGTAGAGCCGGTCAAGATCGCCGCGGCCGAGCTTGATGTCCTCGTGCACGGGCACACTCTCGACGACGCTCCATTTGAGCCCCATCGCCGGATCCGCCTCGATCAGCGCCTGACGCTGCCTGATGGCGTCGATCGGCCAGACTTCGCCGTAAGGGATGTCGTGCAGTGCCGTCACGATGCCGGTCGCGCCGGCCTGCCTGGCATGGGCAAGCGTTGCCGCATCGCCCGGGCCAAACCATCGCCACGTCTGCTCCATTCGACCTCCAGCTACGGAATTCCCCGATGACCGCCGGTGTATTGGATGCTACCATGGCAGTCAATCGATTGCAGTTCGGTAACCCCAGCGTACCGTCGGGGCGGCTTTGCTCCTCGAAAAGACTGCAACGAGATGTGGCGTTCAGATCGAACGGCTACGCAAGGTCCGCGTTTCGGCTGGCCCAAATCGCGCCGCGTTCGAACATCGTGCGCATTTGCGGCACGGCGAACTCATCGGCGGTGTGGCCGAGCGCGCTGTAGAAGACGCGGCCCTTGCCGTAGCGGCGCTTCCAGACGACCGGCATGACGACGCCGGCGATGAAGTCGAGATGCTCGCCGGTAAACGTCGTTGTCGCCAGCACCGCGTTGGTCGGATCGACATGCATGTAATACTGCTCAGAACGGTAGGCGAAACTATCGATGCCTTGCACGATCGGATCGTCTGGCCTGGTGATATCGACGTGATAGTCGATGATGTTGCCGGGATGGGCGACCCACTGGCCGCCGGTCATGAACTGGTATTCCGGCTCGTTGCGGAAGCTGTCGCACATCGTGCCGTGAAAGCCCGCAAGGCCGGTGCCGGCCCCGACGGCGCTGGTCAGGTTTTGCAGCTCCGGCTTTTCGATCGTCGACATGGTGATCACCGGGACAATGAGATCGAGCTTGCCCAACTGCGGATCGGCAAGCGCCGAAGTCCCCTGTTCCAGCTGCACGTCGAAGCCGTTGCCGGCCAGCATCTCCTTGACGATTTCGGCGCTTCGGGCCGGGGTGTGACCTTCCCAGCCGCCCCAGAAAATCAATGCCGTCTTGCTCATCGCATTATTCCCTATTCCAGAATTCCGAAAGGCAGGTCGGCGCGCATCGGCGCCGGCCGGGCGCAGCCATATCTGAGGTCGATACGCTGCCCTATCTCTGCTGAAGAGATGATCGATTCCATGATTTCCAGGACATGGAGGGAAAGCTCGAGACTGGCGCGGTGTTGCCTGCCGGAGACGATCGCCTGCGCCATGTCGGCAAGGCCGAGGCCCCGGTAATTGCCGTCGCCATAGGAATGGATCTGATCGGCCACCTTCCAGTCGCCCTTGCGCTGGCTGGTCCTGATGTCGCCCTGGAACTGATTAGGATCGGAGACGATCATCGAGCCCGTGGTTCCGTAGAGTTCGATGTGATTGTGTTCATGCTTCCAGACGTCGAAGCTGGTGGTGATCGAAACCGCCGCCCCGTTCTCGAATGCGAGCAGGCCGGAAATATGGGTCGGCACCTCGACCTGGATGGTTTCGCCCTGGCGCGGTCCAGAACCGATGGTACGAGTGGCATAGGATGACTTCGCCTGCCCGGTCACCGACTTTACCGGGCCTAGGAGATTGACCAGGCAGGTCAGATAGTAAGGTCCCATGTCGAGCATCGGCCCACCGCCGGGCTGATAGTAGAAATCTGGATTGGGATGCCAGAGCTCGTGGCCGGGCACCTGCATGAAGGCAGAGCCGGCGACAATGCTTCCAACGGTGTCCTCATCGACCAGCCGCCGCGCCGTCTGGTGGGAGCCGCCAAGAAAGGTGTCGGGTGCGCAGCCGATACGCACGCCCTTTTCGCGTGCGGCCGCGACGAGCCGCTCCGCGTCGCTGAGCGTCGTTGCTAGCGGCTTCTCGGAGTAGACGTGCTTGCCTTGCCCGACAGCCTGCAAACCGACCGGCACGTGATGCTGCGGCGTGGTCAGGTTGAGCACGATCTCGACGCGGGGATCGGCTAACAGCGCCTCGATCGGCATGGCAGCCAGGCCGTAGGCCGCTGCCTTGGCCTCAGCTGCCGTCCGGTTGATGTCGGTGACGCCGACAATGTCGAGCACCGGGAATTGTGGCGACGCCTTCAGATAGGCGTCTGAAATGTTGCCGCAGCCAATGATGCCGACACCGATCCTCCGCATGGGCTTCTCCTCAAAAGGCGGCATTGATGAAACAGCAGAACTCGTTTGTCACCCCCTTTTCGGCCAGGCGATGTTGTCCCGTGAAAAGGATTTACCTCGAGAGCCTCAGAACCGCGGCCCGATCACAATCGCGCGCCTATGCGCGAGCCGCTTGCTTTCGAGGTCGAACGCCCGGTACTCAGCAACACTGCTTCATGTAGCTTGCTCGACATTCTTGATGCCGGCGTTGAGCACTGCACCGATTTTCACCGGTAGAAGGACGCACATGATCCGCCCACAAGGAACCATCGCACCGATCCTGACGCCGTTCGAAAACGACGGCCGCATTGCCCGCGACCTCTGGATATCACACGCCAAGTGGGTGCTGGATCAGGGAGCGCATTTCCTGTCGCCGTTCGGTACCACGGGCGAGGCGTTGTCCGTCTCGTTGCGCGAGCGCATGCAAGCGCTGGAGTGGCTGGTCGAGGCCGGCATTTCGCCAAGCCATCTGATGCCCGGCACCGGTGTCACAGCACTTGCCGAAACCGTCGAGCTGACGGCGCATGCGGTCGGTCTCGGCTGTGCCGGGGTGATGGTGCTGCCGTCGTTCTTCTATACGGCCGCCGGCGACAACGGACAGGCCCGCTACTACAGCGAGCTGATCGAACGGGTGGCGAACCCGGCGATGAGGATGATCCTCTACCACATCCCGCAGAATTCCGGCGTACCGGTGAGCCCGGCGCTGACCGCCCGGCTGAGCGAAGCGTTTCCCGATGTCGTGGTGGCCTACAAGGACAGTGCCGGTGACTGGAACAACACCGCGGCGGTCATTGCGGCAGCCCCAAAGGTCGCGGTGTTTCCGAGCTCGGAAGCACAGCTGACGAAAGGCCTCGCCAACGGTGCTGCGGGGTGCATCTCGGCGACGGTCAATCTGAATGCGGCAGCGATCCGGGCCCTCTATGACGCAACGCTGGCGGGAGAGGACATTACTGACGCGGAGGCCGGCATCAAGGCGTTCCGCAAAATCATCCAGGATGCCGGCCTCATCGCTGCGATGAAGGCGGTCCTGTCAGCACGATCGGGCGACAGGCGCTGGCTGAACCTGCGCGCGCCGCACGAGAATGCAACGCAGACCAGCGGCGAAGCTTTGCTCGCCGCTCTCGGCCCGCTAGCCGACCATATCGGCCGGAGCTGACTATCGGGCAGCGTTCAGGGCGGCAGCAGCGCGTATCAGCGCCTTGAACCCATTCTCATTTATAGCCTCGCCCTCACGGATATCGATGGCGCGCCTGGTGTTGCCTTCGAGGCTGGAGTTGAACAGGCCTGAAGGGTCCTGCAGCGAGGCGCCCTTTGCGAAGGTCACTTTCACGACGTTCTTGTAGGTCTCGCCAGTGCAGATTATTCCGGCGTGCGACCACACCGGAACGCCTCGCCACTTCCACTCCTCGACCACTTCCGGGTCGGCCTGCTTGACGAGAGCGCGGACATGCGAAAGCGTCTGGCCTCGCCAATCGCCCAGCTCGCTGATCCTCGCATCTATCAGCTGAGAGGGAGAGTTGCCTGCATTTCCTTCCATCGAGCCACTCTTCATCGTCATTGTCGCTTTCCCTAGGGTTGTTGCCGCTCGCCCGTCACATGAATACCGCTAGTCGGCACCTGGTTTGCGGGAATGACTGGCATTCCCACTCACATTCGCTCGCCCGGCAATTGGCTGGCTTGCTTCACCCAGGCGGCCAGTTGAGTTTCGTCCAGCTGGTCGTCCTGGCGGATATCGAGGTAGCGCACGTCCTTGTGCTTGGACTCGCCTGGAGGGACAGGATGCAGCGACGCGCCGCGGAAGAAAGCCAGCTTGATGTACTTTGTGAAGCAATGGAAGTTGAGGAACCAGCCTTGACCCTCTACGCCATAGAAGGGCGAGTTCCATTTGACGGCCTTGCGCACGTTGGGCACGCTGCGCACGATGAGCGCGTCGAGGCGGCGCCCGACGTCGCGTTTCCAGCCCGGCATGGCCGCGATGTAGGCTTGCACAGGGGCGTCGCCATCGGCCTTCGCTATCTGCGGGTTGCCGCCTGCGAGGAGGACCGGCTTGGCAGCGGCAGGGTTGGCGGCGGGCTTCTTCGCGACCGCCAATGACCTGATGGACGTCTTGTTGGCCATGCGTTCACTCCAATGCGCCGGTGCCCCCTGCGTTGCGCCACTTGGGAGCGTAAGGCAGCACGAACATGTACAGACCGGTAAGCAGGAGCAAGCCGAGCGGAAACAGCGGCAAAAGGTATACCCAGTAGGCGGGTTCCTTGCCTGCTCCCAGGCTGATGAAGATAGCGGCGACGACCGCCGCAAAGATAATCGACAGCCAGCGGTGGATCTGCCGAACCCATTTGTTCCAATCCATTGAGACCTCCTCTGAAGACGAACCGAAGCGGATCGGCGGCCCGTTTGGCGACTCCCGCCGGGCAGCCACGCCACTGAACGCGTGCCTTACCAGCGCGCCAGCTGGGTGATTTGAACGACATTGCCGCAGCCGTCGTTCAGCTGGGCGATGGTCGAGCCGGTTACTTCGGTCGGCGGCATGGTGAATTCGGCGCCGCGCGCTTTGATACGCTCGTAGTCGCTCTTGATGTTGTCGCTGAAGAACATGACCGCGGGCTGGCCCTGCTGGAACATGGCTTTCTGGTAGGTCTTTGCGGCCGGGTTGTCATTGAGCGCGAGTTGCAGCTCGGCACCGTCCGGCTCGTCGGGTGATGCGACGGTCAGCCAGCGAAACGGCCCATTGCTGAAATCGGCCTTCTTCGTAAAGCCGAGCGTTTCGGTGTAAAAGCCCAGAGCCTTTTCCTGGTCATCCACGTATACTTTGGTCAACTTGATCTTCATTGGCTTGCCTCCATTATCGCCCCGCCATCTGCCGCTCTGTAACAGAGCCCGTGCTTGAATAGCGCCCGCGGACCTCAGTCCGTCCGCGCCAGAACCTGCTCCAGATCGTCAAAGAACCTCGGCCAGCCGACTTTGGCACCCCGGAAGTAAGGCTGCTGATCCGGCCGGAAGCCCGACTGCTCCATGCGCAAGCGGACCCCGGTACTCGTGGGGGTGAGGGTCCAGGAGACGACACTCTTGAGATCCTTGGTATCCCACGTGTAAGTCAGCGTTCTGTTCGGCTCGACCGTCTGGACCTGACATTCGACGGAGCCCCAGGCTGCGTGAAGATTAAAACGGTGGTCCGCGACAGGCTTGAAGTCGTTTTTCATGAGCCACTCCTCGATCAAGTGTGGTTGCGTGAGCGCGCGCCAGATCTTCTCGGGCGGATAAGCGATCTCCCGTTCGACAATAACGGAGAGTGTTTCGGTCGACGTTCGGTTCACTGGTCCATCCTTTTGAGCAGGTCTTCGAGGTCGTCGAACCGGCTCTGCCAGAACCCGGTCATCTGGCTTGTCCAGTCGATCAGGGGGGCAAGCGCAGCAAGCTGCGCGCTATAGTGGGTCTGTCGTCCTGCATGGCGGTCGCGCACCAGCCCCGCCTGCCTCAAAACCCCGAGATGCTTCGACACGGCCGGTTGCGAGATCCCGGCCTGAGCCGTCAGAGCCCCGACCGTCTGCTCTCCTTCGCGACACAGTCGCTCAAAAATAGCGCGCCGAGTCGGATCGGCAAGCGTTCTGAAGAGTACATCGTGAGCGTTTGGCATTGGGATCGATAACCCTTCGGCTATTGATCGATGTATAACCATTGGGATATGTATTAGTCAAGCGGAAAGCGGCATAATTCTCGTTGCAGGAGCGATCACCTGCTTCGCTCACGCAGCCAGTTGCTCATTCGCCGTACTCTGCGCTGGAATCGTCAAGCGTGATGCGCTATATGACCATCTACATGGTCAGGAGCGTGACATGGACGTGGTCAATCTGGCGGACGCCAAGGCACATCTGAGCGAGCTCGTCGACCGGGTCGAGGCTGGAGACTCGATCGACATCACCCGGCGTGGCAAGCCGGTCGCCCGACTCACGGCCGTGGCCCGCCCCCGCAGGCGGATCGACGCCGTCCTGCTCCAATCCCTGACCGCAACCATGCCTCTGCAGGCTCAGGCCGCCGCCGATCTGGTGCGATCGATGCGAGATGGCGATCGCTATTGATGCTTTATCTCGACACTTCGCTGATCGTAGCAGCGCTATCCAACGAAGCCATGACCGCGCGCGTTCAGGGCTGGCTGGCGGAGCAGGACCCAGCGCAACTTGTGATCAGCGACTGGACCATCACCGAGATGTCCTCCGCCATGGCGATCAAGCTTCGGACCGGACAGATTGACCTGGAGCAGCGCGCAGCAGCGCTCGCGATGTTCAACAAGCTGGTCGCCGAGAGCTTCACCGTGCTGCCGGTGACGGGCGGGCATTTTCGGGTCGCCGCGAAATTCGCCGATCAGCATACGCTCGGGCTTCGTGCTGGCGACGCCCTGCACCTCGCGACGGCATCCGAGCATGGCGCCACGGTGCGAACCCTCGACCAGCGGCTCGCCGAGGCAGGGCCGATACTCGGCGTGCCGACGCAGTTGCTGGCATGATCAAGGCTCCTCCTTCAAATGCATATATCCCAAGTTGCCTTGATCTCGACCACTTCTGGATATACATTTCTCCTGGCGTATATCTAGGAGAGGAAGTGGCATGCAGGTCGCCAAATGGGGAAACAGTCTTGCGGTCCGCCTTCCCGCCGCTGTGGTCGAAGCGCTTGAACTCAGGGAAGGCGATGAGATCGAAATCCATGTCGCTGACGCCCGCCAGCTTGGCGTGGCGCGGAAGCCCGGGCGCGAGGAGTTGCTGAAGCGTCTCCGCGCCTTCCGTGGTCGGCTCCCCGCTGACTTCAAATTCGATCGGGATAAGGCGAATGCCCGTTAGTTTTTTTGATACCAATGTCCTACTTTATATCGCGTCAAGCGATACGGCGAAGGCTGATCGGGCCGAGGCGGCCATCGCTGCTGGCGGGGCGATCAGCGTGCAGGTTCTCAACGAACTCGCCAACGTCGCGCGTCGGAAGATGCAAATGTCATGGACCGACACGCATGCGCTGCTGACCACGCTGCGCGGCCTGTTGACGGTTCATCCGCTCACGCTCGAGACCCACGAAACAGGATTGAGGCTCGCCGAGCGGTACAGCCTTTCTACCTATGACGCGATGATCGCGTCCGCGGCGATTCACGCTGGCTGCGATACACTTTTGTCAGAGGATATGCAGCACGGAATGGCGCTCGGCGATGGCTTGCGCATCGTTAATCCCTTTCGCGTTGCGGGTTGATCTCGCTCATTGAAGGCGGCTTTCGGCCTTGCCGAGCGGCGTTTCAGGCACCGAGGGCGATGCTTCAACCACAAGCGTCGGCGCGGGCGAGGAGAAAGGCCGCTTCACGTACGTTGCGGGTGAGCTTGGCCGCCGCCTCGAATTCGGCGCGGGCCTCGGCCAGCCGGCCGGCCCGAAACAGAAAGTCGCCCCTCGCTGCCGGCAATGGCGCATAGTTGCGCAGGGCGGCGGCGCCGGCAATCTCGTCTACCAGCCGCAGGCCCGCCTCAGGCCCGAAGGCCATGCTGTGGGCGACCGCTCGATTGAGATCGACCACCGGCGAGGGCATCACTGCTCGCAGCCGGTCGTAGAGCGCTGCGATGCGGGGCCAATCGGTATCGGCCGGACTGCGCGCCCGCGCATGGCAGACTGCAAGCGCGGCTTGTAACGCATAGGGGCCATCGCCCCCGAGAGCTTCGGCGCGGGCCAGCGCGTCAAGGCCTCGGCGGATCAGCAGTTGGTCCCAGCGTGCGCGGTTTTGCTCGGTCAGGGTCAAGAGGGCGCCGTCCGGCCCGATGCGTGCGGGCAGGCGCGATGCCTGGATTTCCATCAGAGCCAGCAGGCCGAACACTTCGGCATCCTCGGGCATCAGCCCCGCCAGCATACGGCCCAGCCGTTGTGCCTCCAGGCACAGGCCCGGCCGGACAAGGTCGTCGCCGGCCGTGGCAGCATAGCCTTCATTGAAGATGAGATAGATGACCTCCAGCACCGAGGACAGACGCGCCGCACGCTCGGCACCGCGCGGCACCTCAAAGCTGAGCCCGGCCTTTCCGATCGTCTTCTTTGCGCGGACGATGCGCTGGGCGATGGTCACCTCGCTCGACAGGAAAGCACGGGCGATCTCGTCCGTCGTCAGACCGCCGATGACACGCAGCGTGAGCGCCGCGCGGGCGTCGGCCGAAAGTACGGGGTGGCAGGCTGTGAAGATGAGGCCCAGCAGCTCGTCGCCAAGATCGTCGTTGATAGCCATTTCGATCACCTCGGCCGCGCCGTTGCACTCGCCGTCAAGCTCCCGCGCGATCTCCTCATGCTTGCGCCCGCGCATCTTGTCGCGACGGATCGCGTCGATGGCGCGGCGTTTGGCGGCCGTCATCAGCCAAGCGCCGGGATTGGCCGGCACGCCGGCCTTGGACCATTCGGACAGGGCTATGACCAGGGCGTCTTGCACCAGTTCCTCTGCAAGGTCGACATTGCGCACGAGGCGGACCAGACCCGCGATGAGTCGGGCCCGTTCAATGCGAAAAATCGCTTCGATCGCCTGGTGCGTCTCGCCTGCAGTCATGCTGCCTTGTCGGCCAAAGCCATAACGGAGGCAAGCAGATTGCGGCCGACAGTCTCGGTTGCCGCTGAGCTTCTCGCGCGTTCGGTCATGGATTTCCGTGACCTCCGGCATCAGATTTTCATTGCCAATCAGCCATCTCGTACAGCGGCCGGATTTCGATCTCGCTCGGTCCCGGCGTGGGATTGGGGCAGCGCTTCACCCAGGCGACCGCCTCGTCCATATCCTTGACTTCCCAAAGCCAAAAGCCGGCGACCAGCTCGCGGGTCTCGGCGAAAGGCCCGTCGATGACGGTGCGGCGGGAACCATCAAACGCAACGCGCTTGCCCTGCGAGGAGGGCTTGAGGCCGTCGGCGTCGAGCAAGATGCCGGCATTGCGCAGCTCATCGTTAAATGTGCCCATCGCCTCCATCGCCTCCTTAGCCTCGGGCGTGGGGAGAAAGCCCTTTTCGCTGTCCTCGGTGGCCTTCACGAGCACCATCACACGCATCGTCTGTCTCCTTGTTTGAGCCGGCCTCATAGGCCGGCATCGGAACGACGAACGAAGTTTAGGAAATCGACATTGTCCTGCAAATTTTTTTCGACGGTTGAGGCGCGGGACGCCAATGGCCGCTTCCGGGTCAGGAATCGCGACGGTGCGATATTGAGATTGGGCGCTTGACGGGCGCCCGAGTCACAAGCTCGAACACGAGTTTCATGAATGCCTTGATCGGGCGAAGCTCCTGCTACCCTTCAGACGGCCGCGAATGAACCTGTGAACCGGCTTGTGATCGGCAATCCGTAGCGGCATCAGGCGTCATCCGGCTGAAACTCCGTCTTCCGAGACGATCCCCGCACCCAGCCGCGTTCGTTGCGCTGCTCTTGGACCTGACACGCATGAGTGACCCGCCTAAACCATTTCGGGACGTTTTGAAGCCTCGCGGATCGCCTTGTGCACGCTGCGCTGCAAATCCATGAAAGCCGGGGTTTCCATGACCTCTTCCCGGCGCGGGCGCTCGATGTCGACATTGAAGGTCTGCATGATGCGTCCCGGGCCGATCCCCATCACAACGATGCGGTCCGACAGGTAGACGGCTTCTTCCACATCATGGGTGACGAAAAGCACGGTCAGCCTGTGCTCCTCCCAGATCTGCGTCAGGAGTTCCTGCATATGATGCCTGGTCAAGGCATCGAGCGCGCCAAAGGGCTCGTCCATCAGAAGCATTTTGGGTCGATAGGAAAGAGCACGCGCTATAGCCACACGTTGCTTCATGCCGCCCGAAAGCTCAGACGGATAGCGATTGGCGCTGTGCGGGAGCTTGACCAGATCGAGATGCTCGCGTGCTATCCTGCGGCAGGTCGCGCGATCATGACCCGCGGCCTTGAGCGCGAACTCGATATTCTGCTGCGCCGTCAGCCAGGGAAGCAGGGTGTAGGACTGGAAGACGACGCCGCGGTCGAGACCCGGCTGCAGGATCGGCGAGCCATCGATGGCAAGATCTCCTGCGTCGAAATCCTGCAGTCCGGCAACGATCGACAGCAGCGTGCTCTTGCCGCAACCCGACGTGCCTACCAGCGAGACGAACTCGTTGTCGGCAAGATCGAGATTGATATCGCGCAACACTTCCGTGCGCCGCGCGCCCGTGCCGAAGCTCTTGTGGAGACCTTTGATCCCCAATTTGGGCAAACTCATCGGCCCGGCCTCATTGCACGTGGCCCTCCTGCCGGAACAACACTTTTCCCAGTGCCTTCATGACCTGGTCGGTGATGAGACCAAGCACGCCCAGCAGCAGGATGTAGCCGATGATGGTGTTTGTCTGGAAATAGCGCTGGGACACGGTGATGCGGTAGCCGAGGCCTGATGTCGCCGCGACAAGTTCCGCCAACACCAGCCAGGTCCATGCCCAGCCGAGACTGATGCGCAGCGTATCCCAGATGCCTGGCAAGGCGCTGGGAACCACGATGCGCGTCAGGATCTTGCGATCCGGCAGGCCGAGCGTCCTGCCAAGGCCAATGAAATCAGCGGGAACCCGCTTCACATTGTCCATGATCATCAGCACCTGCTGGAAGAAGGTGCCGATGAAGATGATCAGGAACTTCTGCGCATCGCCCGTCCCGGACCACAGGATGGAGAGGGGCACGAACGCGACCACCGGCATGTAGCGGATGAAATCCACAAGCGGCTCGATCGCCGCTTCCCAGGTCCGGAAGCTGCCGATCAGCACGCCAATCGGAATCGCCAGGGCCGAGGCGATGAGGAAGCCAATGGAAATACGGTATATCGAGGTCCTGAGATCCAGCCACAGCGTGCCGTCACCCGCGAGCTTGCCGAGTTGGGTCACCACGCTTCCCGGCGAGGGCAGGAAAATCGGCTTTACCAGCCCAAGCCCCGTTGCCGCCCACCAGGCGAGGCCGAGGCCGGCAAAGACGGCCACCGCTATCATCAGGAAGCGCGAGCGTGCGATAGGCGCGCCGATCCCGGAGGATCGGCGACGGCGCATCGGCTGTTTGGTCACCGGCCCCGGTGCTGCGTGAGACGGGCTTGGCTTGGTCGCACGCTGCTCGGACATTTGCGTCACCACCGCGAGCCGGCCCTCGTCATTTCGCGGCCTTGACGAATGACGGGTCGATCATCTGCTCCGGCGTCACGTCCGCCTGAAGCAGCCCGGCGTTCTTGGCGGCCGCCTCGACCTCGGCGAATGTCTTGGTGGAAAATTCGCCCGTCAGCGCATCCTTGTTTTCGGCGAGAGTATAGTAACGCACGCCATCAAAGGCGGTGTTGAGGTCTTCGACGCTCGAACCGACCGCCTTGGAGATGATCGCCCGGCCGTCGGGCGTGTCGGCGTTGTAGGCCTTCAGGGCCGCATCCCAGGTTTTGATCATGGCAAGCACCTGGCCGGGACGCGACTTGATCACCTCATCGCGCACCACGAACACGTCGCTGATCAGGCCGGGATCTTCGCCCGCGGTGAAGAGCAGCTTGACATCCTTGTTCTGCGCCCTGGCCGCGGTGAGATAGGGCTCATAGGTAACCGCGACCGGCACCTGGCCAGCGATCAACGCACTGCCGGCATCCGCCGCCGGCATCGGAACCGGCTGGACATCGGCGATGGACATGCCGTTCTTGGCCAGCGCGTATTTGAGCAGGATGTCGCTCGTCGTGCCTTCCTCGAAAGCGACCTGCTTTCCCTTGAGGTCTGCGACGGACGCGATGTCCTTGCCGGCGATCATGGCGTCCGCCGTCATGCTGACGTCGAGCAGAAGCACGATCTTCACCGGCAGGCCGGCCGCAACCATGCCCATGGCCGTGTGGGTCGCGATATTGGCGGCATCGAGCTGGCCGCTGGCCAAGGCGGCGTTGATGTCCTTGTCCTCGGCGAAGTTCACGATCTGTACGTCGGACAGCCCGTTTGCCTTGAACAGACCCTTGGCTTCGGCGACGTGCCACTGGCCGTAGCCAAGCCATGGCTCGATGCCGATCTTGAATGTTCCTGCCTCAGGCGTCGCCGGAATGGTTGTATCGGCCGCGTAGGCCGCCGGGGCGAACCCGACGGCAGCAGCCATAACGAGTGCCCGAAATTGTCCTGCTAGGTTACGCATCGTCTTGTTCCCCTTGATGATCAGGCCGCTTTTTTTGAACCAAACATCCGGCCTGGTGAGAATGCGGGCTTCTGCTCTTGCGGCACCGTGCCTCGGCATCTTAGCGTCAGTTCAACCGAAGTGCGACGACACTTCAACGTCAGCAACAGCGGATGTCAAGGCTAAATACATACATGCATATACAAGTCAGACCTCTCTGAATCGCTTCACTGCGATCAGGTTTTTTTGGACGGAGAATACCGACTGCCAAGCGAGTAGCGGCTTCCAACGTAAGTCAGCTTGCTGATCGTGGCAACGACGGCGCCCGTCCATGTCCGGCGATGCAGAAGCAGGCAGCAGCTGCCGGCATCGATGCCCAGATGCCGCGCCGTTTCGGCATCGGCAGGGGTCGCCGAAATGATATGCTCGACCTCCGTCACCGGGGTTTTCTGCATGAGATAGTCGTAGGTTGCTGTCCTGGAAAAATCCTGCTTGTCATAGTCGGGTATCAGGCCCGGGTTGACGAAGCGCTCTTCCAGTTGCACAGGCAGGTCGTTCTCGAAGTTGACGACAATGGAATGATAGATCGACGCGCGCTTTGCGAACTCGAACGAAAGCGCGAGTTCCTTTGTCGGCATGATCTCTTCGAGGACGATAACCGCGGAGCGATGCCTGTTTCCCCGCGCGACAATTTCCGCTGCGATGTTGTTGATTTCGATCAGTGCGGATTGCGGTCGAGGTGGCGCGATGAATGTGCCGACGCCCTGGAGCCGGATCAGAAAACCCGCAGAGGTCAACTCCCGCAAGGCACGATGAACCGTCATCCGAGACACGCCGAGTGTCGCCACGAATTCATTTTCGGACGGCAGCTTCCGATCCTTGCTCCATCGCCCCGTTCCGATGTTCGTCAGGATGTAGTCCTTGACCTTCTCGTAAAGAGGGCTGGCGGTGTCGGGCAAAGAGATCATTTCAAAAATCCTTTCCGGCAACGTTCGGAAATCACACGCGCCCGGCAGACCGCATCCGGATGATTGTTTTCAAGCCATCGCCCTGCCCCGCCAACAGCCGCTCATAGGCTGCGGGAACATCATCCAGACCGATCTCGCGGTCGATCAGTTCGACCATGGGCTCGGTCAATTCGCCGAGCATCCGGATGGCGTCGGGAAGCTCATCTGCAAAGGCGTGGCATCCCAGCAATGTGATTTCGCGTTCAACCAGGATGTTGGGATCGATATCGAGGCGCCCATGGAATATGCCGACCATCGCAACGGTGCCGCCGGCATCGAGAACGCCGAGCAGCTGGCAGAGTACTGCGATACTGCCGGTCGCTTCGACGGCAGCGAGCAAGGGGGCATCCGCGGTCGCCGCGGCAATGGCGTCCCGGTTCAAGTCGACGATGCTGGCGTCTGTCACCCGCGCCACCCGGGCGCATCGGCCAGGGTTGCGATCGGCGACGAGCACGGTACCTGCGAAGGTTCGAGAGAGCAGCAGCGCGGCAAGACCGCCAATGGTGCCGCAGCCGACGACAAGAACGGAGCCGACCGTTTTCGGCAGACGCCGCACTGCATGCAACGCTACAGCCAGCGGCTCGGCCATCGCCGCGACCCGTTCGTCAAGCGCGGTATCGACGACGTGCAGCAGGCGTGCGGGCAGGACCGCTTGTTCGGCAAATCCGCCGTCGCATATTTCGCCAACAAAGCCCAGCGACGAGCAAAGATGCCGCCTGCCTGCATGGCATTGCGCGCACTCTCCGCACCAGAAGCGGGAATCGGCGACCACTCGGTCGCCAACAGCTACGGTGTCCACGCCCTCGCCGATGGCGATCACCGTGCCTGTCAGTTCATGGCCTGCCGTCGAAGGCGACCGGCTTATCCACTGGCCCGTGCGGAAGTTGTGGAGATCGGAACCGCAGATGCCTGCGGCATCGACCCTCAGCTTCACCCAGCCCACCTCGGGACCGCCTGGCGCGGCGATATTCTCGACGCGCAAGTCGCCGGGTCCATGGAGTCGTGCCGCCCTCATCGTCATCGTTTCCGCTCAGCCGGCGAGATAGCGATCGCGGATCTCCGAAACCGCGTTCTCGTGCGAGCTGAACCCTTCGTAACGGGCGAGCCTGCGGGCATGCAGTGCGAGTTCCGGATAGGCGGCCGAGGTCACATAGCCGACTGATGATCTCTTGACGAAATCCGTTACGGAAAGCGGTCCGAAGGTTCGCGCCCACCGGCTGGTCGGCAGCACCGCATTGGGCCCGAGGACGAAGTTGGCGAGGGTCACCGGGGTATGCGGCCCCATGAGGATCTCGGCGGCTTCTGTGATACGTCCGAGATGCGCAAATGGCTCCGTTGACAGAATCTCGAGATGCTCCGGCGCATAGTCGTTGATGAAGCGGTAGCTGTCCTCCAGCGATTCGGTCAGCACAATACCGCCGCGTTTTCCGGTGAGCACGGCGCGCGAGAACTCCACGCGCTGTTCGGTCATCCGGGACCAGTGTTCCGGTATCGCAATCAACGCGGCTTCGGCGACCTTGCGGCTGTGCGTCACCAGATAGGCGGACGAATCCGGCCCGTGCTCGGCCTCGATCAACAGGTCAAGAGCGGCCAGGCCGCCGTCGATGCTGTCATCGGCAAAGATGATCGCTTCGGACGGACCGGCGGGGAGACCCGTGTTGACGATCGGGGACAACACGCTCTTTGCCGCCACTACCCACGGGCTCCCCGGTCCGACGATCTTGACGGCGGGCTTCACAGTCTCGGTTCCATAGGCGACAGCGGCAACCGCATGGGCGCCGCCGCACTTGTACACGGTCTCCACGCCGGCGAGGCGGGCGGCAACCAGCGTCGCGGCATCGACGGAACCATCCGAAGTCGCAGGCGTCACGATCGCGATCTGCGGAACCCCGGCAATCACCGCCGGAACCGAGGTCATCATCGTCACCGAGGGGAAGGCGCCTTTGCCGCGCGGAACATAAAGCGCAACCGAAGCGATCGGTGTGTATCGGTCACCCGCATAGGCGCCAGGCCGAACTTCCTTGAGCCACATCGTCTCCGGGCGCTGCTCCTCGTGGAAATGCCTTATGTTCTCGATGCCAAACCGGATACTCTCCACGACATCCTTGTCGACCTTGTCGAATGCCGCATCGAACTCCGCTTCCGAAGCTTTCAGTCCACCGTCGGCAACATCGGCTTTGTCGAGCTCGCGCGCAAACCGGAGCAAGGCCGCGTCACCTTCATTCTTGACGGCCTGGATGATTGGACGGACCTTTTCGATGAAGGAAGACAGATCTCCTTCGGCGCGTTTAAGTAAATTGGCGCGCTGATCGACACTGAGGGATGACAGGCGGTGGAAGCTGACGTCAGACATGGCGGCTCCTTTTCTTAGTACGCAATCACGGTTAGCGCTTGTCGATCACTTCTGGGACACGTCTCCAGTCCCTGAAGCCTTCAAATCGATGCGAGAAAGCCTCCATCCACGGGAATGGACTGGCCCGTTATGTAGGCTGCCGCATCCGAAGCGAGGAACACCGCGATTCCGTGCAGGTCCGAGAGATCACCAAAACGGCGCTGCGGAATCTTGGCGAGCATCGATTGCTGCCATGCCTCGTTGCTGTAGAACACGTCTGTCATCGCTGTCCTGAAATAGCCAGGCGCGATGGCGTTGACCCGGATCCCGAGATCGGCCCACTCCGCCGCAAGCGCCCGCGTCATGCCGAGGAGGCCTGATTTCGACGAGCCGTAAGGCACCGCCGTGGGAATCCCGACCTCGGAGGTCAACGAGCAGAGATTGATAATGACGCCGGGCCGTCCGGCGTCTCTCATCTGCCGCGCGGCGGCTTGGGCGCAGAAGAAGGCGCCTTTGAGATTCGTATCGACAATCCTGTCCCACAAGGCCTCGTCGACATCGAGCGAGGGCCGGACCTCTTCCACACCCGCATTGTTGACGAGAATATCGAGACCTCCGAGCAGGCTGCCGGCCTCGGCTGTCGCCGCCCGGCATTGGTCGACATCGGTGACGTCCAGGGCGATGGCATGCGCGGCCCCGCCGGCAGTGCGGATGGCGGCCACCGTCTCCTCGAGCGAGGCCACGCTGCGCGCCGTGATCGCGACGTCGGCGCCGGCTGCGCTGAGCGCCTCGGCGATGCTGCGCCCGATGCCACGGCTTGCGCCGGTTACAAGCGCCTTCCTGCCTGACAGGTCGAAGAGAGATGCGTTGCGCATGTCATCCTCCTTGGTAATGTCGCGCTTGGACCGATCGCGTCGAGACTATCCGAATGCAGCTTATCTATACAAGCATGTACATCATGGCGGTAGTGCGCCATGCGGAACTTTGCTTGTCAGAGCGGCAGCGTATTGGCCGGCATCGGACCGGTCTGCGCGGTTCGCCGCAGCCCATCTGGAGTTCATCGGGAGGATAGATGAAGCGCGCAGTAGACCACGACGCGATGAGCGTGGTTGGTTATACCACCCCCTGGAGTGCCAAAGCAGGCCAGCAGATCAACCTCAGCCTGTCATGCGATCGGCCGATAAAGGCCACACGAATTTGCCGACTCGACAAGCCGGCTCCGGAATTTCTGGCCTGGCCCATCGAAGCGGTGGGTGAACCACGGCATCGGCATTTCGACCAAGGGTCGTTCCTGTTCGTGCGAGCCGGCGAACTGGCCAAAGTACAAGCCGTCCACGGCATTCGTTTTGAGCTGTTCCTCACGCGCAACGGAGGTGCGCGTACGATCCTGGAAGCAGGCGCCCTCGGGCTGCGCCTCCGCGACGGCGCATTTGCCCTGGAAATCGGCGGCGAAACCTTTGTCGAGAGGAAGGCGCCAACTGGTGTGTGGCTCACTGTCGAGTTGGATCTGCGGCAGGAGCAGCCGCGTCTGCGGATCAAATCGCATGATCTCCTCGCGCCTTACGAACTTCGTGAAGGTTTTGGCAGCCCTGCGCGGAACCTTCAAGCGCACGGCATCCATTTCGGCGCAAGTGCTACTCACCACGAACCTACCCTCAACGCGAAATTTGCCGCGATCCGGCTCGAGACACCGCAGGGGACCATTGCCTGGGATTTCCCGACGCTGTTACCAACGCAGCCGATCCTGTCGTCGGGCAGAGCAGATCCGCTGCTCCTCGATGTGATCAATCAGCCAGCCTTCTGCATGACTTCGGCACGCTGGGACGGATCGAGCTTCGAACCTCGCTTCGTGCCGTCGCACTACGACGCTATCCATTGCCACGACGACGACATCGGCCCGCTTGAGTGGCCGGCATCGCACTGCGTGACAATCCCTGAAAACGCACGCCCAGGCGTCTACGCGTTCCAGATCGAATGGGAGGATAGCTACGAACGCGTGGTGTTCTTCGTCACCTCATCACAGGTTTCGTCGCCGCTGTTGTATCTCGTGCCGACGGCCACCTATCTCGCTTATGCGGACGAATATCTCCCAGATCATCTTTATGAATGGAAAAGCGACGACCGGGGACATCGCTTCGCGGTCGCCAACAATCTGAAGTCTCTTTACGACTACCACTCCGACCTTAGCGGCGTTTCTATCTGCTCCTACAAAAAGCCGAAAGTGACGCTCAGGGACGATTACGATTATCCCCTCTGCGGCTGCCCACACAATTTGCCGGTCGATCTGCACTTCCTCCGATTCTGCCACGACAATGGAATCGTGTTTGACGTCATGACCGATCATGATTTGCACGAATGCGGTATAGACGGTCTGCGTGGACACCAAGCGGTCGTCACCGGCAGTCATCCCGAATATATGTCGATCGAGATGGAGCAGGCGCTGCGGCAGTTTGTGGCCGAAGGCGGCAGCATCGCCTATCTCGGCGGAAACGGCTTCGCCGCCACTGTGGCTTTCAAGGACGATCTGATGGAGCTGCGGCGCTCGCCGCTGGAGGCCGGCCGCACGTGGGACGGCCCGGTCGCCGAACAAGCGCTGTCGATCACCAACGAACCAGGCGGCTATCTCCGCTCCCGTGGCCGCGGCGAATTCTCGCTGATCGGTGGCGCGATCTCACTGATGGGATTCGAAGGCGCACGCCCCTTCACGCGCACTGACGAAAGCCATGAAGCAGGATGCGCATGGCTGTTCGAAGGCGTTGAAAATGCGACCTTCGGTTCGGACGGCATCGTGCTGGGCGGTGCCGCGGGCTACGAAGTGGATGCGACGGATCCAGCCCTCGGCACATCCGCGGACACCGTCGTGATCGCGCGTGCGACGGGATTTCCCGACAGCTTCTTCCAGGATCCGACGCGCTGGTGCGAGGGCGGGGATACGCAACGCATCGCCCGCCGCTGCGCCGAAATGACCCTGCGAAAGCTCGCAGCAGGCGGCTTGATCTTTTCGGCAAGCTCGGTTGCCTGGTGCGGCGCGCTGCCAGCCGCAGGCGCCATGAACGATGTCGGCAGGATCACGTTTAATCTGCTTAACCGCCTCGGCGCGACGAAAGGAGAACCCGGCCGAGAAAATCGATAAGCTGATTGGTCTCATTACGAGAAAGACCGCATCCTCAAGTCGCTGAGCCCAGCCTTCAACCGCGCAATGCGGCCGCGACGAGGCTTTGCATCGAAGTGGTCGGACGACCGATCAGCCGCCCGAGGGCGCCTCCGTCATCGAACAACGCTCCGCGTGAGGCTGCGGCGTCGGTATCGGCCAGAAGCGCAGCGAGGTCGGCCGGCAGCCCGGCCTCCGCCAACACATCCTGATAGGCGGCTTGGGAAAAATCGTTGTAGGCGATAGCCTTGCCCGACTGCCGCGAGACCTCCGCCGCAAGCTCGGCGAGCGTAAAGGCTTGGTCTGCGGCGAGCTCGTACGTCTTTCCCGCATGGTCGTCGGTCGTCAGCACCACGGCTGCGGCCTCGGCATAGTCCCGCCGCGCTGCGGACGAGAAACGCCCGTCTTTCGCGGCGCCGACGAAGGCGCCGTGCTCCAGAGCCGCCGGAAGCGCCAGCAGGTGGTTCTCGGTGTACCAGCCATTGCGCAGGATGACGGCGGGAACGCCCGAGTCCGCGATGACCTCCTCCGTCTGCCGGTGCTCGATTGCGAGCGTTGCGGAAGACGTGTCGGCATGCAGCATGCTGGTGTAAGCGATCAGCGAAACTCCGGCGCGTTGGGTTGCCTCGATCACCGCCCGATGCTGCGGCAGGCGGCCGCTGACCTCGGTCGACGAAATCAGTAGCAGTTTCTGGACGCCGGCGAAGGCCGCGGCGAGCGTGTCGGGACGGTCGTAGTCCGCCTCCCTTACGATCACACCGAGCTCCGCCAGATCGCTGGCCTTTGCCGGATTGCGAACCGCCGCGACGATCCGGTCGGCGGGAATGGTCTTCAGCAGTGCCTCGATCACGAGACGGCCAAGCTGTCCTGTTGCTCCAGTTATTGCATACATCGTGCAGTCCATTTCGTGGTTGTGTGATTGGAGAGCCTTCGAATAGCGGCCATCGTTACCATTGGAAACCACGTATCTTGCGGTTACCGCCATTTTCCGGTAACCAACTGGAAACTCCTCGAGAAGGGTGTGCGATGGTTCTCAAGGCGCGAAAGAAGGTGAAGGCTCCCCCCGGCTGCCCCATGTCGAGATGCATGGCGCTGCTTGGCGGCTGCTGGACACCCGAGGTGCTCTGGTCCCTGAGCGAAGGCCCGCGTCGGTTCTCGGAACTCCGCCGCGATATCCCAGCCGTTTCGGCGAAGGTACTGACCAGCAGACTGCGGGATCTCGAGGAGCGCGGCGTCCTCGGTCGCAACGTGATGGTGACCTCGCCGCCGACGGTGGAATATGAGCTGACCTCGTTGGGGCAGGAGCTGCTGCCGGCTATCAGGTCTATCGTGGAGGTCGGGTCGCGCCTGCTGCTCGGTGATTCTGTTCTTTAGAGAATCGCGAGCACATCAGAGAATCGCGAGTTTGTGGCGTCGACACTACTTTCGGCCTGCGCTTAACAGCGAGGATGACGCTTGATGTGCGTGTTGATCTGGTGGTGGAGCAGTTCCGCCCGCCCAGGTCAGCGTTCAAAATAGATGGCCAACCTTAGCCTCGGGTCATCATTTCGGACTGAAAGATACGGAGCGCCAAAGGGTGGTAATGCGCAGTGACTTGGGCCCTCCAGGAGTCTAAGCTAGCATGCTTCTGCCAGCACGAAGAAAAACCGCTGCATGCCCCGCTTTCTTGCCGTCTACACCATGAAGCCCGAAGACCTCGCCCGCTTTCGCAGCCTGCCTAAGCCCGAGCAGGATACGATTGATGCCGTCGGCTTACAGCTGTGGGCGGACTGGGAGGAGAGAAATGCCGCATTTTTCCCCGATCGCGGCGGCATGGTCGGTAAGACGAGGCGCGTTACCAGGGACGGCATCGCCGACGCCGTGAACCCTTTCTGCGGCTATATTGTGGTCGAGGCCGATACCATCGATGCCGCCGCCCGCCTGTTCGAGAACCACCCGCATTTCACCGTCTTCCCAGGAGACGGCGTGGACATCATGCCCTTCCTCACCGACCCTGCTCCGACTTGAACATCCGCTAATCGCTTGCGATTTACCAGAAGGGGCGGCCGGCAACGCAGCCCACTCGGTCTCCCCTTGCACGCCGCCAGCCCGCCTGTTAAATACTGAACCATATGGTTCAGTATTTAATGCCCCACCTCGATGCCTCATTCGCCGCGCTCTCGGACGCCACCCGGCGCGGCGTTTTGGAGCAACTCGGACGAGCAGACGCCTCGATCACGGACCTTGCCGAAAAGTTCCACATGACCCTCACGGGCATGAAGAAGCACGTCGGCGTCTTGGAGAAGGCGGGGCTCGTCACCACGGAGAAGGTTGGGCGCGTGCGGACCTGCAAGCTTGGCCTACGCGCACTGGAGGAAGAGGCGGCATGGATCGAGAGGCACCGCCAGCTCTGGGACGCACGCTTCAACGAGTTGGACAAGGTTGTCGAGGAATTGAAACGGAAGGAGAAAGTCGATGGACGAAACAAGAGCTAGTGAGCCCACCCCCATGCAGAACCGCACGATGGTGGAACGGAAGTCCGACCGGGAGCTGGTCGTTACGCGAACCTTTGACGCGCCGGCGCGCACCGTGTTCGAGGCTTGGACCAAGCCCGAGCTGTTCATGCGGTGGTGGGCACCGAAGTCGATGGGCATGTTCCTGCGTTCCTGCGAGATGGATGTTCGTGTCGGGGGCAGGTACCGTTTGGTATTCGGCCACGATGCCTCAAACCCTGACGAGTTCTTCGGTAGGTATATCGAAGTGACACCGCACTCGCGCCTCGTCTGGACCAATGACGAAGGTGGTGACGGTGGACCCATCACCACGGTGACCTTCGAGGAAAAAGGTGGCAAGACGCTGCTGGTCATGCACGAGCTCTATCCCTCAAAGGAAGCTCTCGACGCTGCCGGCACCGGGGCGGCGGATGCGATGGGCGAGACGTTCGAGCAACTGGACGAGCTTCTCGTCACGCTAGGCGCGAGCGTGCGACGGTGATGAAGTCGTCGATCTCCCGGTCGGCAGCCTGGATCTTCAACTAGGCGGAAGAGAACCCCGACGAGATCGTCGCCGCCCTCTGTGAACCTACGAGGCCAATCATCAAACTCATTGAGGTTTCGCCAACTATCGGGACCAATCGAGCGATTTTCGCACCTCGCGACGTTCGGCGACGCGCTCAGGTCGTCTCAAAAAGGACCGTCACCGCCCCAGCTAAGGCATTAGCCAGAGGCCATAGCGATCGACAAGTAACCGGTGTTGCACACACTCTGCCGCAGGCGGTGTGTTGTGAGCGCTGGCGTCCACTCGATTCCTGCCGAAATTCCGGCTAGCTTGGGCGATAGATGGCTCAGTTCTGGTCGGTGAATCATAATCAGACCGCCCGTCAAGAGATTGATGGGCAGCACTTTTGGTCCCCCAAGACCGAGAGCAATGGCGCGCGAAATGAGTTCTACAACAACATGCGCCGTGCGACGCCCGGTGACCCTGTCCTTTCGTATACCGATCAAGCAATTGACTATATGCGCAGGATAGCGGAATTCGCTTTCACCGCTCGGAAACCAATCAAGTTCGGAGAGGCCTTATTGGAATCAAGAGCGATGACTTCTGCCGATCTTTTGGACACCGCTTTCCCCTTCGATCCATCCCAAAACAACAACAGGGAGTCTCGACCCGCTCCCGCCGAGGCGATATTCGCCAATCCATCTAGTTTCGGACTCAGGCAATCAGAAAGTTATCTGACAGGCATTCCACAGAAGTAATACAAATTGAAAATTGCGGCCTCATGTTTCAAAACCAGGATGGTTTCGAAGCCGGCGGGTCGCTCACGGTCCTCAAAGCGAGAATTCTAAGAGACGTTCAACAATGACCCAGCACGCAGAAAACGCTCGAATTCTCATGTACAGCCACGACACGTTCGGGCTCGGCCATTTGCAGCGCTGCCGGACTATCGCGCATTCGCTGGTCGAGGATTTCCGCGGACTTCAGGTGCTTATCATTTCGGGTGCGACTATCGCTGGCGCCTTCGACTACCGCGCCCGTGTCGACTTCGTGAAGATCCCCAGCGTCATCAAGCTGCGCAACGGCGAATACACCTCGCTGGAAAAGGACATCGATCTGCATGAGACGCTAAGGATGCGCCAGTCGATCATCCGCCATACAGCTGAGACCTTCCGGCCGGATATCTTCATCGTCGACAAGGAACCGCTCGGCCTGCGCGGTGAGATCGAGGACACGCTGTCCTACCTCAAGACGCGGGGCACCACTCTCGTGCTTGGCCTGCGCGAGGTAATGGATGCGCCGCATCTGCTCGAAGCAGAGTGGGCACGCAGGGATGTGATGCGCAAGATAGGCCTGTTCTACGACAAGGTCTGGGCCTATGGCCCGCCGGATTTCTACGATCCGTTGACCGGCTTGGATGTGCCGCCGGCTGTCAGGGCAAAGATGAGGTTCGTCGGTTTCCTGCAACGGAGCCTGCAGCGGAACGAGTTGCCCGGCCACCGGCCCGAGGGCGACTATATCCTCGTTACCACCGGTGGCGGCGGTGACGGCGCCGAACTGATCCACGACGTCATCGATGCCTATCAGCAGGATCCGCAATTGCAGCATAGGGCCCTGATCGTGCTTGGGCCTTACATGCCGGCGCGCAAGCGCAACAAGCTGCTCAAGAAGGGGTCCAAGATCCCCTACATCAAGATCATCGAGTTCGACAACCGCATGGAAGACCTGATTGCCGGCGCCAAGGCGGTAGTGGCGATGGGCGGTTACAACACCTATTGCGAGATACTGTCTTTCGACAAGCCGGCGCTGATCGTGCCGCGCGTCGAGCCCCGCCAGGAACAACTGATCCGCGCTCGGCGCGCAGCCGAACTTGGCCTCATCGAGATGCTTTTGCCGGAGGAAGCCAAGGATTCCCAGCGGTTTGCCGATGCACTGGTGGCGCTGCCGGACCGGCCCCACCCATCACAGAGCAATCCGCATCTGACGCTGGAAGGGCTGCCTCATATTTCCGAAATCGTCGCGGAACTGCTCGACCGGCGGGCCGGCCATCACCTTTCGGTCATTGAAGGAATGACCTGAGTTGCAACATCGCAAGATCGTCGTGGTTCTGAAGGGCTATCCGCGGCTGTCCGAAACCTTCATCGCGCAGGAATTGCTCGGTCTGGAGCGTGCAGGGTTCGACCTGATACTCGTCGCGCTCAGGCGGCCGACCGACGAAAAACGCCACCCCGTGCATGACGAGATCAAAGCGCCGGTCCATTATCTGCCGGAATATCTGCATGAAGAGCCGCTGCGCGTGCTTCGTTCGCTGTTTGCCTATCTGCTGCGGCCGTGCTTCTGGCGCACGCTCGGATCGCTGGCTGCCGATCTCCCCCACGACTTTACGCGCAATCGCGCGCGCCGCTTCGGGCAAGCGCTCGTGCTGGCGGCCGAATGGCCGGAAGACGCGGGCTGGCTGCATGCACATTTCGCGCACACACCGGCATCGGTGACGCGCTATGCCAGCCAGCTTCGTGGCCTGCCCTGGACCTGCTCGGCCCATGCCAAGGACATCTGGACTTCGGCGGACTGGGATCTGGCCGGCAAGCTTTCCTCGGCGCGCTGGACGGTCACCTGCACGAAAACCGGCTTCGACCGTCTGAAAAAACTCGCTAACGGCAACTCGTCTATACATCTGAGCTATCATGGGCTCGACCTTGATCGCTTCGGCAGTTTCGGCGAGGCGCGAAAGCAGCATGACGGCTCGGCGCCGGACGAACCGGTTGTCGTTCTGAGTGTCGGGCGCGCCGTTGAAAAGAAAGGTTACGATACGTTGCTGCAGGCCCTTGCCCTGTTGCCCGGTGATTTGGCGTGGCGTTTCGAGCATATCGGCGGTGGCGAGGAACTGGAGCGGTTCAAGGCGCTGGCGCAAAAGCTCGGACTGGATGGTCGCGTCTCTTGGAAAGGCGCGCTTGCGCAGGAGGAAGTGCTTGAGCACTACCGCCGCGCCGACATCTTCGCCCTGGCCTGCAGGATCACCGCAAATGGCGATCGTGACGGTCTGCCGAATGTTCTGGTGGAGGCGGCCAGCCAGCGGCTTGCCTGCGTGTCGACCGATATTTCCGGCGTGCCGGAGCTTTTATCGCCGGATGAAACCGGGCTGCTGGTTCCGACGGAAAACCCAATTGCCCTGGCACAGGCGCTGGAGCGCCTGATCCGTGATCCCGTACTGCGCGCCCGCCTCGGCGACGCCGCAGAGCGGCGCGTGCGCGGCAATTTCGATCATATGGCAAGCATTGGACAGCTCAAGGAACTGTTCGAGCGGGAGTGGCGGGCCGCCGAATGAAGCGGCTGCGCGCTTTCTTCTATGTCCAGCACCTGCTCGGCATCGGCCATCTTGCGCGCGCCAGCCGCATTGCGGCGGCTCTGGTCGATGACGGGTTTGACGTGACCGTCGTGACCGGCGGAGCGCCGATCGCCGGGTTTCCGGGACTCGGTGCAAAATCTGTAATCCTGCCACCTGTCACCTCCGGTGATGAAGGATTTTCCGGACTTGTCGACCTGGAGGGCAACCCGATCGACGATGATTTCAAGAAATGGCGTTCAGAGATGCTGCTGCAGGCATTCCGGGATTGCAGGCCTGATATCGTCATTCTCGAGGCGTTTCCATTTGGACGCCGACAGATGCGTTTCGAACTCTTGCCGCTGATCGAGGCCATCGACGCGACGTCGCCCAGACCGCTGCTGGCGACGTCCGTCCGTGATATCCTTCAGGAGCGCGTCAAGCCGGGCCGAAACGAGGAAACGGTCGATCTCATCAACAGGCATTTCGACCTTGTTATGGTCCACGGCGATCCGGCTTTCGCAACCATCGACAAGACATTTCCGCTGGCTGGGACGATCAGGGCCGAGGTCACCTACACAGGGCTCGTTGCCGCGCCGCCCTCGCCCGCGGCCTCCGAGCGCTTCGACGTTCTGGTGTCGGTTGGCGGCGGGGCTGCCGGAAAGAGCCTTGTCAGCTCCACCATCGCAGCGGCGCGGAATGCCAACAACGCTCGGAAATGGTGTTTGATCACCGGCCCAAACCTGCCGAAAGACGAATTTGACGCGATCGCACGCGATGCCACGCCGGGCCTGTCCATCTTCCGGTTCCGCGAGGATTTCGCCAGCCTGCTGACAGGCGCCCGCCTGTCAGTCTCGCAGGCGGGTTACAACACGGTCTGCGATGTCCTGCGCGCGGGTTGTCGCTCCCTGCTCGTTCCATTTGCAGCCGGCGGGGAAACCGAACAGACGGTTCGCGCCCTGATGCTCGAAGAACTCGGTCTTGCAACGGTGCTGATGGAAAAGGACCTAACGCCTGAAGGTTTGGCGCAAGCGATCGAACAGGCGCTTGTGAGACCGACGCCATCCGCGCATCGTCTCGATCTGGAAGGCGCGCGTCGCTCCGCGCAAATCCTGCACGAGCGGTATCGAACATGGTCCCTAAAAGTGGAGCCCGGTTTCGGAAAAGCTCATGATCAAACAGACGATAGATCCTAGTCCTACTGCGTTACTGACTCAGTAGGACTAACGCACGTCGCGTCTGGTGAGTTTCGTGCGACGCGCTTCAAGTCCTGTTTTATGCATGTCGTTGTCCGAAAACCGCTACGCACTTTTGGGTGAAATACATTAAACAGTTCCAATCAGCATGAAGCGCGTATAATTTTTTGTCGGCAGTTCGCCGGAGAACCGCACCTCCCGTAGCGCCGCCATTGCTTCGAAGGTTGCAAGTGAAGCCACGCAGTTGATGTGCGTCGGCTCGCTGAAATAATCGTTCGATTGCAGCAGTACATTCGTGCCCCGCGGAAGCAGAGCAAGCCAGGCGCGCAGATCGGCTATGTGTTCGCAGCTCGTATTGACTATCAGGTCGGGCCGGACGGCCGCATAGTCGAGTGCGTACATATCTGCCGTTAGCGCCCGGAACCGGTCGCCGGCTTCCCGGTTGAGGGTCCGGGCGACCGGCGCGACTTCGGGATCGATGTCGATGCTATCGACCGCCGCGATGTCGAAGCGGGCGTCGTTGAAAAGCATTGCCGGCAATACGCCGTACCATCCACCCAGAACCCATATGCGCCCGAACCGGCCGCCGCAGCTTTCGAACAGCCTGTCGAGCGCCCACATCTTGCAGGCGACCTGCTTGTGGTTGAAGGCGTTGGCGATATCGGCCTTCGGATGCTTGGTGACGACGCGCGCCAGCCCTGCCACGAGAGGGCAGTTGACATAAGCAGCAATTCCCCGCGTGAGGTCCAAGGCTTGCTCGTGCCAGTCCATACCGGCATTGCGTGGTTGCGTGACATCCATCATATTTGTCTTGTATGTTGGGATTTCGGGCGACACAACGCAATCTTGCCTCCCGCAAGACTGTTTGATTCCGCGGACGTGATTATGCTGCAAGCCGCTTGGCTATTGCCCGGTGCCGGAGAGAGCCTGTTGCATCTGTCCGGATCATCGGCGTCCATCCGCCAGCACCAGCCGCCCAGCTGCGGCCTCGTGCTGCTCGGCTATTCGCCAACGCCCTGCGGAAGCCGCGAACCGTCTGGCCAGCTGCCTTCTTCGCTGATCAACAATGCCCATGTCGTTGTCATCGACCATGCGCCGGAACTGGATCGCGCCGCCTCGCAGGTTCCTTGCATCGTTGAGCGCAGGACAATGTCCGTGCACTGCAGCTTCGACTTTGTCGTTGGCGACGAAGAAATTGCCGATACGCCATTCGCCAGCAGGTGCGTTTACATCCTGCATCCTTTCAACTGAAGGGTCCGCAGTCGCATATGGAACCCAGCCTAGCCCGCTATATCTGGACGCACACCAAGAAGCAGCAGCTCTGGATATTGATGATCGTCGTGCTTTCGATGGTCCCGTATTTCATGTCCTTCGACCTACCGAAGCTGATCGTCAACGGCCCGATCCAAGGTAGGGGCTTCGAGCAACCGGGCGCGACCCAGCCATTCATGAGGCTACACTATAACCTGCCGTTCATTGGAGAGGTCCAGTTCTTCTCCGGTTTTCAGCTCGACCGCAAGGAGACCCTGTTTGCCCTGAGCCTTGTGTTCCTCTTGCTAGTCGTCATCAACGGCCTGTTCAAATTCTACATCAACACCTACAAGGGCCGCCTCGGCGAACGCATGCTGCGACGTATCCGCTTCGATCTGGTGGACCGTGTGCTGCGTTTTCCGCCGGTCTACTTCAAGCGGGTGAAATCCGCCGAAGTGGCGACCATGGTGAAGGACGAGGTAGAGCCGCTGGGCGGCTTCATCGGCGACGCCTTCCTGCAGCCGGTACTGCTCGGCGGCCAGGCGCTGACGGCCATGCTGTTCATCATGATCCAGAACGTCTGGCTCGGAATGATAGCGGTCGTGATCGTGGTGATCCAGATCGTGCTCATCCCGCGAATGCGGCGGCGGCTGATCGTGCTCGGGCGCCAACGGCAGTTGACGGCGCGCGCGCTTTCGGGCCGGGTTGGCGAAATCGTCGACGGCATCGGCGCGGTTCACGTCCACGATACATCAAACTACGAGCGCGCCGACATAGCTGCCCGGCTCGGGCTCATCTTCAAGATCCGCTTCGATCTTTACCAATGGAAATTCATGGTGAAGTTCCTCAACAATTTTCTCGCGCAGGTCACGCCCTTTCTGTTCTACATGATCGGCGGGTATCTGGTCATCCAGGGGCGGCTGGACGTCGGCCAGCTCGTGGCCGTGATCGGCGCCTACAAGGACCTGCCCGGACCGATGAAGGAACTGATCGACTGGGATCAGGATCGGCAGGATGTCCAGGTCAAATATCAACAGGTCGTTGAACAGTTCACCGTCGAGGGTCTCATCGCGCCGAAAATCGGGGCATTGACGATCGACGATCCCGATCCGATGACCAATCCCCTGTCGGCGATCAATCTGTCCATAGCAGACGATGGCGGTGCAATGCTCCTCAACCGTATCTCCCTCCAGGTCAAGCCGGGTGAGACGGTGGCGCTGGTCAGTACCGCAACAGGTGGAGCGGAGGCGCTTGCAGAAGCCTTCGCGCGGCTGAACTGGCCGGACAGCGGAAGGGTCGCTTCGGGCACCGACGACCTGCTTGAACTCCCCGAAGCAGTAACCGGCCGGCGCATGTCGTATGCCTCGTCGGATGTTTTCCTGTTCCAGGCAAGCCTCCGCGACAACCTGCTCTACGGGTTGAAGCATGCGCCGCTGACATCGGTGCCTTATGACGGTGCTGCGGCAGACCAGCACCGCTGGAACATCCACGAGGCGCGCCGGTCGGGCAATCCGGATCTTGATATCCACAGCGACTGGATCAACTATGCTTCCGCTGGCGCTACCGGCCCGCACGACCTCTTTGAAGCCGTGCGCCGGGTGCTCGACGCGGTTGTTCTGTCGCGCGACATTCTGGATCTTGGCTTGCGCTCTTCGGCCGACCTCACGCGTCACACGGAGCTTGCCAGGCGGATCGTCGAACTGCGTGCGGCGCTGCGAACCCGGCTGGAACAAGAGGGGCTGAGCGGACTGGTGGTTCCTTTCGAACCGGGCGCCTACAACAAGGAAGCAACGATCGGCCAAAACCTGCTCTTCGGCGCTGCCGCCGGCCCCGAACTGGCCGACAGGGCCCTGGCGGCCAATCCCTATTTTGCTTCTGTGCTGAGGCAAGCGGGCCTCGACCGCACGCTCTACGAAATGGGCTTGGAGATCGCCAAACAGGCGATCGAGCTGTTTGCCGACCTGCCGCCCGATCACCAGTTCTTCCAGCAGCTCGCCTTCATGAGCGCCGAGGAGATACCCGCCTACGAAACCTTGCTGCAACGGCTCAAGAACCGTCCTCACGAGGCGGTTTCGGAGAACGATCGCGCCATGATCGTCACCTTGAGCTTTGCCTACATCGAGCCCCGGCACCGCTTCGGCCTGCTGAGCGAGGAGCTGATGAGCAAGATCGTCGCTGCACGCAGCCAGTTCTATGAAAACCTGCCGCCCGAACTGCAAAATGCGGTCGAACGGTATGATCCTGCCAAATACATTGCCGCGGCCACCGTCATGGATAACGTCCTGTTCGGGCGTGTGGGCAACAACCATCCCGACGCGCCGGACCGCATACGCTCCATCGTCTATGACATTCTTGACGAACTGGGGCTTTATGCCGAACTTCTGGATGTCGGCCTGGACTTCAACGTCGGCTCCGGCGGCAGGCGGCTGACCGGTGGACAGCGACAGAAGCTCGATGTTGCCCGGGCCCTGCTCAAGCGTCCCGATTTTCTCATTCTCAACCGGCCGCTTTCGGCGCTCGACCAGCGCATGCAGGATAAGGTGCTGCGAAACGTGCTCGAGGAAGCTAGGCGCGACGGCCATTCGCCGGCAATTGTGTGGGTCGTGACGAATCCGGCAATGGCGATGATGTTCGATCGCGTTATCGTCTTCGACTCGGGTCAATTGGCGGAAGACGGAACACACGAGACACTTTTGGCAGGGAACGGTATCTTCAAGGAACTGCTGTCATAGAGCAACGGACATTCAGATGGGATCATTCTGCCGGTGCACGACATCGGGCTCGCCACCTTTCGCGTGGTTCGTCTCGCCATCCCGGAAAGAGAATTGATTCCATCTGGGCGTCCGTTGCTCTAGTCTGGCAAACGCGAATTTTGGGAAGGTTTGCGACAATGCTGCTCAAGGATGAAGTTGGAATGCTGCAACGCGTTCCCTTGTTCTCTGCCATCGAGCCGACAAAGCTCAAGCTGCTTGCGTTCACATCCGATCGTGTGAGCTACAGCGCCGGCCAGATCCTTTTCCGGCAGGGCGACGAGGGAGACGCCGCCTATGTCATCCTTTCAGGCAGGGCGGATATTCTTGTCGATTCCGACAGCGGACCGATAAAAGTTGCCGAACTGGAGCCAAATTCGATCGTTGGCGAGATCGCCATATTGTGCAACAGCTCCCGCACTGCCACCGTCAGAGCGGCAAGTCCGCTGGAAGTCCTGAGAATCCGCAAGGATCATTTCCTGAGGCTTATGAGGGAGTTCCCGGAAATGACCATCGAGATATTGCGGGTTCTTGCCGATCGCCTAAGCCATACGACCGCGGATCTGATCGACGCACGAAGCGCCAAATAACGAAGGACGTGCGCTCGATCCTCGCCGTCGTGACGGCACTGTCCTCTCGCTGAGAAGATCACCCGGAGAAAGCCTGTCTCGCCTAGCAGCAGTTGTTTGGATATGATGGGCGAAGGGGTAGCATGGACGACAACGTTTTCCTGGTCAGGTTTTGGGGTGTCCGCGGCAGCATTTCGGTATCAGGGCCAGAATTCTCTCGCTATGGCGGCAACTCAATCTGCGTCGAGATGCGATGCGGTAAGCATACGCTTCTGTTCGACGCAGGCTCTGGCCTACGGCCTGCCGGCGCGGCGCTTCAGGCGTTGGGCGTCACCGATTTCGACCTGCTTTTCACCCATTGCCATTACGATCACATCATCGGGCTGCCGTCTTTTGCGCCGATCTATGACCGGGGCGCCAAGGTTACGCTTTGGTCCGGGCATCTTGCAGGACACATGACCACCCGGCAGATGGTCGATGAGTTCATGCGGCCGCCGTGGTTTCCGGTGAAACTGGAGATCAGCAAGGCAAGCCTCGACTATCGCGATTTCGTATCCGGAGACGTGCTTCGCCCGCGCGAAGGGGTGGTGGTCCGAACCGGCAGTCTTATCCATCCGGGCGGCTGCATAGGCTACCGGGTCGAATGGGGCGGCCGCGTCGTGGCGGTGATCACAGACACTGAGCACGAGCCGGACAAACTCGATCAGACGGTGCTCGGCCTGATCGAAGATGCCGACCTCGTCATTTACGATTGCACCTACACCGAGGAGGAAATGGAACGCCGCCGCGGTTACGGGCACTCGACATGGCAACAGGGCGTCAAGCTCTGTGAGGCGGCCGGTGCGCGGGGGCTTGCGCTGTTTCACCACGATCCGACACGCACCGACAAGGAACTGGACAAGATCGAGAAACTGGCCAAGGACAGGTTTACCGGCGCTTTTGCCGCGCGGGATGGCCAGACGCTCAAACTTCCAGTCTCATTGCGCAAAAAGCGCTGAGCTATTTTCCTCTAGAGCGCTTCACCGTTTCACAGAAACGGCGAAGCGCTCTATCTCTTTGTTTTGACGCAATTCCGGACGGAAAACCGTTCACACTTTTCCTGGAATTGCTCTACCGGCGCTGCGCTCGATCAATGTCCTGATCGGAAGCCATGCGCAGGCTTCAGTCCGTGCGGTGACGGTGAACAGCCGTTCGAGGAAAAGCCAGGCCGATTCATCATGTACGAGATGGTGGGTGAGCAGACCGACCGGTTCGCCGCCATCGAATGCATGCTGCAATTGCGCGATGATAGCTTGAACCAATAGGCCGTGATCGCGGCAGCCGCGCGTGCCATGCCAATCCATGATGTCGACATTGCTGTTGATGACCGCCAGTGAAGCGCGCCTCGGCGGCCCATAGACCGACAATGCCGCAAATCCTATCGATCCAAGGTCGGATACCAAGCCGGCGTCAATCCTGTTCCAGGGTGGCACCAGCATCGGAACGGTACGTGCGCCGTGCAGGCCGGTTACGTGCGACAGCCCGCGAGCCAGATCATTGAGCACCGCCTCGCGTGGCCGATGCGCGCCGAGCTCCTGCTTTTTCTGGTCCTCGGGCGCATGATTTCGGTGCGCCCAGCCATGGATGGCGACCGTGGCATGCGGCGCCTCGTCAAGCCGGACGGCAAGCTTCTCATCAGTCAGGGCCGGAATGACGGCCAGAGTCACCGGAACCGCGAATTCACCGGTGAGGTCGAGCAGCCGATCAAGCGCAGGCGTCGGACCCACGGCGTCATCGTCGCGCAGCCAGAACTCTGCCTTGCGGTCTGCCCGTTGCCGGCACGCCAGTTCTTCCACCAAGGGCTGCCAGATCTGATCGGGTGTCATGAAACCCGGATCTTCGCAAGGAGTTCGGCCAGCCGCGCCACTGCAGCACCGAGGGAACGTTCTTCGAGGATGAAACGTCTGGCTTCCGCGGCCATGATGGTTCTTTCGTCGTTACGGGCCAGAAGCCTTTCAATGGCAGAAGCGAACGCCCCAACATCGCCCGGCGGGGTGAGAAACCCGGTCTGGCCATCCCGCACGACCTCCGGCACGCCGGCGATGTCCTGAGCCACCACCGGAAGGCCGGCGGCCTGTGCTTCAAGATAGGCAATGCCATAGGCCTCGCCGCAACCCGGCCAGACGTAAATTCCCCCACTGTAGAGGACGTCCGGCACGGCGGCTGGCTCAATCGCGCCAAGCCATTCGATACGGGCGGCGGGCAAGCCGGCGAATTGCGCTTTGACCTCGTCACGGGCAGGCCCATCCCCGACGACCAACATGGTCCAGGGCAGGTGGCCGATCGGACCGAGCGCTTGCGCCAGCATGCGATAGCTTTCGACTTTGTCGCCCGGGCGCATCATGGCGACGGTAACGAGGCGCGTCGGACAACTCCGTGCCGGCGTTTCCCGGAATACCGATGTGTCGATGAAGGGCGAAAGCATGCCGAAAGCGGCGTCGGGAATCGCATCTGCCAGTCCCTGACGATCCCTTTGCGTGAAGCAGATGTTCAGCGCTGCCTGTTCGACGGCTCGCGCCACCAACGCTTGTATATCGGCCCACAAGCCGGTGTTGCGCCGCCTCGAATAGGAGGCTTCCGCTGTCACATAGGGGACACCAAAGGCCAACGCCAGCTCGGGCCCGATCAGGTCGGGCGCCTTGTAATAGGGATGATAGGTGAACCACAGATCGGGCTTGCCGTCACGATCCCAAAGCCTTGCCAGCCGCGCGGCTTCCTCCCGGGCCTCGATCTTGAGCGCGTCGAAACTTTTCGAATCCGGTTCGCGTAGATAGAAGCGTAATTCGGATGCTAGTTCGACGCTATGCCCTCCATGCTCCAGCGCCTTGACCAGCATCCGTGCCATCTGGCGGTCGCCGGAGGCAACGGGATGATTGGGCGACTTCAGCGGCGCGTAGAAGGCAATTCGCATCGCCGGACCCTATCATCGGAAAGCCTGCGCAAGTCAATTTCGAAGCATGATCGACTTCACCTTCAAGCAGTGGAATGTGCTATCTGATGCTCATGGAAACAGCTGCCGCGTCCGATCCGTTTGTCGCTTCCCTGCCGGTCTTCGCAAAGTTCGAAAGCGTTGCCGATATCGATAACTATCGGCCTCTCCCCGATGGCTGGGCGCTGGCCACCGCCGACATCGTCGGCTCGACCAAGGCGATCGGGGCTGGGCGCTATAAAACCGTCAATATGGCCGGTGCCAGCGTCATTTCGGCGCTGCTCAATGCGCTGGGTCGGCAAGATCTTCCCTTTGTCTTCGGCGGCGACGGCGCGCTCGTGGCATTTCCCGGCTCGGCGCTGGAGATCACCCGCAACGCGCTGGCGGCTGTCCAGAGATGGGTGGCGGACGAACTCGACCTGACCTTGCGTGCCGCAATCGTGCCGATAAAGGATATCAGAGCGCAAGGCCTCGACGTTCGCGTGGCGAGGTTCCAGGCCTCCGAAGCGGTCTTCTATGCCATGTTCGCCGGCGGTGGCGGCAGTTGGGCGGAAGCCGAGATGAAAGCGGGGCGCTACCGCATCGATCCTGCGCCGGCCGGCGCGCGGCCGGATCTGACCGGCCTCTCGTGCCGCTGGAACCCGATCGAAGCCCGGCATGGCGAAATCGTCTCGATCATAGCCATACCGGGGGCGTCGCGCGACGTGCGCGATTTTCAGTTTCTGGTTTCCGACATCATCGCCCTTGCCGGCAGGCAGGAACGCGATGGCCACCCGGTGCCGGTGAACGGACCGGACTACAGTTTGCTGCCCGCCGGCCTCGATATCGAGGCGCGCGCCACGGCGCCGGCAGGACGGCGATGGCTGTCGAAGCTGTGGATAGTGTTCCTGATGACGCTTACGGCTGTTACCGATAGATATGGCTGGACGATCGGCAAATTCGATCCGAAGATCTACAAACGCGACGTGGCCAGCAATTCGGATTTCCGGAAGTTCGACGACGGCTTGAAGATGACCATCGACGTTGACGCGGATGTGTTGCAACGGATCGAGAACCGGCTGAAACAGGCGGAAGAGGCGGGCATCTGCAACTATGGCCTGCACCGCCAGAAATCGGCCTTGATGACATGCCTCGTCGCCTCGCCGCTGCAGCGCGATCACGTTCATTTCATCGATGGCGCCGCCGGCGGCTATGCGATGGCTGCAGCAAGCCTGAAGGCGAAGGTGCCGGTCTGACAGCTTGCGGACATCGATTTTCCGCAATATGCCTCGGGGTTCTTGGGACCAAGTGAGCCTCGCCATGGAAGCGGACGGTCTGTCCGAATTAAGGGAAAGCAGATTTTTGGACGCCTCACGATCGACATATGACCGTCTTCTGAACCGGATTTCGACGCGCGCCGCGCAAGTCGGCGTGATCGGACTGGGGTATGTCGGGCTGCCGCTGGCGGTTGCGATCGCACGCGCCGGCTTCCCGGTTTCCGGCTTCGACGTCGAAGCCCAGAAGGTCGAGAGCCTGAACAACGGCCAATCCTATATCGAGGCGGTGACCTCGACAGCCCTTGCCGGCCAGGTGGCGAGCGGACGGTTCCGCGCCACTGCGGATTTTGCTGAACTGGCCGTCTGCGATGTCATCATCATCTGCGTTCCGACACCGCTGACGAAAAACCGTGAGCCGGACCTCTCCTTTGTCAGGAACACGGCAGGCACCATCGCGAAGCATCTGCGTCTCGGCCAGCTGATCGTGCTGGAATCGACCACCTATCCCGGCACCACCGACGACGTGATCAAGCCCATACTGGAAGAAACCGGCTTGCGGTCGAAGATAGATTTCTTCCTCGGCTTCTCGCCCGAACGCGAGGATCCCGGCAACCGAAGCTTTGAAGTCGCGACGATCCCCAAGATCGTGGCAGGCGACGGCATTGAAGCGGCGACACTCGTTCAGGCTTTCTACCAGGGCGTGGTCAAGACCGTTGTTCCGGTTTCCACCACGGCGACCGCCGAGGCGGTCAAGCTGACGGAAAACATCTTCCGCTCGGTCAACATAGCCCTGGTCAACGAGTTGAAGGTCGTGCTCGGTGCGATGGGCATAGACATCTGGGAGGTGATCGAGGCGGCAAAGAGCAAGCCCTTCGGCTACATGCCTTTCTATCCCGGCCCCGGACTTGGCGGCCACTGCGTTCCGATCGATCCCTTCTACCTGACGTGGAAGGCGCGCGAATATGAACTGCCGACCCGCTTCATCGAGCTGGCGGCAGAGATCAACACGGCGATGCCGCGTCATGTGGTCGATGAACTGGCGAAGGCGCTGGACCGGCGCTGCGGCAAGGCGCTCAGCCGCTCGCGCATTCTCATCATCGGGCTCGCCTATAAGAAGAATGTGCCCGACATCCGCGAAAGCCCCTCATTGCGGCTCATTGAACTCATCGAGGAATGGGGCGGCAAGGCGGAATTCCACGATCCGCATGTTACGGAGATCCCGACCACACGGGAGCATATGGCGATCAAGGGGCGTCGCTCGGTCGAATTGACCGAGGCGGCCTTGAAGGATTTCGATGCTGTCGTCGTTGCAACCGACCACGACGCGATTGACTATCAGGCGATCGCGGATCACGCTCTTCTGATCGTCGACACACGCAATGTTTTTGGCCGCCTCGGGCTAACCCGAGAGACGGTGGTGAAGGCCTGACGGCGTCCGAGCCGGCGAATTTGTGGCGGATCAAGGAGATTTCGAGATAGCATGAGCACAGCGCAAGCAGAAATTTCTGCCATTCTCATGGATAAGGTTGCCGATTGGCTGACCCAATCGGCGCTGGCGGGCGACGACCTGGAAACATTGGTAAAGGGCTTTTGTGAACGGCTGGCTGCTGCCGGCCTGCCGCTGAGGCGGGTGCATTTGAGCTTTTCGATGCTTCATCCGCTTTATGACGCGCTTGGCTTCACCTGGCTTCGCGGCCAGGGCTTGGAAGTAGAAGGCTTCCGTCATGACGACGGCGTTCCTTCCGACAGATTCCTGACCAGCCCATACTACCATCTGCTCAGCCACAAACTCGACCATCTGCGGCGCCGGCTCGACCCGTCGGTGCCGTCTGAATTTCCTGTTTTCGATGACCTCAAGCTTATGGGCGTCACCGATTACATGGCTTTCGTCCATCCCTTCAGCGGCAACACCAGTCAGGGCATGATCGGGTCTTGGTCCACCGACAGTGCTGCAGGCTTCAGTGACAACATGATTTCGGCGCTGCTGCGGATCCAGAACCATCTCGCTATCGCAACCAAGATGGCGGTGCTCACCAAGCTCGCCGACAACATGATGACCACTTATCTCGGCGGCGACGCCGGCAGGCGGGTGCTGGACGGCCAGATCAAGCGCGGCGAGGGCGACACAATCCGGGCTGCACTGGTCATGGCCGATATGCGCGGGTCGACAAGGCTTGCCGAAACCTCCGGCCGCGAAATCTATATCGATACGCTGAATCAGTTTTTCGATGCCATTGCTGCACCTTTCAATCGCAGAGGCGGGCAGATCATGAGTTTCCTGGGGGATGGCTTCATTGCCGTCTACCCTTGCGAAAGGCACCGTGCGCAGTCCGAGATCGCCTGCCGGGCTGCCCTTGCGGCAGCGCACAAGGCCACCGGGCGCATGATGGATCTCAATCTGCGCAGAAAGGAGCAGCGGTTGGGCGACATTAAATTCGGTATCGGCCTGCATGTCGGCAATGTGATGTTCGGCAATGTCGGGCTTTCCGACCGGCTCACATTCTCTGTCTTCGGCTCGGCTGTAAACGAGGTCCAGCGCCTTCAGACCCTGACCAAGAAATATTCGCACAGCGTTCTCGCCAGCGAAGATTTCGCCGGCTATTGCAGCGCCAACAACTGGCTGACGCTCGGCAAGGAGGAACTGGCGGGCATCAAGCAGAAGCTGACGGTGCTTTCACCCGATTTGTCGGGTGCTCTTGCACTCGATGAAGACGGTGCGCTGGAGCCGATTTACGACCGAATATCGGACGCCGAGCAGGTCATGCTGCTTCATCGCGATGCCGCGCGGCTGTCGGCGGGCGACCCGAGGAAGCTCCAGTAACCGTCACGATCTGATCCGAACGCCTTTGGTATGCAGTCCGGTCGCCGGTTCCGCCGGGGAACTGGCGACCGTTTCGAATCCAAGTTGCTCTAGGCTGGCAATGCGCTAGTCTCGCTTTTCTGGGCCTGCCGACCGGCAGGCCGCCAGAGTGGGGCTGGTGTGAGAATGAATTCGAGCGTTGATCTGCTGCGGATCGAGGATGTTGGCATCTCTTTTGCCATTATAGGGGGACCGTTGCATGCCGTCAGGCGTGCAAATCTTCGCGTCCTGCCCGGCAAGGTTACCGCGCTTGTGGGCGAGTCCGGTTCCGGAAAATCGGTTCTCAGCCAGGCAGTTATGGGCATTTTGCCGAACACAGCCCATGTCCGCGGCCGTATCCTGTTTTCCGATCCTGAAAAGCCCGGCACGACGCAGGATATCCTGCAAATGCCGCGTGACGGACCCGAAATCCGGGCGTTGAGAGGCAGCCGCATCGGCAAGATCTTTCAGGAGCCGATGACATCGCTGTCGCCGTTGCACACGATTGGCAATCAGGTCAGCGAATCCCTGCAGATTCATACGCCCATGGCTCGGGTGGAGCGCAAGGCGCTGACCAAGGAAATGCTCGGCCTTGTCGGCTTTCCCAACCCCAAGCGCGCCTATGACATGTATCCCTTTGAACTTTCGGGAGGATTGCGTCAACGCGCAATGATCGCCATGGCGCTTATCTGCCGGCCCGCCCTGTTGATCGCCGACGAGCCGACGACGGCGTTGGACGTCACCATCCAGGCGCAAATCCTGCAATTGCTGCGCGAGCTTCAGACGAAGCTGAACATGGCGATGCTGCTGATCACGCACGACCTTGGCGTGGTCGCCAATGTCGCCGACGAGGTGGTGGTCATGTACCATGGCGAGATCATGGAAGCGGGACCTGTGGAGGCGATATTCCGCCGGCCAGGTCACCCTTACCTGAAGGGCCTGATGGCAGCCGTTCCGCATTTCGACCTGAAGCCTGGCGAAAGGCTAAAGGCGCTCCGCGAGGTGCCGGTGAATGTCGGGAACCTGCTCGGCAAGCAGACGGCGCTGGCATCGAAGGGGCCGGACGACATCCTGCTGTCGGTCAGCGATCTGACAAAGACCTTCACGATCCGCAAGTCCGGATGGTTCGGCGGAGATCATCAAACCCCTGTTCGCGCCGTGGACGGCGTGAGCTTCGATATCAGGCGGGGTGAGTGCCTGGGTCTTGTCGGCGAAAGCGGCTCCGGCAAAACCACGGTCAGCAAGATCCTCATGCGGGCTGTCACCCCTAGCGGCGGCTCTGTGATCTTCAACGGCCGCGATGGTCCGATCGACGTCTTGGAAGCCGAGGGAGACGCCCTGCGCCTGCTGCGCGCGAAAATCCAGATGGTCTTCCAGGACCCGGTTTCGTCGCTTTCACCTCGCATGACGGTGGAGAACATCTTGAGCGAGCCGCTGGAAATCCATCAACGTGGCAATGCCGCGTCCCGACTCGCCACGGTCAAGAGCCTGATGCAGGCAATCGGGCTCGATCCGCGCTTCATAAAGCGTTATCCGCACAGTTTCTCCGGCGGGCAGCGTCAGCGTATCGGCATCGCGCGCGCGTTGGCGCTGGGACCTGAACTCCTGATCTGCGACGAGCCGGTTTCGGCACTCGATGTCTCTGTCCAGGCGCAGATTCTGAACCTTCTGAAGGACCTGCAGAAGGAACTGGGCCTGACCTACCTGTTCATATCCCACAACCTGGCGGTGGTGGACTACATGGCAGACCGCATCGCGGTGATGTGCGGCGGGCGTATCGTCGAGCTCGCGCCGCGCGAAATTCTGCTTAGGAAACCTATCCACCCCTACACGCGCTCACTGGTCGCCGCAGTACCTTTCCCCGATCTCGACAGGCCGATGGATTTCAAGACGCTGAAGCTCAGCGGCGCTTCCGACACCAGCGCATGGGGACCGCAATTCCGCGACGAGGGCGACGAGGATATGCTGTTGCCGCTCGATCTTGGCGGCGGCCACCTCGTGCTGGCCCGACGTTCGGCCGATGTCAGCGAGCTACGCCATTGATCAGCCGGCGCACCGTCCTTGGGCTCATGGCTTCGGCATTTCTGCCGGGCACGTTGCGCGCCGGCGATCTGGAGCCGGAATTTCTTCAGCCGCAGCTGAAGGCCAGGGCGCTGCCGGCCCTCGCCGAACGCCTGCCCAAGCGCCCGCGCGCATTGAATCTCGCTGCGATGGGTCGGCAGCCCGGCCAGTATGGCGGCACGCTGCGCACGATCATCGGCAGCCAGAAAGATATCCGGATGATGACGATCTACGGGTACGCTCGCCTGGTCGGCTATGACGAAAAGCTTAACTTGCAAGCCGACATTCTCGAAAGTTTCGATGTAGCGGATGATCGTGTCTTCACTTTCAAGATACGGGAAGGACATAAATGGTCTGACGGTAGCCTGCTGACGCCGGAGGATTTTCGCTATTGCTGGGAAGATGTCTGGCTGAACGATGAGCTTTCGCAAGGCGGGCTCGCCCCGGCCCTGCTGGCGGATGGCAAGCCGCCACGCTTCGAGATCGTCGATCCGTCGACGGTCCGCTATAGTTGGGATGCGCCCAATCCCGACTTCCTGCCCAAGCTCGCCGCTGCTTCGCCGATATCGCTTGTTCTGCCAGCCGCCTATCTCAAGCAGTTCCACAAGAAATACCAGGATCCATTCCGGCTCGCCGGCCTAATGAAGGAGAACCGGGCCCAGAAATGGACGCTCCTGCATATCCGCATGTCGCGGCAGTATCGCCCGGAGAACCCGGAACTGCCGACGCTCGATCCCTGGCAGAACCGGACCAAGCCGCCGGCCGAGCAATTCGTCTTCGAGCGCAACCCGTTCTTTCATCGAATAGACGAGAATGGCCGGCAACTGCCCTATGTTGACCGGATCGTCATGAATGTCAGCTCGTCGGCGATCATCTCCGCCAAGACCGGTGCGGGCGAGAGCGACCTGCAATGTATGGGAATTGACTTCAGCGATTACTCCTTCCTGAAAGACGCGGAGAAGCGCTACCCTGTGAAGATGCATCTCTGGAAACGCACACAGGGTTCGCGGCTGGCGCTGCTGCCCAATCTGAATTGTGCCGACCAGGTGTGGCGTGGCCTTTTTCGTGACGTGCGAGTGCGCCGCGCACTTTCGCTCGCTGTGGACAGGCGCGAGATCAATTTGGCTGTGTTCTACGGATTGGCGCAGGAAAGTGCCGATACGGTCCTGCCGGAGAGCCCGCTCTACCGGCCGGAATTCGCGAAAGCCTGGGTCGCCCATGATCCCGACCAGGCCAATGCCCTGCTCGACGAGGTCGGGCTTCAGGCGCGTGACGATGACGGCCTGCGGATACTTCCCGACGGACGCCCGGCGCAGCTCGTAGTGGAAACGGCCGGCGAAAGCACGCTGGAAACCGACGCGCTCGAGCTCATCACCGATCACTGGCGCAAGATCGGCATCGCCCTGTTCATCCGGACTTCGCAGCGCGACATCTTCCGCAGCCGCGCGCTTGGTGGCCAGATCGTGATGTCGATGTGGTCGGGCATCGACAATGGCGTACCGACCGCCGACATGAACCCGTACCAACTGGCCCCCACCGTCGACGACCAGCTGCAATGGCCGCTCTGGGGTGCTCACTACTTGTCTCATGGCAAGGTAGGTGAAGCGCCCGATCTTCCGCCTGTGGTCGAGTTGATGGCTTTACTCAAGCGCTGGAACGCATCGACCGAAGCCACGGAGCGCGCCGAAATCTGGAATTCAATGCTGTCGATCTATACCGATCAGGTGTTTTCGATCGGCACGGTGAACGGAACGCATCAGCCGATTCTGGCGTCCTCGCGGCTGCGCAATCTGCCTGACAAGGCGCTCTACGGCTACGACCCGACCGCCTATTTCGGTGTCTACATGCCGGATACATTCTGGCTTGGAGAGTCCTGAGCGTGCTTCGATATTTTGTCTGGCGCATCGCCGTGATGGTTCCAACGCTGCTGGTCATATCGGCACTGGTGTTCACGATCATCGAACTTCCACCAGGCGACTATTTCGACAGCTATGTTGCCGAGCTTCGGGCTCAGGGCGAAGCGGTGGATTCCGATCGCATCGAGATGATGCGCAAGGAATATGGTTTCGACCAGCCACCGGTCATTCGCTACTTCTACTGGGTCGGCGGGATGCTGCACGGCGATTTCGGCTATTCCTTCGAATATGAGCTGCCGGTTCGCGACGTCGTCGGGGACCGAATGTGGCTGACCGTGCTGGTTTCCTTGGTCACGATCATCTTTACCTGGCTCATAGCCTTTCCGATCGGCATGTACTCCGCCACGCATCAATACAGCTGGGGCGACTACGGCCTGACTTTGTTCGGCCTTCTCGGCCTTGCCATTCCGAACTTCATGCTGGCGCTGATCCTGATGTATTTCGCCAACATCTGGTTCGGCACGTCCATCGGCCATCTCATGGACCAGCAATATCTCGGCGAGCCGATGAGCTGGGCCAAGGCGAAGTCGATCCTCGCCCATCTCTGGATCCCGGTCTTGATCATCGGCACCGGGGGCACGGCAAGTATGATCCGGCGGCTGCGCGCCAATCTGCTCGATGAGCTACATAAGCAATATGTCGTGACCGCGCGCGCCAAAGGCCTTCATCCCTTCAGGGCGCTGGTCAAATATCCGCTGCGCATGGCGCTCAATTTCTTCATTTCAGACATCGGCTCTATCCTGCCGGCCATCATCTCCGGCGCCGAAATCACGGCGATCGTGCTGTCTTTGGAAACGACCGGGCCGATGCTGATCAAGGCGCTCCAAAGCCAGGACATGTATCTGGCAGGGTCGTTCCTGATGTTCCTCGCCTTCCTGACGGTCATCGGCGTCCTGATTTCCGACCTGGCGCTGGCGCTACTTGATCCGCGAATTCGTTTGCAAGGCGGCAGCACCAAATGAACACGCAATCGCCGCTGCCCGCTCCGGGTGCCCCACTGCAACACTACGTTTCCATCGCGCCCTTTGACCTGCAGTCGGTCGAGGTGATGACGCCGGAGCAGTCGAAGGTCTTTCAGGCGTCGCAGTTGCGGCTGATGTGGTGGAAATTCCGGAAGCACCGGCTTGCCGTCATATCCGGCATATTCCTGGCGGCGCTTTATTTCGGGATACTGATCTGCGAGTTCCTGGCGCCCTACAATCTGCACACGCGCAACATGGACTACATCTATTCACCGCCGCAGCGGGTGCACCTGTTCCACAACGGCCAGCTCGTCGGGCCGTTCGTCTATGGCCGTCAGATGACGCTGGATATGGACACGCTCAAGCGGAACTACATCGAGAAACAGGATGATGTTCAGCGGATCCGTTTCTTCTGCAAGGGCGACAGTTACCGGTTCTGGGGCCTGATCGAAGGTGACAGGCATTTTGTCTGTCCTGCCGAAAACGGCCAGCTCTTTCTGGCGGGCACTGACAGGCTGGGGCGCGATGTGCTCTCGCGCATCATCTATGGTGCACGCATTTCACTGACAATCGGCCTCGTCGGCATCAGTTTCAGCTTCCTGCTCGGCATTGTCATCGGCGGACTGGCCGGCTATCACGGCGGTATCTTCGACCTGATCGTTCAACGGATAATCGAAGTTCTGCAATCGATCCCCAGCATTCCGCTATGGCTGGCACTGGCGGCGATCATGCCGATAACCTGGAGTCCGATCCTGATCTATTTCGGCATCACCGTCATCCTCGGGCTGCTCGACTGGACCGGACTGGCGCGGGCCGTGCGTTCAAAGCTTCTAGCCTTGCGCGAGGAGGATTACGTTCTGGCCGCGCAATTGATGGGCGCCAGAAGCAGCCGCATCATCGGGCGGCATCTCATTCCCGGCTTCATGTCGCATCTGATCGCGACGGCGACGATCTCCATACCCGGCATGATCCTGGGCGAGACGGCGCTGAGCTTCCTCGGGCTCGGCCTGAGGGCGCCGATAACCAGCTGGGGCATCCTGCTCACCGAGGCGCGCAGCGTCAGCGTCATCGCGTTCTATCCATGGCTGCTTTTGCCGATGCTCCCCGTCATTCTCGTCATCTTGGCGTTCAACTTCCTCGGCGACGGCTTGCGGGACGCCGCAGACCCCTACAAGTGAGATCGCTATTCCGCCGCGCGCCGTGCCGCCGACTCGACCCGGTATGGTCCTTGTCAGCGGCCTGTTCGCTTGTTGCAATGTTCATCGTTCGCCTCGGCAAGACTCGATCTGGGTTTAACACGTCGGCGTCGGGTTTCAGCCGCGAAACGCTCTGGTCGGGGGCAGTTGATTTCGTGGACTGGTTCAGGACATACAATCGCACATGAGTCGCCTCGACAGTTTCATCCGGAGGATGACCGCACAGCGCGACATACTCGATCATGTCTGCGCCGAGGTGGCGAAAATGGAGGGGCCTGTGCTCGAGCTCGGCCTCGGCAATGGCCGGACGTTCCACCATCTGCGCGAGCGCCTGCCCGGACGCCGGATCGTAGCGTTCGACCGCGCACTTGCCGCACACGCCAGCTCAATTCCCGAAGCGGAAAATCTCGTGCTCGGCGAAATACGCGAGACCGCGAGCAGGTTCATTGGCATCGACGCCGCTCTTGTTCATGCCGACATCGGCACTGGCTATGAAGATCGCGATGCAGTGACCCTTACCTGGCTTCCCGATCTGACCGCGCGCCTGCTTCGCGTCGGCGGCATCGCGGTCAGCGGCATGCCGTTAGATCATCCGCAGTTGCAACGCCTCCCGCCGCCGCCTTCGGTGCCCGCCGATCGTTATTTTATCTGTAGGCGCGTGTGAGGGGCCGAGACGATCCAAATCTTCAGGGGCCAAGCCTTCAGGGGATCGTATATACTGCTATCTCCCGCTCAATGCCGCGCAGCGAGACCTCGTGGGGCACGGGCGTCAGCGCCTTCCTGTGCAACAGATCGGCGGTGAGATTGTCGTCGACCACCGCCCGAGTGGCGAAGATCGCCTGTGCGTTGGCAAGGTTCTGGACCCGCGAAGCAATGTTGACCGTCTGGCCGAAATAGTCCTGTCGGTCGTTCATAGACACAGCAATGCAGGGGCCGGCGTGGACTCCGATCTTGAGCAGCAGATCCTCGCGCCCGCTCTTGTCGTTGAGCGTACGCATGGCATCGCGCATCCTGAGGGCGGCAGCAATCGCACGATCAGGCGTCACGAAGGTCGCCATCACCGCATCACCGATCGTCTTCACTACCGCGCCTGCCTCCGCTGCGACGATCTCGTGCAGAACCTGGAAATGCACGCGCACGAGATCGAAGGCTGAAAGGTCGCCCACCCGCTCGTAAAGCTCGGTCGATCCGCGCAGGTCGGTGAACAGGAACGTCAGGCTGGTGATCTTCAGGCGCTGGTTAATGTCGAGTGTATCCGTGCGATAGAGATCGCGGAATGTCTGGTTGGTGAGCAGGCGCTTGGCGGTCAGGAAGGGCCGGCGTTTTCCCAGGAAATCATGCAATGCCTGGCCGGCTATGAAGACCGTCGGCAGCACGCGGGTGTCGGTCCTGTTTTCCAGCGAAATGCGCAACGGGCCGGGTTGCATCTCCAGCGTCTGGTTCTGGACATGGTCGCGGTCGAAGGCCAAAGAGAGGCTCCGGCGCTCCTTTGTTGGTTCGCCCTTCCCGTCGATGAACTGCGCTGAATGGGTGACCGGCTCGAAGACGATGATGAATTCGGACGGAAGCTGTATGGGCAGAACCGCCTTTTCACCGGGCGCAAGCTCGATATCCTCCAGCGAGAACGCTTCCATCTTTTCCGCGAAATCCTCTTCCGGCAGATCGACGCCGGACGCCCAGTAGATCTGGCGGAAATATTCCGCCACCGGCAATTCGTGTGGATTGTGGGCGGCAATCCTGCGCACGCGGGGACTGACGGTGAATGTCACCTCGACCATCTCGTCGAGGGTGGGCGAATAGCCCTCGGAGCACAGCGCGCAGGTGTATTCGTCCTTCTGCAGGGTTTTCAGCGTGGCGTTGGTGTCGAGCACGCCGCCACAGCCGGGGCACAGAACATTCCAGGAAATGTCGAAGATGCCCACCCGCGCCGCATGGAGAAAGGCGCTTATGGCGCGCTCCTCGTCGAGGCCATGCTTGCTGGCGAAGGCTGGCGCATTGATGCGGCAAAGTTCTCGGTCCTCGCCCTCCGCGATGGTTCGCTTGATCGCGTCGATCGCCTGTGGATCGACATCGGCCGATTGTCGCAGAAGCGAGAACAGATCCTGAGCTTCGTTCATCGTGCAGGTTCCGGAAAATGCGCCCCGAGGCGGGTTGACCGGACCGGTCTTTGGTCCGAGTGCTCCATCTTACTTCGAAACAGATCGTACGGCCATTCGAATGGATAAGCCTGGTGACCGTCCAATTTCCATTCGGCGGATTTTCACCGGCCGCAAGCAGCACTATGATGGTCCATGGAGCATTCATCTTTGGGATTTTCTCCCATGCCGACATCCAACAACCCGCCATTTCCCGCGGCCCTGCGCCTTTTCTCTGCGGTGGTCATCATCGTCCTGATCGTAGGCGCCGGCCTGTTTTTCGTGCCTGTTCTGGTCAAACCGGGCTGGCCTTGGGCCGTCACGCCGTTCAATGCGCGCTTCCTCGGTGGCTTCTACACCGCCGAAATGGTCGTGATGGCGGCGCTGCTGGTCTGGAATCGCTGGTCGCCCGGCAGGCTCGTGCTCGTCATGGCCTTCATCTTCACCGTGATCGTGTCGGTGGCTTCGTTCATCAATCTCGGTTATTTCAACTTCGAGCGCAAAGCGCCCTGGCTGTGGTTTTTGGTCTATCTTGCTTCGGTCGCGGTATCCGGGCTGTTCCTGTGGCGGGCCAGGGCCCGTCCTTCTGCAAAAGGCGTGACCTTAAATCCCGCATGGCGCGGCTACATGCCGGCGGAATCCGCGATCCTTGGGCTCTATGGCGTCGGCCTGTTGCTGTTTCCCCTGACATTCAGTGGCATCTGGCCATGGCCGATCGATGCCTTCCACGCTCAGGTCTACAGCGCCGTCTTCCTCGCCGGTGCGGGCGGTATATATCTGGTCTGGAGAAGCGCGCCGCGCGAGGAACTGCTGGTGCTCGGCTTGGCGCAGTTTCTGGTTGGCCTGCTTGCCATCCTCGGCGTCGCCATCACCGACGCTGCGGTGCACCGGATCGACTGGACAGCGACCGGGACATTGTGCTGGCTCGTCCTTTTCGGCTGGATCGGCATCAGCGGCGTCTTCAAACTCTACGCCGCCTCCCGGTATTTTAGCTCGCAATCGGCATCATAGGTTGCAGAGACGGCTGGATTTTCAGGTGACGTCCGGTGCATCGTACCGGGCCGATTGCCTTCGCCGGGAACGCCATGACCAGCACGACCTCGCCACCCTCCGAGAAAATCCAGCCGCAGCTCCGGTCCGTCCGGCCAAGCGATGCGGAGGCGCTTTGCGCTATCTTCAACATGCCGGGCTTCCGCTGGGGCACGCTCAGGATGCCTTTCGAGATGGTGGAGCAGGTGGCGCGGCGTATCGCCAAGTCCGGCCAGGAAACCACCTGGATCGTTGCCGAGCTGGACGGCAAGGTCGTCGGCCATGGCAGCCTGGTCGTGCAGGGTTCGCCGCGCCGTTCGCATATCGGCGAGATCAATATCGGCCTTGACGATGCCTTTGTCGGCAAAGGTATCGGCTCCGCCATACTTGGCGCGCTGCTTGACGTAGCCGACAACTGGCGCGCCCTGAAGCGGGTCGAATTGACCGTCTATGCCGACAACGAACCCGCCCTCCGTCTCTACAAAAGCCACGGCTTTGAGGTCGAAGGCCGGCATGTGAAGGCCGGCTTTACCGACGGGCAGTACCACGACCTCCTGAGCATGGCCCGCCTGCGGTTTTAAGATCCGCTGGTTTGGCCTTAACTGTTTAGCCAACCTAACAATTCGTGCCGAGTCGGCGAACAGGCGGTTGCTTATGGAGAACTCCGTAGGAGACGGTCATTTCGGCTCACACCATCTTGATCGAGTTGACGATCTATGTGTGGGCCGGCCGCATCCAGCAAGTCTGGTCTCCCTTGGCGTTTGCACCGCAAGCGGCTAGACGGGACCAATGACCGCCGTCCTTGACCCAACGCCTACGCCTCCGGTGGAAATTCTGGCTGTGCTGTCGCTGCTCTGCCCGGAGGTCGTGCGCGACATCGAGCAGAACTGGAATGCACCGGTTTCCGATTACGCCCGCCATCTGTGGCGGCCGGTGGCAAGGCCTGCATCGGCCCCGGCGATCGCTGCCCGATCGATCCTGCGCGAAGTCTTGCATCAGCGCCTTGGTGTGATGATGCAGCCTGACGAGATCGGCAAGACCCTCGACGAGTTCGAGTACAGACCGGTGATTCAGTCCGGCCTGCACTGCCTGCTTCTGATGGACCGGATCACCTTCGATGCCCTCCTGCTTGCCTGGCTCGGCGCGGTCGAAAACGGGCTGTCGGCCTTCTTCGGCTTCATGGGAACGACGATGACCATGGAGACAATTGGCCGGGAGGGGCCGGGATGGCTCGATGTCGGCGACGACAAGGTCAACCTGTTTGGCATCGGGCGCCACAAACTGTGCCGCAAAAGCGCCTGCGTGGCCGGTCCCGTTTCCCTCAACAAGCGCGCGCTTGAGGCGGTGGGCGATGAAACGGATGCCAGCCGCTGGCTGGGCACACTGCTTGCCAGCCAGGACAAGGTGTTTGGAACCGCCGCCGATGCGCTGACAGCCCTCAACGAGGATCTGGTCGCCAATTGGGATCGTGCCGGCATGGCCCTGCCGGTTTTCATCGATGATCGGCTCGCCGCGGCTGCCATGGCACGGCATCTAGAACATGACGGCAGCCTTCTTTCCAGGCTGCTCATTGAACCCGCAAGACGCCAGCGTCTCGAACATGCCTTGCAAGAGGCCGCATCGAGCCCGTTTGGCAGATTCCTGCCCAATGCCACGGACTATTTCTGGGGCATCCGCGAGGAGCGCGTGCGCAAGCTCGTCCTCGAGAACGGGCACCTGATCGAGCCTGACAGGCCGCATGGTCTTTTAATCCCGTTCGAGCGGCTGCATCTCAAGCAGAGGCTGCTGGACGGCGTGCTGCTGCCGAACTTGTTCCTGACGTTCCTCGTCCTTGCCATATTGCCGCGCGTGCGGGTCGTGGGCGGCCTGAGACAGATTGGCTATGTAGCGCTTTTCCACTCGATCCTTCTGGCCGTGCTAGACGAAAACGCGCCGGAAGAGCGCGATCTGGCCGCTGAGCTGCAGGTTCGGGAAAATGCCTGGGGCATGCGGGTCATCGATGAAAAGATCTCGGTCCGGGAGCAGCTTGCCGGCCTGCCGGAAGGGGCGCTCTTCCCGGACCTGCTCCGACAATACCGTTTGTGGACATTTGCCGAGACGACCGACGACCTGAAACTGGTTCGCGAAAACGCCCGATGGCGCAAGATCGGCCGGGCAGAGATCAAGCCGACCTGAGCCTCACTTCAAGCCTTATTTCAGGTTGATTTTCTGGTGAGCAACCGCAAGCGACGGCGACTATCGGTGAGCCTCTGGCGTCTGGTCCGGCCGCTTTCCTTGACGCTGATGCGTTTTGGGATTTCGACGACGGCTTCCGCCTCGACAGTCATATGGCTTGCCTGAGAGCCGTCTGCAGTTCAAGGCCTGACCTGACATGGCCTCACCTGTCATTGCACGACACCGGCCTTGCGGAACCCGTCCACAGCGAGTTCGAAATCGGCAATGACTGCTCTATCATGCTTTCGGACGTTCGACACTGTCACGCCGAGCGGCCGCTCTGGGTCAAACTTTGCCGTTTAAGGCGGCGCCCCGGAACGGGCAACTTGCGCCATATCCGGACCTTGCCAGTGATGCCGTGAATGTTAAGTCTCGGCTCCGATGCGGACGTTCCGCCCGAGTTCAAAGACTGACCGCGACCGTTCTGTGGCCTTCGCATCGACAGCGCCAATAAGCTGCGTCCCACATCCTACTCCTTGCGTCCATGGAAGGGTCGTTGTGAACCAAGCCCTACTGCCCGGGCTTGTGGGAAAGCCGATCCAGCGCGTCTCGAAGCGCAGTGGCGGCATCGTCACGCTCGTCAGCGGACATCAGCTCCGGTTCAAGTTCCAGCCTGAAGTGCGGCAGCTCGGTTCGAACGGCGTGACAAGCGCCGGCTAGATTGGCCTTCAGATCGATGACGCGGTAGGTGGCGACGGGATAGGCGATCCCCTTGACCTGGACATGCCCCATCTCCTCACAGTCGATCGTGTTCTTCACTTGCGCAAACGTCTCGTAGGAAGTGAGGACGGTCCCCGGTGGCGCCTCCTGTTCCAGGCGCGAGGCGAGATTCACGGCGCCGCCGATTATCGTGTAATCCATCCGGTCCTCGCTGCCGAAGTTACCGACAGTGCAGTAGTCGGTATGGATGCCGATGCGGCAGCGCAGCGGTGTCTCAATTCCAATGTCACGCCAGATTTCGGCAAGTTCGCTCATCCGCTTTTGCATGGTGAGAGCCATCTGCACACACGCCAGCGCGTCCTCCTTGACGCCGCGCGTCTCAGGGTCGCCGAAAAACATCAGGATCGCGTCGCCGACATATTTGTCGATCGTCGCGCCGTGATCCGAAGCAATTTTCGACATTTCCGTCAGATAGTGATTGAGGAGCTGGGTGAGATCCTCGGATTCCATTTTGTCAGTGGTCTCGGTAAAGCCGGCGATATCGGAGAAGCATATTGTCAGTTTCTTCCGCTGGCTGGCGATTCTAACGTCTTGGCGGCCGGCGAATATCGAGCTGTACACTTGCGGCGCCAGGTATTTGGCCAGCTTGTTGGAAAGCGCCTCGAGAGCCGTGGATTTCTCTGCGAGGTTCTCCTCTCGTTGCTTCAGCTCAGTGATGTCCGAATAGACCGCGACCGTGCCGCCGGCGGTGATCCGCCGCTCGCTTATCATGATCCATCGCCCGTCGCCTCGCCGCTGCACCCACGGTTCGCCTGGGTTGCGGTGCCGGGAGAGCCGCTCGGCGACCCATTCCTCGAGCCGCCCCTCGGCATCCTTGATGTAGCCGCGCTCAGCGGATCGGCGAATAATGTGCTCGAATGTCGTGCCGGGCATCAGTTCGATCGCAAGGTCGCTGTAGAGCAGTTCGCGGTAGCGGCTATTGCTGAGGACAAGCCGGTCCTCCCCGTCGTACAGCGCGAATCCCTCGGAGATACTCTCGATCGCATCGATGAGCCGTTGGCGCGCCTCAGCGACATCGCGCAGGTTCTTTTCCTCGACCTCGACTGCGGTGTCCCGGAAGAGCCTAAGCGCTTCGGCCATCCGGCCGATCTCGTCGCGGCCCGCGGCAGGCAGCGGCGCACGAAGATCGCCGCCGGCGATTGCGAACATGCTTTGGCTCACCTCTCCCAGACGGGCGAGAAGGCTACGGTCGACATAGAGCCAGACAACCAGAACGGAACTCAAGAGGGTGAGAAAGGCGGAGCCAAGGACAACTCCGGTACCGTAGCGCTGGACCGTCGCGGCTTCGAGACCGGACGCGGTGATCTCGCGGTCTGCCGCGGCGACCAGGCGATCGACGGCAGCGGTGAGACTGCGCGACAGCCGATTGTTTTCGGCCAGAAGCTTTTCGCCCTCTGCGAGCACTGCTAGCTCGTCCTTGCGCGCCTTCGGGATGCTGTTCCCGCCGTCGATCAATGCCTTGAACTCGCCGACCCGCTGTTGGAAACGGGTTCGCAGCCTCTCGTCGATCTCGGTGGAAACCGTGTCGAGAACGGCGAGCGACCGGCGCAGCGGAAACAGGATCAACGTCAGATCGTCTGGCGTTGGCGCGTCCGTCGTCTTGACCAGCACGTCATTGACCGCCGATATCTCCTGCTGCGCTTTCTGCTGCGGAATGTAGGCCGCAATTGCCTGGACCAGGTCGGCCGCCGCCGCCGCACCGCGATCCGGCGCGAGCGACGTGTCGGCTGTAACCGCCTGCCATTGCTGGAGCTTGGAATTCATCACGAGGATACCGGGCGCCACAAGACGCTGGCTTGCATTTGTCGTAGCCGACAAGCGGCGTAACAGTTCTTCTTTGCGCGCCACCACTGTGAGGCGGGCGACAACAAGGTCGTCGAGGGCGTTGAGGTTGCGCCGCAGACCAAGAACTGCAGCCTCGATCTCAGCCACCACCGCGGTGCTAAGCGTGGCACCTTTGAGTGCGGCAAGCAGTTCCTCGAGGCGCGTCATCTCGACCCCGACCGCGGCGGAAACCTCGCCGTGCTGAGCTTTGCTGGTCGAAGTAAGTACGGCGGGCGCAGAGGCGGCTACCCGCTCTGCCTGGCGCGACAGCTGGAGGGACGCGAGCGCCAACGGTACCCGATCCTTGGTGATGCGGTCGACGACCTCTCCTACCTGGAGGAAGGCATAGAGAGCGGCCGCTGTCGCGAGTACGGCGAAGGTGCTGATGCCGAAAAAAGCGAGCAACAGACGGCCACGTATGCCGAAGCGTTCAAGCATAACGGCGACACATAGCTCTGAACGGTCCAGCTAACTCGATCTCCATCAGCTGTCTCAAGCGGCGACGGCATCGGCGGTCCTTATTCGACCGGCACGTACTCTCCACCTCGCCAGACGTACCATACCCAGTTTTGGCTCGTGAGATCGCCCTTGTTGTCAAAGTCGATACGGCCCAACACAGTATCAAATTGATTGCCGCGCAGCGCCGCTATCACGGCTTGGAGCTCTAGTGAGCCGGCCTTGTCCACTGCCTGCGACCAGGCCTGGACGGCGGCGTAACTGAGCAGCGTGTAGCCTGCGGGCTCGAAGTTTTCAGCCCGGAACCGCTCGACGACCGAGGCGGCTTCGGGATTTCGGCGAGCGTCCGCGGGGAACGTGAAGAGGGTACCCTCAGCCGCGGGGCCGGCGATCAAAGCAAATTCCTCGGTCGCCATGCCATCGCCTGAGACTAGCTGAACCGTGTAGCCGCGGTCGCGCGCAGCGCGAACCATGAGTGCGACCTCGGCATGATATCCGCCGACATATGCCACGGCGATGTTCGCAGCCTCTAGCGCAGCGATCTCGGCCGAATAGTCGTTCTTCGCGGGTGTGTATTCCTCGTAGATCGCTTCGACTACGCCGCGCTTGTTCAGCTGTTTTCGAGTCTCGTCAGCAAGACCCTTTCCATAAGTGGTGCCGTCATGAAGGATCGCAATCTTGCTGTTGCTCCAATGCTCGGCCAGGTAGTTGCCGGCCACGATCCCCTGCGTGTCGTCGCGACCAATGACTCGAAAAACGTTGGCGCGGCCTTGTTCAGTCAACAGCGGATTGGTTGATCCTGGTGAAATCTGCAAAACGCCCGCCGCCTCGTACACCTTCGATGCTGGGATCGAGGCTCCAGAGCAGTAGTGCCCGACGACGAGCACCACACCATCACCCACCAGTTTCTGGGCTGCGGCGACCGCTTGCTCGGGATCACAGAAGTCGTCGGCCGTGATGAGCCTCATCTGCTGGCCGAGTACGCCACCCGTCGCATTGATGTCGGCCACGGCCATCTCGGCGCCACGCTGCGCCTGCTCGCCGAACCAGGCGAGCCGTCCCGTCATCGCAGATGAAACCCCAATCAGCACCTCCGCCCGCGCGGAGCTGAACGCGGCCGCGAGAACTAAGATCGCCATGGCGATGATGCGGTGCATGTGTGCACCCCCTTAACTGTAGCTTACGCCAATCCCGTCAGAGCCGACAGCCCCTTCGGCAAGCGCGGCTGTCTCGGCGGCGTTCGCGGATCCGACAACTATTGCGCCTTCAACAATGCCTGCCCGCAGCGCTCTGCCACCGGACCCACACTGATCGCTCGATGCCCATTTGCGCTGCCGCTTGCCGGTCGACGACTATCGGTGCATCCTTGCGAATAGCCTGGCCGTGAAGTGCGTGGCGAGGTCACGCCGGGACGGCCTCTAGTGAGGTCTTGTTCGATGGACTGCTCGGGCTGCGGTTTCGAGGTTGAGGGCGGTTACGCCTTCTGTCCGAGGTGTGGCAGGCGCCAGCCCGTGCCATGCGCCAGTTGCGGCTACCCCTGCGCACCTGATTTCGAGTTTTGTCCGAAATGTGGGGCAAACGTCGGTGCGCCCGCAAAAGTCGTCGAACGGCCTGCTCCGACACCAAGCCGGACCATTGTGCCGCCTTCTCGAACTCCATCGATGCTTCCGGACATCGAAAGCGAAGAAGGGCTGCATCCCTTCTCTGACGCCGATCGCCGGACGGTAACGGTCCTGTTCGCCGACCTTTGCGGCTTCACGACGCTCAGCGAGCAGCTCGACCCCGAGGTCATGCAAGCGCTGCAGAACAAACTGTTCAAGGAATTGACGGCGGCCGTGCGAAACTTTGGTGGTTTCGTCGACAAATTCATCGGCGATGCACTGCTCGCGTTGTTCGGTGCGCCGGTCGCGCATGAGGACGATCCCGAACGTGCGCTTCGCGCCGCTCTCGACATGATCGCCCGGACGGCGCGGCTCGGCGAAAGCACCCCCCACTCCGGCTCGCCTCTGTTGCTCCACATCGGCATAAACACTGGTCCGGTCGTTACTGGCGGATTGGGCATCGGCACCGCCAAATCCTATTCGGTGACCGGCGACACAGTGAATACGGCGCAACGCCTGCAATCGCTGGCCGCACCGGGTGAGGTGCTGGTAGGCGAGCTCACTCACAGACTGACCCGGCATGCCTTCTCTTACGAGTCGCTGGGTGATGTCGTGTTTCGCGGCAAGGCTGGCAGTGTGCTCGTCCATCGACTGGATGCACCGCTTGCGACGCCGCGTGCAGCGCGTGGGCTCGAGGCGCTCGGCCTCAGTGCGCCGATGATAGGTCGTGGTGCGGAGCTCAGTAGAATGATGGCGAGCCTTGACCAGGCGTGCAGCGGCTCGGCCCAACTCGTCCGCCTCGTCGGAGAAGCCGGTATCGGGAAATCGCGGCTGGTGAAGGAGTTCGTCGCCCGCGTCGGCGACGAGGATCGTTTTCGCAACGTCGCCGTGCGGCTGGCCACGTGCTCACCGCTGGGCGAACAATCATTTGGCGCCTTGGGCGCAGTGGTGCGCAGCGCTGCCGGGATGATGCAAAACGACAATGGGGACGAAATGCGGGGGAAGCTCGCAGGCTTGCTTACCGATCTCGGCCTGCAGGGCGAGGAGGCGAAGCGGCTGATGCCTTTGCTCTACCATGTGCTCGGCCTTGGCGACCCCGATGCCACCTTGCAGCATGTCGAACCCGAGCAGCTGCGGCGGCAAATTCTCTACGCAGTCCGCACAATCATCGAACGGCGGCTTGCGTTGTCGCCGCTGTTGATTGTCGTCGAAGACCTGCACTGGGCCGACGCCGTGTCGCTTGAGGCACTACGTTTCGTGATGGACAGGTTGGAGCGCACGCGGTTGATGTTGCTGGTCACGCATCGTCCGGCGCCGGATAACGACCAGCTCGACTCAAGTCGGGTCAGTCACACAGCGCTCAGGCTTCCGCCGCTCAGCAGTGATGACGGACGCAGCCTGCTGGCGGCGCTTTTCGGCGAGAGCTGGGTAAACTCCGCAGGAGGGCTTCTCGACCAGATTCTCGAGCGCGCGGGCGGCAACCCCCTTTTTTTAGAGGAGATCGTTCGCGGCCTTATCGATCGCGGTGTACTGATGCGAGAGGGCCAGCGATGGCGGACTGTGGCAGGCGAAGTCGCAACCGGCATCCCCGCCACTATCCAGGCAATGTTGCTTGCCCGCGTCGACCGGCTGCCCCAAGAGGTGCGCCGGTTGGCCCAGGAGGCCGCGGTAATCGGCCCGCGCTTCGATGCCACACTTCTGAAAACTGTGACAACCGACCCCGGCCGGCTCGAAGCCGGCTGCGAACTGCTTTGCGATGCGGAAATCATCGAGGAAGTTGCCGGATCAGGCTCGGTCTCGTCGCAAAGCTACCGCTTTACGCAAACATTGCTGCAGGACGTGATCTACCAGAATCTACTCCTGCAACGGCGGACCGACATCCACGGGCGGGTCGGAGCTGCCTTGGAGCAACTGTGCGGCGACAAGCCGGAGCGGCTCGAGGATTTGACCGTGCTCGGTCATCATTTCGCACAGAGCGCCGAGCGGGAGAAGGGCGCGCATTACCTGCAGGCGGCGGGCGATCGCGCTCGCATGATATACGCCAACGACGACGCCCTTCGTTTCTACGAGCGAGCACTGACTGCGTTGGGCGCGATCGGGCAAACACCGCTCAAACTGGCAATTGCAGAGCGCATTGCCGATTTGAGCGGCCCGGCAGGCCGCCGCGAGATCGCGCACCACCATTACGAAACGGTGTTGCAGGTATACCGCGAGTCGGCCAATCGCGTCGCGTCGGCGCGAGTTTTACGCAAGATCGGTCGGCTGCTCTGGGACGTCGGCAAGCGGGACGACGCAGAATCCCGCTATGCTGAAGCGGCAGCGCTCCTCGATGGAGCGGATGCCCCGATCGAGCAGGCGCATCTCTGGCAAGAACGTGGCCGACAGGCGTTCCGTAGCGGAGATCACGCTCTCGCGGCAAAATGGGCAGACGCGGCGCTGGATTGCGTACGCACTCTGACAACGGAGCATGTCTCCGAGGTAGGGCGTGATGCCACCCTTGTGACCGCCGAGGCACTCAATACCAAGGCTGTTGCGCTGGCTCGCCTTGGGCGAAACCGTGAGGCCGTGCGTCAGGTTGAGCATAGCATTGAATTGGCCGAAGCCGCCGGTCTACTGGGCGCGGCCTGCCGCGGCTACACCAATCTCGGCGTGCTTTACACGACCATCGATCCGGCGCACGCGATGGAGGTCTGTCGGCGCGGTCTTGAAGTGGCGCGCCATATTGGTGATTTGGGTTTCCAGGCGCGCCTCCTCGCCAATCTGGCGGTCGCTTGTTGTACTTTCACGGATCGCTGTCCAACGGAGGGCGTACCTGCTGCCGAGAAGGCCATCGAGATCGACCGGGCGCTCGACCAGCGCGAGCACCTGCCGGTGCCGTTGATCGTGCTTGGGCAGATCCACCAGTGCAACGGGCGTCCGGAGCTGGCGGTTGGCTTGTTCCACGAAGCACTGGACGTAGCCCGCGAAACGGGCGAACCCCAACTGCTGTTTCCGTGCTATGATGGTCTTGCAACGCTTAATCTCGACCTCGACAATCTGGCCGAGGCCGAACGCTACTTTTCCCTGGCGCAGGGTATATGCGCCCAGCACGGGCTCGACCCGGAAGCGCTTGTGGTGCTGCCTTTTCTCGACTAGCCGGGGTTGGAGGTGGAAAATGTCCGCGCGTAGTGACTTGGTACCGCTTCAACCGGGCGACCGTGCGCCGAACTTGATACTCGACGCCATTACCCAGGAAGGCAAGATCGCGCTTGACGACTTTCGCGGCCAAAAGCCGGTGCTGGTCGGCCTGTTTCGAGGTCTGCATTGTGCGTTTTGCCGGCGCCATATCGCCGCCCAGGCGCGGCTTGATCCGGAGCTGCGCGAAAAGGGCGTGGAGAGCCTGACGGTGGTCAACACGCCAATCGAACGGGCGCGTCTCTATTTCCGCTACCATCCGATGCCGAATCTGCTTGCGGCCTCCGACCCTGAACGCGCTTCACATCGTGCTTTTGGACTGCCCAATCTCGAATTCACCCAAAACGAGACGAACTGGCCGTACAAGGTCTCGATGGCAGCGGCAAAGGATATGCGGGTCGATATACCAGGCGAGTTGCCCGGTCCTATGGACCCCATTGCGGCCAGCGAAATCCTTAATAAGAGGGACCATTACGAACTGACCGAAGCCGACGAGCAGATGATGGCAACGGGACACGGACAACTGGTCGGTCAGTTCCTACTGGATCGGCAGGGGATCGTCCGCTGGAGCTTCACGGAGGTTCCAGAGGGCGGGCGATACATGTTTGGGGCGCCAAGCCCGCAGGAGCTGATGTCAGCCGTGTCCCAAGTGGCCCAATAGACTTGCGAACGAGGTAAACGGGCGCGGCACTGAACAAAAAGCGGAACCAATTTGTTACAAATCTAACATTGGCCTCGACGAGCCAGAATGTACGGTCCTGGCAATGCTTTCTGTCGCCTCTGGACTAGCGATGTCCTCTGTGGATGGCTCCTGTATCGTGGGGTGGCTGCGACAGCACCCCTTCCAACCGTCAGAACGCTGTCGTCAACAACAACAATCTCGAAAGAGCGCGCAGCTGCGGAGCGTCTCGTCGATTGTATCTTGCGCATTGTGAGCGGGAATGATGACACTGACAAGCTCACCGTTCATTCGAGCACGGCCTCGATACGGGCAACAAAGTAATCGAGCGAGCGATCCCCGCGAATCTCGATCCGCGGAAGGTCGATGGGATCGCAATCGAGGTCCGCCGGCCCGTGTCTGCCGCCGAAGCCGATCCGATAGCCGCACTCCTTGGCCAGCCTGCCAAGCCGTCGGTCGGTGACCGAGAAGGGTGCCGCGAACGCCGTGGTTGGCCGACCGGTCCACCGTTCGATGAACATACGAGAGCGCAGGAGTTCGGCGGCCAAGTCAGAGCTCGACAGACCATCGATCGCGCGATGCGTCGCCAGATGGCTTCCGAAGAACGCACCTTCGCCGGCGAGGCGTCGCACTGTCCTGGCGTCCATAAGCTGCGTCGGCGGGCCACTGTAGGCGTCCCACTGTGCACTTTCACCCACCAGGTCCGTCACCAGGAACACTTCCGCGGTCAGGTCGTTCGCGCGCAAGGTCGGCCAGGCATGGTCGGCAAAGTTCTGGAAGCCGTCATCGAAGGTGATGAGCACTGGGCGGCCAACGAAAGGCTGACGGTTGGCGATGAACCATTCCAGCTGCTCGGACCTAATCGCGTGAAAGCCATTGGCGCGCAGCCATGCCATCTGGCTGGCGAATGCGGCGGGCGTGAGCCGAAAACGGGCGAGCGCGGCTGGACCTTCATCGGAGACGCTGTGATACATGAGGACAGGGATACGCTGTCGCCGCTCGCTACGTGCGACGTCGCGGCGCAAGGCCCGCGCCCCGCCCCAGACGATTTTCCGCGCGACCCCGATTTCGACGGGCGCGCGGATTGGCACGTGATCAATCATCGGTTCCGTCGCCACGTCGCCTGGTGACAGGCGGCGGAAGCGGTCTATGCGGTAGAGCTCGGTCTGGATCGATTGCTCGAGGACGAGGCCGTCGGTCGCTGCCAGCGTCTCTGAGATCGCTTGTGCACCGAATGTGTTCCAGTCGAAGCCCGTCCTTTCGATATTGTCACGTAGCACGAACGCGTGTGCGCTGATGAAACTGCCGCCAGGCGCCAACGCCTCAACGAGTTTTTTGGCGATGCGCCGCAACTCGGCGAGATCATCCAGGTAGTAGAGCACTTCCGAACAGACGATCAGATCCATCTCACCCGGCAGCGTGTCGGCGGAGAAATCCAGTACGCCGAACTCAACGTTCGGCTGATCGCCGCATCGCGCGCGCGCCCGCCCGATGGCTACGGCGGAGATGTCGGTTGCGGTCAAATGGCCCACCCGCGGCGCCAGCTGACGCGTGAAGTGGCCCTCCGCGCAGCCCAGCTCAAGCGCCCGTCCGATGGGACCGACAGGCAAAATTTCGAGCTGCCGCTCATATTTTTCCTGCTCATAGGGCGAGCCGTAGTTCCAGGGATCCTCGGTCGCGAAATGGCGATTCCAGAAAGACGTGCGATCATTGTCGTGCCCATCCGCGGCCCGTGCACGGCGCGGCGCTGCAAGAGGCTCTTTAGTTTCGGCGCTCGACCCAACCAGCGCCTGCGCTTCCGCGGCCAATCCCGCGAGTTTGCCGAAATGGCTGTCCCGATCAGACCGGCGTCCCGCTATGGACAACAATGCCTCGGCTGCAAACATGTCTGACTTGTCGGCACCGACGCCCTTTTGCGGTGCATGTACAGGTGATCGCCTCGCAAGCGGCGCGGCACTGTGCATAAGCCGCTCAGGGGGCACGAAATTCAGGATCAACTCAGTCCAATGACGCCTTGTCACTTTCCCGAGTACGCCGAACTGTACGAAAGCCTCGATCTGGCCATCCATCATCAGATAAGCATAAATTTGATCGATTCCTTCCGGAAGCTCGATCGAGGTCGGATTTCGAGCGTCGACGCGAATGCCGAGTGTCCGCGCCAGTTTGCGCGGCGCGGCAAGATCGTCGAAGTCGAGAAGCATTTGCTCGAGGTGATACTGGACGCGGCGACCCGCTACGGGATCGTCCCAGACCTTGCCGAGTTCGATGATTAATTCGGTGAGGGAGCCGCCGAACCTGTCCCACTTGGCAGCCAATTGCGCTGGCACCGATAGGCTTCCTGCCATAAGGCCATCGAAGACCACCTTGGCGATCTCACGCGCCCACTTACGTCCTGGCGGGAGCGCGCGCAGGGACTGCGGGTTGATCGAGCGCGAGCCGCAGCCGCAATCCGATGCGGCGTTCCACAACGCGAACCACGCGAGTGCTTCGGAAGCGGTGCGGCCGTTCGCCTCGATTGCTCCATTGGCGTGACCCGATGCTGGGTGTTTGACCCTGGGATCAGCAGAAAAACCGCGGGCGATCACGATTTCCGCATCTGCCAGCATCTGCGTCGAATTGCGGCTGAGCGAGTTGGGGCTGACCCGATGGAAAGCGAGCGGCGCGTCGACCATCACCCAATTTTTGCCTAGACGTGCGAGGCGCTGCCACAGATCCCAGTCCTCGCAGGTGCGCAGCGACACATCGAAACCGGCCAACTCGACAATTGTCTCCCGGTCGACCAGCAGCGCGTGAATGGCGATGGCACACCGGCGGGCGAATGTCTCGAAGGGCTGGATCGCAACCTCCGTTGCGATGCTCGACGGGGTGAGTTCGCCATCGGGCATCACGCGCCGAGAACCGCAATAGGCGGCGACCGCATCGGGCGCTGCTTCAAGTGCGGCCAGCATTTTCGCAAGGAAGCTGGCATCCACCCAATCGTCCGCATCCAAAAACATGAGCCAGTGGCCGCGCGCTGTCGAAATCCCGCTATTGCGCGCGCCGGCGGCGCTGTACGCGCAAGAGCTTAACGTCCGAAATCGGGCATCGTGCTCCACATAACCGGCGATGATCGCGGGGGTGCGGTCCGTGGAGGCGTCGTCGACGATGATCGCCTCCCAGTCCATTATTTCCTGATCGAGAAGGCAATCGAGTGCGCGCGCCAGCGTTACCTCCGCGTTGTGCGCAGGAACCACGATTGAAACCAAGGGATTAGGCGCCACGCCGTCTTACTCGCGCCCGGTTCGAAGGTAGAACAAGATGCGTCGATCTTTCTCGGCATAGGCCGTCACAATCGACGCCGATCAGTCCATCGACCCATCGTCTACCACGACTATATCCAGTATCTGGTAGGTCTGCCGGCGGATGCCGACAAGCGTTGCGCCGACGGTTTGCTCGGCATTGAGCATCGGTACCACACCGCCTTGCGGTAGCATTGTCCTGGATCATCGAGCTTTCGTTTTCTTCGGCAAGAGTCGGCGAATGTCAAAACCGGATGACGGCATCGGCTGGCAGCACTGCCCTGTCAAGATCGGGGCGAATTAGAGGCAGGCGAAAAAGACTTGAAGACAGGCCGAATGGCAAGCGCGCATGCCCGACGGCTTAGACTGAGGCCGATGCGCCGCGGCATTTCCTTTCCCGCATTTCATCTGCAAAAAGATGATCGCGGGCGAGACGCGAGCGTAAGCTGATCCGGATCGAGCCGCATGTCCAAATCTACCCGAATGGGGACGCACGAAACGACTTAAGCCGAGAAGATTCCGGCTTGCGGGTCGGCTATTTTGCTGACATGTTTATCAGTTGCTAAATTAGCGCTGTGACAATGTTCAAAAGAAGGGGCATGGGATGGCCAAGGAATCTTCGAGTACCGCTTCTTCGGCAAATAAAGCGGACGCAAATCTGATAAGTAATGCAGACGGAAACGGGCTGACCTTCGTGGCGGGCCAGGCTCGCGAGAGCGGGGCCCCCGGCGACGCTGTAGGTGTCGACAAGATACGTGATCTGCTGTTCGGCAACCAGATGCAGGACTATGACCGCCGCTTTTCCAAGCTTGAAGAACGGGTCTTGCAGCGCTTCAAGGATGTCGAATCCGAGGCCAAGCGCAATCTTGAAATGTACGAGTCAAATGCAAAGAAGCAGGTCGACTCGCTTGCCGCGCAATTGCGGAACGAAAAAGACGCGCGAGCCGACGCCGACAAGGAGATTGACCGGAATCTTCGCGAGCAAAATCAGGCGCTTGAAAAGCAGGTGCGCGCGTTGTCGGATCAGTTGAGCGAGCTTGAGCGCGAAGTTGCGGACCGGATAAATCGAAACGACCATTTGCTGCGTGAGGAAATCAAGCAAAAGAATGAAAGCATTCAGATGCTGATGGAGAAAATGTTTTCCGATCTCGGCAATGTCAAGACCGACCGAAATCTTTTGGCTGGCCTGTTTGTCGAGGTTGCAAAATGTCTAAATCAGGATCCCGTCGGCAGCAAGAGCAACTCGGAGCGTACCTGGAAAGTGAGTTGATCGGAACTTGACGTCGACCGTCGACCCAATCAGCCTTCCTCAAAGAGCAGCTTCGAACGATACAGAGATTGATCGCGAGGCTCTGGCTCGCCTTTTGATCGAAATTGCCCGGAACGTTGATCCGGACTATCGTGCGCGTCTCGACGGAATCCCAACCGCCGATCCTCGCATGGAAACGCTTCGCCAGTTGCTGGTCGGTCGCGAAATTTCGGAGCTTTCACGAGTTACGCACCTGCTCGACGAACCCGAGCAGCTTGCGGCTGCACTGGGGAGCGTTCTCCCCAGTGCAGCCGCACGTGCGCTTCATGCGCAACTCGGAGAGGCCCTTGCGCCGGCTGTCGAGAGGGCTGTGCAACGGTCCATCCAGAAAAGCCCGCGCACGCTGACGGATATATTATACCCGGTGTTTCTGCCGGCTATTCGCAAGTCGATCGGCGAAAAGATCGACCAAACCTTTCAGTCGCTGAATGAAACTTTAAGACATATATTTACTTGGCATGGGCTCAAGTGGAGATTTGAAGCTTGGAGAACGGGGGCAAGCTTCTCAGAAGTTGTTCTCAGGCATTCTCTTGTCTATCGTGTAGAACACGCCTTTCTCATTCACCGCAATTCCGGGCTTTTGATCAAGCATGTAACTGCCGAAAACGCAACCAGCGAAGATCCTCAACTGATCTCTTCGATGCTTAGTGCAATTCAGGATTTTGTAAAAGACTCATTTAACGAGAAAGAACAGAGCGGCCTGGACACTATTCGTTTCGGAGAGCTTCGTCTCTGGTCGGAAGTTGGACCGTTTGCGACCCTGGTTGCGGTGATCCGGGGAAATCCGCCGGAGGAATTACATGAAATAATTCGCGATGTATTGCTTCGCATCCATGATGAATACTCACAGGCTCTAGAGCAGTTTGACGGCGACAGTTCGCAGTTGGCCGGCGTAGAGACGCAGTTGCAGACCTGCGTTGAACTGAAGCAGGAGGAATCAAACCAGGGATTTCCGTGGCTGGTAGTGGCTGCAGTCCTGCTGGTTTTGATTCCCGCAGGCGGTTGGTTCTTTCTTTCCTGGCAATCCGGGCAACGCTGGCAGGCGTATGTGTCGCGCCTGGGGACCCAGCCGGGCATCATCGTTGCCGAACAAAAGGTGCGCGATGGCCAATTCTATATTGCCGGCCTGAGAGACCCGCTTGCCGCCGACCCGCAGTCGCTGTTGGCCGGAACGCAGGTCGATCCAACCCGCGTTCATTCACGCTGGCAATTCTATCAGAGTCTTGATCCGGAGTTCGTGTTGAAGCGGCTAACGGCGTCGCTGGTTCCGCCGGATTCAGTACGACTTTCGATCGTCGATCATCGCATCGTTGCCGAGGGTGAGGCTCCCGACACCTGGATAGATCGCGCACGCGCAGCGGCCCGACAGCTTTCGGCAGGCGGACCGGAATTCGACATCTCCAGAGTTCGTGATGTGAGCCCCGAAGCACGCGCGGCGGAGCACTGGCAGACTTATGTGTCGCGACTGGAGGCCCAACCGGGAATCATCGTCGTCCAACAAACGGCGAGGGGCGGACATTTCTATATTTCCGGCCTGAGAGACCCGCTTGCCGCCGACCCGCAGGCTCTGCTGTCCGGAACGGAGGTCGATCCCGCCCGCGTTCATTCGCAGTGGCAATTCTATCAGAGCCTTGATCCGAAGTTCGTCCTGAAGCGGCTGATGGTGTCGCTGACCCCGCCGAAATCAGTTCGGCTTTCGATCGTCGAGGACCGCATCGTTGCCGAGGGTGAGGCTCCCGACACCTGGATAGATCGGGCGCGCGCAGCGGCCCGACAGCTTTCGGCAGGCGGACCGGAATTCGACATCTCCAAGGTTCGTGATGTGAGCCCCGAAGCACGCGCGGCGGAGCACTGGCAGACTTATGTGTCGCGACTGGAGGCCCAAGCGGGAATCATCGTCGCCCAACAAACGGTGAGGGGCGGACATTTCTATATTTCCGGCCTGAGAGACCCGCAGGCCGCCAACCCGCAGGCTCTGCTGTCCGGAACAGGGGTCGATCCTGCTCGCGTTCATTCACAGTGGCAATTCTATCAAAGCCTTGATCCGAAGTTCGTGCTGAAGCGGCTGATGGCGTCGCTGGCTCCGCCGAAATCGGTTCGGCTTATGATCATCAAGGATCGCATTGTTGCCCAGGGTGAGGCTCCTGCCGCATGGATAGATCGGGCGCGGGTCGCCGCCCAACAGCTGTCCGCGGACGGACTCTCTCTAGAAATCTCCGAGCTGCGTGAGTTGACCCCTCCGCAACTCACTCATTCGAGGGAGGCTATTCAAGCGGTCAACATTTTCTTCGATTCTGGCAAGGCTGTACCGGGACCAGAGCAACTGCCGGTTCTCGACAATTTGGCGAATCAGTTGAAGCAATTGGCCAAGGACGCCCGCAACGCAGGCGTGACAGCACAGTTCATGTTGACCGGCCATTCGGACGAGACGGGCCGTGAAACGGCCAAATTGTCGATCAGCGCCGCGCGCGCGGAAACAGTTCGTGCGCTTCTCAAGAAGCGCGGCGTCGATCCGGAGTTGCTCTTGGTTCGCGGCGCGGGCACCTTTGAGCCAGCGGAGATTGAAAATAGCCGAACGGGGAACTCCGCCAACCGCAGAGTTTCGGTTACGGTAAACTTCCACTAGGGCGGAGCCCAGGAAATTGCAAAAGAAGATCTGCATGTTGGGCGGGTTCGCTGTCGGAAAGACGAGTCTGGTTCGCAGGTTTGTGCAAAGCATCTTTTCAGAAACCTACTTGACCACGGTGGGAGTGAAAATCGACAAGAAGAGTGTCGCATTCCCGGACAAAACCGTGGATCTGATTTTGTGGGATTTGGCCGGCGAAGACGATATCGGCTCATTCCGCGTCAGCTATGTGCGAGGTGCGAGCGGGCTCGTGCTTGTCGTCGATGGAACCCGCGCCGCCACTCTCGCCGTGGCGCTCACGTTGCGCGAGCGGGCCGAGGCTGAATTCGGCGCTATGCCGTTTGTATTGCTGCTCAACAAATCCGATCTGGCCGATCGGTGGGCAATATCGGATAGTGAAATTAACGAACTGAGGCAACTTGGATGGCAAATCTATCTAACAAGTGCGCTTTCGGGTGAACATGTTGATGATGCGTTTCGTCAGCTTGCTTCGATGGTCGCAAAATAGACCATGCATGAATTGCCAAGAGAAGTCAGAAGCTGGATTTACGATTTCTTCTACAACGAGCGCTCCGTCGCATATCTGAAAATCGACGCCCAGCTTTGCATAGCTGCGAAGGGCGGCAACGTTAAACATTACGGACTCTCATCAGTTCGCATAGGTAAGCCTGTTGCCGAGCAGCTTGAATTCATGGAAGGTTTGCTGCCCTGCCCGGAGCTTCCATATCATATGGCCATGGTCGAACTGCCCAGCGGGCGTGTCGCGGACCTCCATCTTTTTGCTGACAATGCCTGCGTGTGGCTGCTCTTTCTTGACGCCACTGCCGAACGCGACAATAGGCAGCGACTTCAACAGAAGGCTTATGAAATGACGCTCCTGCAAGAGAGGGAGCGTCAACTCAACGAGAAATTACAATCGATGAACGAGGCGTTGAGGGCGAGCCAAGAGGGATTGTCGCGTGAATACCAGCGCGCCGAAGCCCTGCTCCTCAACATTCTTCCGGCGTCTATCGCGGAGCGGCTAAAAGCGCACGAAGAAATTGCAGACAACTACGCAGAGGTGAGTGTGCTTTTTGCCGACATCGTCGGTTTTACGGAAAGAGCGCGGAACGTCGGAGCCGTGACGACGCTCGCTATTTTAAATTACTTCTTCAAGGCGGCGGATCTGCTCTCGGAGCGATACGGCTGCGAAAAGATCAAGACAATCGGCGATTGTGTGATGGTGGTCGCTGGCCTGCCCGCCGCGCGATCCGATCATGCGGAAGCCCTTGCGCACTATGCACTTGAACTGCGGAAGGCGGTTAAGCTCGAACGCTTCGCAGGAGAACCGATAAGACTCAGAATTGGAATTCACTCAGGACCAATCGTGGCGGGCGTCATAGGCACAAGGCGGTTTGCCTATGACCTATGGGGCGACACCGTTAATCTCGCCGCACGTATCCAAACGTCCGCGGAGCCCGATGAAATCCGTATTTCGGATGCAACTCACAAACTGCTTGGACCAAATTTTGCTTGCGACCCACTCGCGGAAACGGAATTGCGTGGTACAGGTCGTGTGCGAATGTGGCGGCTCCCGGGGGAAATCGGATCCTGATATCTGACGTCGCCATCGTTCTTCCCTGCACGGTCATGCGCCCAGTTTCCATCACATAGCCTCGGTCGGCGATGCCCACCGCGGCATACGCGTTCTGGCCTGGGGGATCCTGGTGCCGGGTCTTTTACGCCCAGCATCACGGATGCGCAGTTCATATAACGGCTGGAGGCTGGGCCTAGGTCGGAATGCCCTCCCCCGGCGGCTAAGTAGACACCGCGAAGTACCCGGCGTAACGGTCTGGGTCGAAACGATGACGTCTTGCACCGCAACATCGGTTTCTTCAAGGTAGGGCAACAACGGACATAGATGTCGTTGCTAGCCGATCTGACCGGAAGGTTAACAGCACGATGCCACGCATCATTCGACGATTGGGGGCCAGGAACCTGGCGCGCCTGGCACGGCGTCTCGGAGACCTGACTGCGATGTTTGCCCTGATTGCCAGGCCGCTCGTCTTTGGGATCGCCCTTTTGTTGACAGGTCAGGCACAGGCGCAGGCGCCGGCGACCGCCCCGCCTGAAAGGGTCAAACAGCTGCTCGAGCTTCTCGACGATCCATCAGTGAAGGCCTGGGTGGCCGAACAGCGAAATCAGGACGCCGGGTCAACGGGAGCGCCTGCCGAGACAGGAGCTTCGCCGACCGACGCATCGTCCGGCGCCGTGGCCGCACCCGGCCAGATGAATACGATGGCATCCTCGACGCTTGATGGGATCAGGCATCATATCGAAAGAATCGTGCGAACTTTGCCCTTGCTGCCAGGCCAGTTCGCGCGCGTTCGGGCAGAGACGATGGAGGATATGTCCAGCAAGGGGTCAGCCGCCGTATTTGTGCTGATTGCGATGTTCATCGCTGCCGGCCTGGCACTCACTTGGGCAACGTTCAAGTTCACCCGTCCATTTCGTCTTTGGATTATCGCGCAACCGAAGGATACGCCGATTGGGCGAGCCAAGAAGATTGGTGGTCGCATGCTTTATTCCAGCATGCTGATCGTCTCTTTCGCACTGGGCAGCGCCGGCGCGTTCATGTTGTTCGACTGGCCAATGCTTATCCGCGAGATTGTACTGACATTTCTGATGGCGGCAGTCGTTACATGGGGTGTGCGCATGTACGTCATGGCCATGCTCGTCCCTTCCTTCATGAATGTCGAGAATGCCGTCGAGGTTCGTGCTTTGCCGATCACCAACGAAGCGGCTGACCATTGGTCCTATTGGCTACCCCGGATCGTCGGCGTCTTCGCCTTCTTCGGCGCCGCGTTTATCCTCTTGCCAGGTCTCGGCATCGATCAGGACGGAATGATGGTCCTGTCACTGGGCGCCGACTTCGTGCTGCTGGTGCTCCTGCTGCTCGCGGTTTGGCGTCGGCCAAGAACGCAGCGAGACGGTGCGCGCCACATCGGTCACACGGAAGCGACATGGCTATTGACTGCTTATTTCGTCGTCCTGTTCCTGCAGCGCATCGCCGGCCTTTATACATACTTCTGGTTTACCTTCGCCGCATTCTTCCTGCCTTTTGCAATCGTGATGACGCAGCGCGGGGTTAATTTCGTTCTGCGACCAGGTTCGGAAGATGTCGGCCGGCCTACGATCCCGGCGGTGACGATCGCTGTCATCGATCGCGCAATCCGAATGATTTTCATCTTGGCGGCGGCTTACTTTCTCGCACGTGTCTGGGGTCTGGACATGCAATCCATGCGGGACAGCGATACGACGACGACGTTCATATTGCGCGGCTTGGTCAATGTCGTGGTCATTGCCCTAGCAGCCGATTTCGGCTGGTCGATCATCAAAGCTTTGATCGAACGAAAGCTGGGCATCGAAACACCGCACCCTGTGATCAGCGACGAGGATGTCCCGGTCCTCGATCCGCAGCAGGCGCGGCTGCACACGCTCTTGCCGATCCTCCAGAACATTCTGCTCGCATCGATCATCGTGATGGCGGTGCTTATGATGCTCGCCTCGCTGGGTATCCAGATCGGCCCGCTGATCGCCGGCGCTGGCGTCGTCGGCGTCGCCGTGGGCTTTGGGGCACAAACCATCGTCAAGGACGTCATTTCAGGCGTGTTTTTCCTGCTCGATGATGCGTTCCGTGTCGGCGAATACATTTCATCGGGCAATTACAAGGGTACTGTGGAAAGCTTTTCGCTGCGCTCGGTGAAGCTGCGCCACCATCGTGGTCCGCTGTTCACGATACCTTTCGGTGAACTCGGGGCAGTCCAGAACCAGAGTCGTGACTGGGTTATCGACAAATTCAACATCACCGTTGGTTATGACACCGATATCGACTTCGCTCGCAAGCTGATCAAGCGGATCGGCCTCGAACTGGCGGAAGATCCCGAGTTCAAACACTGGGTGCTCGACCCGATCAAGATGCAGGGCGTACAGGAGTTCGGCGAATACGGCATCGTATTGAGGGTCAAGGCCACAACCAAACCGGGAGGCGCCTTCGGTATGAAACGCAAATTCTATGTACGCCTCCGCCAAGTCTTCAAAGAGCAGGGCATCGAACTCCCATTTCCGACCGTCCAGGTCCAGGGGCTACAGAACCCACATGGGGCAGAGAATGCGCCGTTGGAGATCACACCCGAGTTGAAAATGGCCGTTGCGCAGTCGCACACTATTCGGCGCAGAAAAAAAGCCAGCACACCGGAGTAGGAAAGCTGTGACACCTGCCGGTCACAGCGTCGCTTTCCGCGCATCGCCCGTGGCAGGGATACTCTTCTATCTTCAACCGTTAAGACGAAAAAGACGGTCACGAGGCAGTCTACAACCAGAGTCCGTCCCGAGATTTACATCGGGCTGCGTAAGTTGATACAGCGGTACGTTCGAGACAGCGCCATCGGCTACCTGCCGCGCGTCAGTCACGCGATAAGGACCGTCCCGCGAGAAGCGGCGCGTACGCGGCGAGCCTGCGGGATACGAACTCGGTGAAGAGCCGCACGCGCTTCGTCTTGCGTGTCTCCCCCTGTGTGAGAAGCCAGAGCGTTCCGTACATGTGCAGGTCGGTGCCCGGCACCCTCACCAGTAGGGGGTCGGCATCTCCGACGAAGCACGGCAGTGTCGTCATCCCGAGCCCTTGCCGTACTGCAACGATCTGCGCCTCGCCGTCCGTGGTCCTGAACGGAACCCCCGTGGTACGAACCTCACCCTCGCTGGCCCAATCCGGGATGCCATGAATGCTTATGACGATCCACCGGATGGGATCAGGCGCGCCCGCACGCCACGCGGCTAGTCGATCGCGAGACATGTAGACGCCGCCGAACAGCTCCGGTCCCTTCAGGCCGTGAAGATTGAGCGGCAGGGTTTTGCGGTCGTAGACGACGCGGATCGCGACGTCGGCCTCCCGGTTGGTCAGATTTGCCAGCTCGCCGGACGACAAGATTTCCATCTCGATGTCCGGATGCAGACGCGCGAAATCGGCGAAATCCGGCATGAGCAGGTGTGTCGCGAGGGGCGGTGCCAGCGTCACCCGCAGAAGCCCGCGCACGCTCTGGTCGCGCCCGAAGACGCGCGTCTCCAGCAGGTGCGACGACACTTCCATCTGGTCCGCGAACTCGAGGACCTCCTCGCCCGCAGCCGTCAGGCGGTAGCCCGAAGGCAGCTTTTCGAACATGTGCACCCCGAGGCGTTCCTCGAGCTGGGCGACGCGTCGCAGCACGGTCGAGTGGTTCACACCGAGGCGCTCGGCGGCAGCCCGCACGGAGCCTCCGCGCGAGACGGCAAGAAAGTAGCGAACGTCATCCCAGTCGATCATGGTGCAATCCGGCACCGCGCGGTGCGCCTTCCAAAGCCCGTATTTAACACATCGAACAGCAGTACGGGCGGTCATCATAGCCTATGTCGACGAGCGCGGCCCAATTTCGAACGGCGGACGCCGATCGTCGCGGCTGGCCTCAGTCGTCCAGCCGGATCGATTTCGCACCACCGATGTGCGCGCTTCCGCACTCAACACCTGACGCCGGCGGACCCATTTCGAGGTTCTCGGAGGCAGATGCTGTCCCGACACCACGAAAGGAGAAGTCATGGGAAAGCTTGAGGGTAAGGTTGCAGTCATCACGGGTGGATCGAGCGGCATGGCGCTGGCGAGCGCCAAGCGGTTCGTTGAAGAAGGCGCCTATGTTTTCATCACGGGCCGGAGACAGGAGGCGCTGGACGAGGCCGTCAAGCTGATCGGCCGGAACGTGACCGGCGTGCGCGGCGATGCGGCCAATCTCGATGACCTCGACCGCCTGTTCGATACAGTCAAGCGGGAAAAGGGCAAGATCGACGTCCTGTATGCGAGCGCCGGCACGGGCGAAGCCGTCCCACTGGGCGAGATTACCGAGCAGCATTTCGATGCGACCTTCGGCCTGAATACGCGCGGCACGCTGTTCACGGTGCAAAAGGCGTTGCCGCTGTTCAACGATGGCGGATCGATCTTCATGACCGGATCAGTTGCTTCGGTGAAAGGTTTTCCTGGTTACAGCGTGTATGCGGCGAGCAAGGCGGCGTTGCACGCATTCGCACGCGGGTGGCTCAACGAGCTGAAGGGAAGGAATATCCGGGTGAACGTGCTGCACCCGGGGCCGATCGCCACACCGATGCAGGACCAAGTTCTCGACGAGGAGGGGAAGCGGATGTTCGAATCCCTGATCCCGCGGGGAAAGATGGGGCGTCCTGAGGAAATTGCGACGGCCGCGCTGTTTCTTGCTTCCGACGATTCGAGCTTCGTGAATGGGGTGGAGTTGTCTGTCGATGGCGGCTTCTCGGCCATCTGAAATCGCGCCGGATCGCGGGAAGCGGCTGACCGGCGGGAACTAGCGTGTCCATGGTGGAACGACCACGCAAAGGTCGCCACACAGCGGAACGAATAACCCAGCGCCGTTGAAGGCCGGGGAATCAATACCAACACGGATCGGAGAAGCATTATGAGCTACGCAATTGTAGGATTCGGTAAGATAGGCCAGGCCCTCGCCCACGCCTTCGCCCGTAAAAACATCGACGTGACCGTCGCGAGCCGCCGGCCGCCCGAGGCGCTGGCGCCGCAGGCTCGGGCGATTGGACCCACGGTCGTCGCCAAGTCGCTGCGGGATGCACTCGAGGCCGACACAATCATCTTGGCGGTCCCGTTCGGGGAGCATCGCGAGGTTGCGAAGGTCCTGCCGAGTTGGAAAGGCAAGACGGTCATCGACGCGATGAACGCGTTTCCAGTCCCTGAAGAGCTGGACGGTCTCCCGTCCTCCGCCTTCGTCGCGAAGGCGTTCACCGGCGCCAAATTCGTGAAAGGGTTCAATCACCTGATTGCGGCCACCCTGGCTGCCGATCCGATCGTCGAGGGCGTGCACCGGGTCGTCTTTCTGTCGAGCGACGACGAGGACGCGACCGCTCCGGTGGCGGCCTTGGCCAAACAACTCGGGTTCGCACCCG
>NZ_JAMYLU010000027.1:0-76833 GCF_040318135.1 Mesorhizobium sp. M1295
ATCACAAGGTGTCCACCTATTTTGGTGGACACCTCATGCATCAGAGCACTCAACAGCAAAAGGTGCGGGGAAATTCGCGCTTACGGTGATAGCGCCGCGCGGCGCGGTCGCAAAGTTGGGCATGGCCGACATGTTCGTAGACGCCATTGCGCAAGTGCTTGATCGTCAGTCGGGAGGGCGGATCATCCTTCTCAACCATTGCTCCCTCGGACATCCTCCACTCTCACTTCAGAAATGGTTAGGCAATGAGATCAAGCGCTCCACCACCGAGCCAGGCATGCCAGAGGGGCACTCGATAGAGGACCCAGAACATCTTCTATGCATTTTGTCTACGTGAGGCGCCACAATCCGCACCGTCAAGCAGTCGCCCCGATCAGCTAGAACGTCGCCGTTCCGCTTCCTGCCGGACCGCAATGCGCCGCAAATACGACGTCCAATAAAGGGACGAGTTGTCCCCTCGCAGCGGACGTCACTATGCTCCTGATCGACCCCGCTTGGTTTTCGTGATCGCACGTGCCCTACCGAGGACACTCAGGAGTTTTTCATCGCGTTGAACCGGGACGTCGAAAATATCGTCCAGTCTCGAAAGGATCTCGTTGCTATTCACCAAGAAACAGAGGCGGGCCGCGTATTCACTGACGACCTCGTGATATCGTTGGGCAGCACGATAGACGGCACAGGCTTCCATTATCACGGCGAATAGATCAGTGATCTCCGTGAAAGCTTCGGTGCCGCGGGCCATAATAAAACAACGGTCAATGACGGCCTGTGCTATAGTCTCAGACTGGGTGGCTAGCGCGAAATGAGCGGCAAGCTTCAGATAACTAAGTTCGACCTCGATATCGGTGACCTGTTCGTTCACTCCGGCCGTCACTATGCGCGCCACATTGTGGACCGCTCGCTCAGAGGGGATAGAGGCATAGGTCATCGCAGCAAGCCCCGGTACGTCGGCGAGGCGAGTGGCTTGGTCGAGACCTGTTTCCACTTCAGCAAGCACGTCTCGTAGCGTAGATACAGCGTTCGTTGTCAGAAAATCGTCGAATGGTCCGGGGAACATTGTCGCGAGCATGTTCTTGTCATCGATGAGGCGCGCAGTGGCCGCGTCAATAAGTTCCACCCATGCCGCCGGTCTGCACGCTTCGGCCAGCGTATACAGCGCTCCGCGTGCACGGCCGACTAGCTCAGCAAAAATATGATCGGGGCTGATCCAGTCAGGACACCAACGTGGGGCTTCGCGGCGATCAACAATGCAATTCCAGACATAGCGCGCGTAGAAATTGCGCGCCACCCAGCCCAAGAAGCCGACCGTGTCGGGCATTCTTCCGAGTGCGTCCGCCAACACTCCGGCGTGCGCAAGCGCCGCAAGCCTCGTCCAAAAGATGGGCGCAGAAGCGGCTTTCGATGAGCGCCGGATTTCGATGGTCGCGACAATGGCGCATGCCGAAAACATCTCACAGCGATGTATTGAGGCTTGCGCGTCCCCTAGCAACTTTCTCAGAAAAGCACTGCCGAGATCGGCAAACGCCGTTTCTTTGTCGAGCAGCGCACGGCTTAGCTCAAAACCGAAAAGAAGCGTGAACGGGTCTTCTGCATCCAACAGGGGGGACAGATCGGCGGCGGCAAGCTCCAGTTGGTCGAAGGGAATCAGCGGTTGCCACAGGGCGCCGAAAGCGATGCGCCGAATTGCCACTAGCGAGTTGCGCTCAAGCAGCGAACGACGCGCGGCCGCGAGCTCGCCTCGGATAAACGTCCCGATATCTTCGGTTTCGCCAAGCGGCGCGACAAGTCGGTCGAAATACGCAGGCGAGCCTGGCATCATTGTTTGAGGACTGAGGGACTGCGGCTTCTGTAGATCGGCTGCAAACGCTTCCGGTGTGTAGCCTAACGTCGTCATCAGCTCGTCGTACTCGCGGTCAGCCAGGGTGCGATCTTCAACGATCCCATGCCAGTAAAGCTCCTCCTTTTCTGAAAGGGGCTGTGCCGCGAAAACACGTTGCAAGCCTGCGACCCGAGGTTCCCGTTCAGCACTCAGAAGATCGGCGTTGCTGAAAGCAAAGCCTTCGCCTTTCACGACGAGAGTCGCTTTCCCGCCGGGCGGGCGGCCGAGCTTGGCACGCACGCGCCGTCCATTGCTCAGCGTCATCATTACACTGGTGCGGCCGCCGATTGCAGCACGAAGCGCATCGTGAAGGCCGCCAGTCTCTACAGAAAGCTTTTCGCTTAGCGGGTAAGAAAAGCGCGGCTTGATGCCAAGTTTGGCTCGATACTCTTCGTCCAGCAGCAATGGCATTCGCACAGAGAGGGGTAGCGGATTGATCAGCAGTTTGGCGAGCACCTCGACATGAATCTCAAAGTCGACCTGGTCGTCGATCCGCCAAAGCTGCCCGATGTAGGATTTTAGGAACTGGATCGTCGCATCCCAGATTTCCGGGCGATTCTTCTGCAGGGGGACGACTACCTGCTCCTCCACCCAGGCAAAATACTCACGTTGTCTACCTTTCTTGCCTTCAGTAAAAACCATAAACATTGCAGCCTGCATACTGGCCTGCTGGCGCGCGGCTGCCCAAAGGGTCTGATTGTCGGAATCGGGGCACCATGCAAGTGGATCGGGCAAGATCGATATCAGCCAATCGGCGCCCGCTGCGGCTAGCGTTGCATCCGTTGCCGCAATCCACGTTTGACGTACTGCTTTGCAAATCGCGAGCCGTATGCCGGCCAGCCATCGATCCTCCGGAGGAACAAATGCGTTGTGGATCTGCGGTAGCGCTATGCTTTCACGAACGGCCCTCAGCTCCGGCGTCTCGCGCAGAGCGCCATCCTCAATGGGAGCAGTTGCTAGCCAATGTAAAAGCTCATCGGCTTCAAGGGGCATAGCAGAGAAGCCACCAACTCGTAACCGATGGCGTGCCGACCAGTAGCTGTCATCGTCCAACTGACCGGACCTATGCAGCGCCGAAAGGACATCAAGAGTAGTCGCGCACGGAACTGTTCGATTTGCTCCATCAGTCCAGTTCGGCAGTTTGTTCAGGCATCTGTCGTCGGCGACTATGACATCAGTGTCAGCAAGAATGGAGAGCAGATCAAGCGTTGGCGCAGTATCCGTCAGATCCTCGTGTTCCTGATCCGCCTCGTCGCGGTCCGATAGATTCCTTGAGGAGAACCTGATATGGCCACTCTCAACACCAGCCGCGATTTTGCGACGGATTTCGTCGATCGCTCCTAGCAAGTCATTGGCATCCTCGGCATGCCGCAGAGTGGCCTGAGCTTGTTCGCTGACATCCTCGTGCACATACACGCCTGCCACGGCACTCGTTAGGCTATCGAGAATGCCAACGTGATCGAGATACGTGACTGTAAGATCATCGAGGTAGAGGCTCGAGGTGGTTTCGACAGGCTGCGCTTCGGGCCAGCCTTTGTCGACATGTCGCAAATATGCCGCTGCAGTGTTCCGTCGCACGGAATCGATTCTTGACGACAGAAACAACAGAACCTGATGCGTATCGGTGAGCACCGCCATGTAGCCATGCATGTCCGCATTTTCTTCGAGATAGGAGCCGAGCTTCGGGACGGGAGCGGTTCTAACTACCAAGCCGCCCCGCGCCGCTGCTGCTTCCAGCAGCGTAACCAAATCCTCGCCCATCTCCTTGCCCGCTGCCGTAGCATGTCCGCCAGAGCGTGGAATGGTCTTTAGGCGTCCGCTCGCAATCAAGGAATGGATTCGCCGCGCTTTGATGACTATCGAAGGCTGATGAACACGCAGGAACTGCCGCTCAGCGAAAAGAAACCCAAGCGTGCGCGGGGAGATGATGACCTGAGTGAAGGACGTCAACGCCCGATCAAGGATGCCGAGATACTCCATGGTTATCAGGGCACTTATGTCGAATGCCACCGTAGCTGACTGCGAAATCTCAGCCGCAGATCTCGCGCCAGAAAAAGCAAATACCGGATAACTTAGCCTTCGATCCTGTACGCTGGCGTTCCGGTGGCTTTGGCCGAGTGTCAAGTCAAGTAGGCGGCGATTGACCGCCCGCGCGACCATGAAAACAGGAATTTCCGCTTTGCGTAGTGCCTTGTCGAATCGGTCAGTGCGCTCCCGCCAGCCGGACGCGTGTTCGAGGAGCCCGCGAAAGGGTACGCTTTGCACTGGTCCATCCGACCCAGAAAGTTCGATCGCCTTCTGAAACCATTCGCGAGTTCTCGGACCTCGATCTTCTTCACCCCCTTCGGTTGCTAAAACATAGGCCGAAAGAAAGACGTGCGGATCATCGGGCGCTTTTTCGATCGCCGCATCGCGAAACTGATCTACGTAAGGACTGTTGATCTCAAGGCAGAGCCGGGCCAGCCGCATGCAATCCTTTGATGAAAGGAGACCTAGCCGGTCTATCTCGCGGGTTACAATGCCTTGTAAATATCCCCAGTCGCCGGTTTCTACTGCGGTGTTGACGGCCAACTCACGGTCGCTGGCCTCACCTCGTGTGGAAAATAGCTTGCGGGCGATCGCGCGCGCTTCGACGACCCGACCAACCCGATACAGCGACCATCCCTTGATGGATTCATATTCGGGATCAAGTCCCGCTTGGTCCGGTAGTTCGTTATATAGCTCGATGAGCTCGGCGTCGCGTTGATCTGCATAGAGGGACTTGATCGCCACATCGAAATCTTGCCGCGTCCTCGTTTCCCGAACCAATCTGGGTGCGTACTCGGCGAGCAGTTTTGTGTCGCGTCGTGTGCGCAAGCCCTCGACCAGAAATTGTAGCTCTTGCAGGCTGTTTGATTGCTCATAGCGTTGCCGATGCCACTCCACCTCGTCTTTGTTTTCGATAGCAACGATCGCCTCTTCGGCATCCTTCGCTTGTTCGTCAGTGAGATGTTTACCGCGATGCTGCTCGAGTATTCGCCTGGCGTCATCGATCCGACCGCCGCGGGCAAGAGCCTCAATTTCGACGGCTGCGAGGTAGCCCAGCGCGAGGTCGCCCTGCGCGAACAAGTCCTCACGATGTGTGGCAAAGAAGGCGTTGATCGTGTCGGCATTGTCATCATGAACGGCCAGAAGGAACGCAGCGAAACGCTCGTCGGCCGACCATCCGCCCAGCTCCTTTCGCCGATTGAGGCTACGTTGCAGTGCATCGCTATCGAACGGCACGCCATACGCGAGGGCAAGTCGAACACGCTGAAGGATCGTTTCCGGATTGGCGAGTTCCGCCGCCAATTGCGCCTGGGCAGCATCGCGTTGATCCGCTATTTCAAGGCGAAGCCAAAGAGCGAACTCCGATAGGAAATCAGCTAGGTGCTCAATTTCAAGCTCCGGCACCTTAGCGAGGAGACTCTGCACGTCTGCCAGTGCTTTTTTAACAAGGTTGTCCGCGTTCGGTCCGCTGGCAAACTGCAACATGCGCGGGTTAATCGGCAGGCCCTGAAAAAGGGCGGCTCGGCGATCACGGGGAAGCAGCGACGCGAGCGCGAGCTGCGACCTTAGCAGATAGAGCGCCGCGATTTCGTCGAAATACGAATCCGGCATCTCTCTGACAAAGGTCAAAGCGTCGTCGAATTCTCCATTTTCAATCGTCTTGATCACCAGATTCAAGGCGCTAGGCGACGTGAAATCGGCAGCTCTAAGATTTTCTGCGCGCGCCCAATTCAGGGCAGCACTGGTTCCATTCCGCCGGACTAAGACGAAAAAAACCGCCGATCGGGCCTCAATGTCGTGGCGTGTCTTGAGAACGCGCAGGGCTGCATCAGCGTCACCAGCAGCCTCCTTCAGATAGGCGTCCACGACGAAAAGATCGCGCGCCGGATCAATTATTGCCCCCTCGCTGCGAAACCGCTCGGCAGCAGCTCTTCTCTCGGGTACCGCGTTCGCCCGGGCGGCCCGCTCGCACACCTCCGCCCGCAGCAAAGGAGAGGCAAGCGCCAAATCGCCATCGATCGCCCGGTCGGCGAGCGTTGCGAGTTCTCTCGGCGTATCCGTACGGCTAAAGCCACGCCGCCGCAGCGCTTTGGAAAACGCGGCCTGCAACTCGCGGTCAGCAACTATCCTTGGCAAACGGATTTGGGGTTCAGAATCACGTGCTCGCAGACTTTGGGCAACGGCCGCTAGATCTTCCTTCGTGGCGAGGTTCGCTTGAGCCTGCGTTAACATGTCAAGCATGTGCGCCTTCGACGATGACGCCGCGAAGCGGCTGTCCTCTTCGGTGATAGCGGAATGGAATGTGGTCGTGGAAGCATCCTTGGCGATCGCAGGAATTCGTGCCGCTAACCGCGTCAGCGCTTCGCGTGGACAGATCTTCTCAACCCACGCGCGATCAAAGAAATCGTCGATAATCTCTGGACGTGGGATTAGTCTGGTCGTGAGATGAACTGCATCCAGCGGATCAAACCCGATACTCTTCGACGAGAGGCTAGTTCGGACCTCCTCGACCGATTCTACCACTTTCGTTTCTTCGAGCGCGCACGCAAACACCAGCACAAATCGCTTAGCTTTTTCTGCCCATGGGTGCTTCAGAAAAATCTCAAGCGCCGCGTTCACATCGGCAACTGTGCCCTTCTTGTAGCGTTTTGTTTGCCAGACCTCATAGGAGCCGTCGGTGCGGCGAACGAGAAGATCGATTCCGTACTGCTTCTGTCCACGGGTACCATACGCCCAGGCGCACTCGACGTCTCCGCTTGCTTCGGCCAGTCGTCGACATAACTTTTCGAAGTTTTCCCAACTGAGTTCGAGGAACGGCAGCCTGTCGCCACGTGTATTCACCGGCGGACTGACGGTTCTATTCTTGGGCTTCTCAGTCAGCCATTCCGGGTTTTCCTCATGGCTTGGCAGGGCGACTCGGCGGATTTTAGAGGTCATCCTTCATTCTTGCCGAAAGAAGCCATGATGTCATGGATCCAATTCGGTGTAACAAAGGCCGAATGCCGAATAGCGGTGAGTGCTACTCCAAGTGGGCTCGAAGCTGAGCGCCAGTTTCGATTTGGATCGCGTCTAAGGATCCGTTTGCTACAGCAACTCACGCGGTCCGTCGGCGCAGTTGTTCGGACGAGGCTCGAATGTATCGTCATAACGATGCTCGCCTAGCTAAAGTCTGCTTCCGAAAAACCGAGCTGCTCTCGGCCCAAAGCTGCCTATCGGCTACGCGCCCCATTGTCGTCGTTTAGGGCGGCGTTTGCCGATCTCGAAAGCTGCCATATGTGCGACACAGGCATAGACGCGGTTCATCAGTGCCGTCGATCGGTCTCCCCATGCGGTCGAGCCAAGCCGCAACCTATTTTGACGCAAGACCAGCCTCCACCAATCGCCTGAACGCTTCCGATCTCGTGGGAAGATCTGGCTGAGTGCGACGCCACTCGTCCACGCGAGTAAGTAAGTCGCTCGAGAGCCGCAACTCGAAGCGTTCAGTTTTGTTGTCGACAGGATCAGGAACGTTTGACAATGGTGATGTCCGTAATGTACGGTATGTACGTAAAAATGTAGTTCGCTATTCCTAGTCGAACGAACGTGCTCCAACACGTCGTTCGGCCGAGCTACAACCCAAGCTGTCTGGATCTCGGATCATGGCTGATTCCGACAATAGCACGACTTTGGCTCTCGTCACCCGCAGGAGGGTGCTTGTGACAATTGCAATTGCGAGAACCTGTCTTCCGCGAATGGGGCATTCAAACCAGAGGATCTAATAGCCGTACACCTTCACCCTTTTGACCAGCAGATAGGAATTCGACACCTGCTTTTGTCAGAGCCGCCTCAATGGCCTGCAGAGTGCTGATCCGGGAATCTACCTTGCCGTTTTCCAACCGGGCCAGCGCATTCAGAGACACAATTGCCTTGTCAGCAAGCTCCTGCTGCGACCAACCAAGCAAAGCCCGTGCGGCTCGAATCTGTCGTGGACTGACCATGGGTCCACAATCGGCAGCCCGATGTTGTTCGCCACCTATAGGGTTATTTTACACCTTGTAAGGTATATTAAATGGCGATTCGACTTTCGCATCACGTCGCAGCGAAGTACCCGGTGCGTACGCGACAGACTCTCTATCCGGCTGACTAGTGGAGGATCAAAAGGCTTTGTTGAAACCGCAACGCTCCGTCCTCTTTCGGTCGGGGCCGAAGCCAATGATCGAGAGTGACCCGCATCCCGCCGATCAGCATGTCGGCAGGCAGATCGCGACCGTTCGCGTCCAGTCGGACGTCTCGCAGGCTCAGCTGGCAAGAGCCATCGGCATCAGCTTCCAGCAGCTACAGAAATACGAGAACGCGAGAAACCGTGTGAGTGCGTCGATGCTCTACGAGATCGCTACGTCGCTGAACGTTCCCGTCAGCCGCTTCTTCGACGGCCTGCCGGGAAACGATGAGACCTGCGTCGAGGCGCGGCCCCTGCCGGTCGATGAGCGCCTGGATTTCATTGCCAGCGCGGAGGGTCGGCGCCTGATCGAGGGGCTAGTGAACCTTCCGCCGCGTGTGCGCGGTCGCGTCTCGTCCCTGATCGCAGCGTTAGGAGAAGAACTGGCCCTGCTAGACACAAAGGCGGATAGCGAGACGGCCGGCGTTTCCCCGCCGGCCGAATGCAAGACCGTCTGACGGCCGATCGCGGCAGTCAGCCGAATTTTCGGGCAGCGGGCAGGGCGATGCGGCCGCAGGTCGAGGACACTTCGATTTCGACGCCGAATGCCCGTGAGCGGGTCGCAAATCCCTCGAGGGTGTCTCGCGCCGCGCTTCCCGTGACGGCGACGGGCACCAGTCTGCCCGTTGCCGATCCGAGAGACTTAGGTTCCGCGCCGATTACGACGGGCAGAAGGTCTATCCCGGCTAGGTTTCCGCCCGCATCATAACGGCACGCGGCGACAATGCTTTGCCAGACCTCCGGTGGGTCCCATTCGGTTTCGTCGGGGTGCACATGAAAGAGGAAGTTTCCGAGGCCGTAGAAGATCGGCGAGCCATTGTAGATTTCCACCGCCTGCAGCACCGGCGCGCCGTGGCTGACGAACAGGTTCGCGCCGGCGTCGATGCACATCCTGGCAAAGGTCTGCACCCAGCGCGGTACGTCCTGCCAACCTGGTTCCCAATGATGGTGGTGCAGATAGGCGATGACGAAATCGCCTTGTGCCGCTGCGTGCTGGATGGCGGACAGATGGACACTCGCGCTGCGCTGATCGACTTCGATCAGACGGCCGAAATCGGCGGCTTGCGTGAACACGGTGCCGTAGAAATTGATCTCCTTGCCGGCTGCCACCTCTACAGGGTCCTCCGGTTGCGCATAGTTGGCCAGTTCAAAGGGCGAGCTTTGCAAATGAGCGCTCAGCCTTGCCAGTCTGCCGAAATGTCCGTCCGGCACCCCCATCTTGCGAACGGTGTTCAGACGATTGACGCCGGGTCGAGCCGGGCGGAACGCCGTGCGGTCTTCGGCATACATGTTGGTCGGGCCGGGGCCTGCATCCATCGCAAGTAGCGAGACATCGCGCGCGCCCAGCCGGCGGCGGCCCGGTCTCCTGGCATCGGTCTCGTCGGCCCCGATGCCGGAATGCAGGAAACCGCGTGCTTCCACTTCCTCAAGCGTCGAGAGGATGCCGTCAGCGCCGAGATCGAAGGCGTGGTTGTTTGCGAGCGCAAGCGCGTTGAAACCGATGGCCTGCAATGCGTCGAGCACTTCAGCCCTGGAATATCCGAAGTATTTGCCCTTGGTCGGCCACCCGCCGTGCTTGCCCAGGATCGTCGACTCGAAGTTGGTGAAGACGACGTCGCCTTGGCGCAGGAAGTCCGTAACCGCGATGAAGCGTTCGTCTTTGACGTCACGGATGTCGTGCTTGATCAGGGATTGGCCGGTAACGACCGCGCAGAACTGGTGATTCATGGAACTCGCCTTGAAGGAGGGGAGGGCGCTGGCGTTCCGGCCAGCATCACGTCGATGTCGAAGTCGGTTGCCGCCTATTGCGAGAGGGCCGGTGAGATATCGCTTTTGAACCATTTCAGGCTCAGCGCCTTGATCGTCCCATCCTTGGTAGCCGCATCGATGGCCGCGTTGAACTTGGCGAGAAGTTCGGCATCGTCCTTGCGCATGCCGGCGCCGACGCCCGGCCCCCAGAGCCCGCCCTTCAATTCCGGCCCGAAAAACACCGCGTCCGAACCGGAAGGCGTCTCCAGAAAATCCCGCCAGGTGAAATAGTCGGCCAGACCGCCGTCGATGCGACCCGCGGCAAGATCGAGCTTCATGTTGTCCTGGCTGTCATAACTGCGAATGGTCACGACATCGCCCAGCATTTCCTTGACGACTGCTTCCGAATTCGACGAGCGCAGGGCCCCGATCGCCCTGCCGGCGAGTGTCGATCTGAGGCGTTCGATGGTCGCCTTTTCCTTGTCGCCGATGCTCGAGAGGTTGACCTTCTGCTTGATGTCACCAGGATCGAGACCCAGGTCCTTGCGCACAACAAACTGGTTGAAGCCGGTGGCGTAGGGAACTGAGAACGCGATCTTCTGCTTGCGTTTTTCCGTTATCGCCATGCCAGACATGATGACGTCGAACTTGCCGACAAGCAGTGCCGGGATGATCCCGTCCCAATCCTGCGGGACGAAGGTACATTTGATCTGGATGCGACGGCACAGTTCCTGTCCAACATCGATATCGTAACCGTAGAGTTGACCGTTCGCGTCGGTGCCGTCCCAGGGCGGCGAGGCGCCTTCAGTGGCAATCGATATGACGCGCTCGCTTTCGGCGTTGGCCGGAAATGCCGACATCAGGGATGCGATAGAAACAGCAATAGCCAGGGGTATGCGCATGATGCACCTCTTCGTTGGTTTGGATGGAAAGGGGAGCCCAGAACCTGCGGAATCAGGGCAGGGGCGTCGTGATCTCTGGGTCAGGTAGGGCGGGGCGCAATCGCGCCTTTCGTCGACGCACCGGATGGCCGTCGGTCGAAAGCCATCGCTCCAGCAACTGGATCGCTTTCACCGCGATCGAGGTAAGCGATAGGTAGATCGCTCCGGCGACGATGAAGATCTCGTACGGCGCGAACGTGGTCGACACCATCTGTCTCGCCATGCCGGTGATTTCGAGCAGCGTCACGGTGCTCGCCAGCGACGACCCCTTGATCATCCCCACGACCTCGTTGCCGTAGGCCGGAAGCGATATCCTGAAAGCGATCGGGAAGGTGACTAGGCGAGCGATCTGGAAGCGTTTCAAGCCGAGAGACGTGGCCGCCTCGGTGACACCCGTAGGCACGGATTGGAGACCGCGGCACAGGATCTCGGTGGTGTGTGCCGCGCTGTTCAGCGAAAATGTCAGAAGAGCGCACCAAAAAGGATCCCTCAGGATCACCCAGAAGATGCTGGTTCGCACCGCCTCGATCTGACCGAGGCCGTAGTAGAGCAGGAAGAGCTGAACGAGCATCGGCGTGCCGCGTACGACATAGGTGTATGCGAGCACCGCGAGGGAGAGGCCGGGACGTCCAAACGCGCGGATGAAGGCCAGCGGCACGGACAGAAGAAATCCGGCAGTCAGTGACAAGACCGTCAGGGTCAATGTGAGACCAATGCCCGAGGGCAAGACAACCAGTGCGTCGAACATCAGGCCGAGGTTCATGGGTCGCTCCCTCCTACCGGCCAAGCGCCGGATAGCGCCGCTCAGCCAGCCGGATCGACAGCAGCGTAACGGTGGTCAGCGAGAGATAGAGAGCGGAGGCCGCAAGGTAGAAGGTCAACGGTGCGCGCAAGGATCCGGCTCCCACATACGCAACGCGCATGATGTCGGTCAGGCCGACGATCGAAACCAGCGCGGTATCCTTGAAGAGCGAAATCCATAGATTGCCATAAGCAGGCAGCGCCAGCCTCAGCATCTGAGGTCCGATGACGAACATCCAGCGCTGCCAGGCATTCAGCCCAAGCGACTTTGCCGCTTCGGTTTGACCCGCTGGCACAGCCGCAATGGCGCCCCGAAACACTTCGGTCGCATAACCGCTGAAAACGACCGAGAGCGCGATAACCCCTGCTGTGAATGCGTTCACCTCCACATACCGGCCGGTGATCTTGCTGGCGAGCGTCGTTCCGCCGAAGTAGATGAGCAGGATAATGAGAAGTTCTGGTACACCACGGACAACCGTGGTGTAGGCCGTCACGACGCTGTTGAGGCGCGGTTGTGCCGTGCCCTTCGAAATAGCCAAAAACAAGCCAAATGCCGTACCCAGGCAGCCACTCACAAGGGCCAGGCTTATAGTCACGGCGAGTGCGACAACAAACTGATTAGTAAAACCACCCATGGGGGCGCTTTCCTCGACTCGCAATACAGCAAGATACGCTGGACTTTTCCACTCAGACCAAGCCGTATAACCCAAGGTTGCGAATTGTTATATTTGTAATTTGGAGTTAATTTGAGATATTGGCTAATTCTAGCGCTTGCAATTACACACTCAATCTATAATTTTTATTATTTCGTCTATAACGCACCGTTATATACTGAGGCGGTTCGTTGCTCCCCAGGTTGGCGTTATCTCCTTCCCGGGTGGGCGTTATCAGGGAAAGGAGCGCAGGGAATGGAGTTGCTGCAGAGCGACCTGAAGCTGCGTCAATTGAAGGTTTTCCGGGAAGTTTTGCGTGCCGGTTCGACAAGGCGAGCGGCGGCAGCACTCGGGATAAGCCAGCCGGCCGTCAGCCAACATGTGAAGCAACTCGAGACCACGCTCGGCATCACACTCTTCAAGAGATCAGCCAACCGCATCGTCCCCTTGCAGGAAGCCTGGGAACTCCTGCGAAACGTAGAACTTGCCCTGACGTCCCTGGATCGGCTGGAAGCGTCGATCTTCGCAATGAAGAACGAGGAAAAGCAGAGGATTGGAATTGCCGCCCCTTCCGTTTTCGGTTTCGCGACCTTGCCCAAGGTCGTCGCGATTATCCACTCAAAGACCGCTTCTAACGTCCGGTCCCTTTCGGGAAGCTACGAGCAGATCGGAGAACACATCTTGGCTGGGCGGGCGGATCTCGGGATCTCGAGATTGCCGCTCGACCCAAATCTGTTTGAGTGGGCACCGCTGGGGTCGGCGCGCAACGTATGCATTTTCCATCCCGATCACCGTTTTTCAAAACAGACCTGTATCGAGGCCCAAGACCTGGCAGGCGAAACGATCGTCGATATCGATCCCCAGTTCGCCGCCCACCAAATGAACTTCAATGCTTTGCGCTTCGCCGGCGTTGAGCCAGACATCCTGGTGGAATTCGATTGCAACGGTCACGAAGCCGGATACGTTTCGGCTGGCCTGGGCATTTCGATAACCAATGAGATCATCGCGCGTGAGTACGCTGCGTTTCACTTGGGAATAAGGCCAGTGGAGCCGTCCGCGCTCTATCACTACGTTGCGATTTGGCAGAAGGGCCGGACCTTTTCCAGCGCATTGAATGTCTCGCTCGAGGCGATCATCGCTGCGTTTTCCACGGAGTCGCCTGCGGTTTCCTTAGGAAGCGCCAATTTATTGGCGGTCGGCTAGGCTGCCCTCGCAGTTCGGATCGTGTGCAGGGTTTCCGGCTGAGATGCGTATATCAACGCAACATCTTCCAATCCTTGCGACCCGTGACAACATCGCTCAATCCATCCTGGATTCGTGGTTGTCCTCCCAGCAACGGCGGATGTCTGGCAAAGTGGTATTAGCCGATTGCTTGCCGCAACTCCGTATGTGGCGGTGTCTGTTGAAGCCTCGCCGCGATCACATGAAGTTGCTCAGGCCTCAAGTGGGTATAGCGGCGGAGCATCTTCCAATCCTTGTGCCCGGTGACCATGGCGACCTGCTCGATGGTGAAGCCAGCTTCAAACAGGCGGCTTGTGCCTTCGTGACGCAGGTCGTGGAAGTGCAGGTCCTCGACCTTAAGTTCATGACAGGCACGTCGGAAGGCGGTTCCGGCCGACTTCCCATTGTAGGGGAAGATGCGTCCCTTTCCCTCAGTGGAGAAACGCTGCTCTTCGAGGATCGCGCGGGCGTCGTAACCACTCACATCGAGGAGCGGGATACGCATGTGATTGCCCTTTTTGTGGCGTGGGTCCTTGCGATCTCGTATCAGCAGGGTGTTGTTGCGGTCGTTCAGGTCCTCCCACGTGGCGTTGCAGATTTCCCCGAGCCGCATGGCGGTGGCGATCGCAAAGCGGATGATCTTGTCGACGGGGATAATCTGGAAGTTGTTTTCTCTGAAGTACCGGATCAGGGCCTCTATCTCGCCAAGTGTCGGCCGCCGATCGCGTTCGTTGCCCTTGCCAACAAGACCCAAGCGGGCGAGGGCGACACGACCAAGTTCCACCGGCTCCGCTGAATAAGGCAGTCCATGCACAGCCGCGCCGTGCACCAGCAATGTCCGGATGTATCCGATGTCTATTCCAACGGTGACAGGTCCGGCGCCTTCCTCGGCTCGTTCCTTGCCGAACTTTATGACCTGTTCGCGACTGAGATCCGCGATGTTGAGCCTTCCGAGCCTGGCTCGTAGCAGGTCCAGGCTGAATGCCTTCGAACGCCCGATCAACTTGCCAACTTCCGTCATATCGGCGATATGCAGGTCGATCAGGTCGGAGACCGTTTTGATCCCGTCCTTGTGCTTGGGAGCAGGCTTCTGACCCAGGTCGATTTCTCGCTCAATTCGGCGCGCCCACATCTCGGCGTCCTTGCGGAGCGAGAAGCTGGTGCTGAGGTAGTGGCCCTTGCAGCGAACCTGCACACGCCACTTGCCGGAAGCCAACTTGTTGATGGATGCCATGGGTGGTCTCTTTTTCGTGCACGCTGTGTGCACAGGGAGGGGTACAAAATGCGAAAACTGACGGATATCGTGTCGTACAAACGGCGAACGTGTGCACGTTTTAAGGCCCTGAAAATACGAGAAAAAGCGTGATAAATCAAGCCCATAGGATTTCCGTTGCGCCTATGATGGACTGGACGGACCGGCACTGCCGGTTCTTCCATCACCAATTGACGCGCGAGGCGCTGCTCTACACTGAGATGGTGGTGGCAGATGCGGTCATCCACGGCGCACGCGAGCGGCTGCTCGGCTTCGACGACAGCGAACATCCGGTGGCGCTGCAGCTCGGCGGCGCCGATCCGGGAAAGCTGGCCGAGGCGGCGCGCATCGGCGAAGCCTTCGGCTATGATGAAATCAACCTCAATGTCGGCTGTCCGTCCGACCGCGTCCAGTCGGGCACGTTCGGCGCCTGCCTGATGAAGACGCCGGTGCTCGTCGCGGATTGCGTCGCTGCGATGAAGGCGGCGGTGAAAATACCGGTTACCGTCAAGTGCCGCATCGGCGTCGACGAGCAGGATCCGGAACCGGCACTCGATGCCTTGGCCGACGGTGTTTTCGCGGCCGGCGCCGACGCGCTGTGGGTGCACGCCCGCAAGGCCTGGCTGGAAGGTCTGAGCCCAAAAGAAAATCGCGACGTCCCACCGCTCGACTATGGCCGCGTATATCGGCTGAAAGCCAGAAAACAAAACAAATTCATCGGCATCAATGGCGGCATTCAATCTCTTGCAGAGGCGCTGAGGCATCTCGACCATGTCGATGGCGCTATGCTCGGCCGCGCCGCCTATCACACGCCCGGGATACTGACCGGCATCGATGCCGCGTTTTACGGCGGCACGGCTGAGCCGTTCGATTTTGCCGCGCTGATCGATGCCATGGCGGATTACGCGGCACGCCATATCGAGCAGGGTGGACGCCTCGGGCATGTCACCCGGCACATGGTCGGGCTGTTTCACGGCCTGCCCGGTGCACGCCGCTATCGGCAGATCCTTTCCACCGAGGCGACAAAGCCGGGTGCCGGACCGCAGGTGCTCAAGGCGGCTTTCGCAGAAGTCGATTTCGGCAGGACCGCAGAGGCGGCCTGAGGAAAGAAGTTAATCCCGCAAAATCATGCGATCGCCACGGACGTCGAAGCCCGATAGCGAGCCGATGAAATTCATGCCGAGCAGGCTCTGGCCGAGCGTGCCGGGTGCGGCGATCATGATGGGCATGTCCTTGCGCACGATGCCGCCGATCGACAGCTCATCGGTTTTTACGGCGGCGGCGCGTGTCATGCCGTTGGCGGTAGAGATCGGTATGGTGAAGCGGAGAGCCGCCGAATTGAACCCGACCGCCAGTGCGTCCTCGGCGGTCAGCACGGTGCTGGTCGCGCCGGTATCGACAACCGTCAGGATCGGCGTCCCGTTGATCGTGACACGCGCTTCGAAATGGCCGTTGCCGGCCTTGTCCAGGGTGACGGTGGCATGGCCTTCGTCCACGCCCAGTGCCAGCGGACTGCCGGGAACAAAGCCGGCGGTGACGCGGCTGGCGAAATCCTGCAACTCATAGCGGTACTGATAGCCGGCGATCAGCGCCAGCACGATGGCACCCCAGGCGCCGAGGCTGCGGGCCATGGTGCCTAACGGCCTGCCCGATCTGAGCAGGCCGGCGCCGACGAGCGCCGCTAAAGCGCCAAGCCAGATCAGCTGGCTGAAATCGTAATTCTCAATGCCGAACGTGCTGCCGGCGGAATCGTTGAGCATGAGCAGGAGCACACCCGCCCCGATCGCGACGATCAGAATCCACAACAGTCGGTTCATCTCTGCGGCCGGTTCACGAGAGGGCGTCGCGTTCGCGTGCCATGCGGCTGCGACGGGTTTCCCGGCGGGGGCGTCGCTCGACCGTTTCCAGCCTTGCCGGCAGCTCGGCCATGACGCTGCGGCGGGTTTGCGGGGTCATGTCGATCCAGGCGGCGATTTCCTCGCGCGTGCGCCCGCAACCGAAACAGAAACCGGTTTTCATGTCGATCGAGCAGACCAGGATGCACGGGGATTCAATGGCCGTCATGAGGATTTCCTTGGCTAGCCTCCACATGGTGCAACGACAAAGTCAATGCAAGCCCTCCGGGGTGCGCCGCCAACAAGTGCTTTCGCGTCAATACCGCCAAGTTACGCCGAGGTTGTGCCGGCTGGCCAAGGCGGCTATGCCGCTCACCAATTCACAGGGACGATCGCCATCGACATGACCAGCGCGCTGCCTTTCGACGATTTTCGCGACCTTCTGGTGAGCCTGCCGCCGGCAGATATGGCGGCCAACGCCCGCGTGCGCCAGTTGTTTGCCAAGGCAGACAAGCCCAAAGGCTCGCTCGGCCGCATCGAGGACGTCGCCGCCTGGCTCGCCGGCTGGAGCGGCCGCGCGCCACCGGCGGTGACGCGGCCATTGGTGGCGCTCTTTGCCGGCAATCATGGCGTCACCCGCCACGGCATTTCGCCGCGCCCCGCCGCCGCCACGGCAAATGCGGTCGAGCTCTGCGCCGCCGGCGGTGCAGCGATCAACCAGATCTGCATCGCCAACGATCTCGGCTTGAAGGTGTTCGATCTGGCTCTGCACATTCCAACAGCCGACATCACCGAGGACGCGGCACTGGACGAGCGCGGTTGCGCCGCCACCATGGCCTTCGGCATGGAAGCGATTGCCGGCGGCACCGACCTGCTTTGCCTTGGCGACCTCGGCGTCGGCAATTCGACTGTCGCCGCGGCTCTTTGCGCGGCGCTGTTCGGCGGCACCGGCGCCGACTGGGTCGGCCCTGGATCGGGGGCCAACGCAGCGATGCAGAGGCGCAAGGCGGAGGTGGTCGATGCCGCGATGGCGTTTCACGGCGCGAGCCTCAAGGATCCGCTGGAAGCGCTTCGCCGGGTCGGTGGACGGGAATTCGCAGCGATCTGCGGCGCCATTCTGGCGGCGCGGATGCAGAAGATCCCGGTGCTGCTCGATGGGTTTGCGGTGACCGCGGCCGCTGCCGCCCTATATGCCGCCAACCCCGCCGCGCTCGATCATTGTCTCCTCGCAAGCCTATCGCCGGAGCCGGGCCATGCCAAGGCCGCCGAGCGCCTCGGCCTTCGCGCGCTGCTCGATCTGGGCGTCAGCCAGGGCGAGGGGGTAGGGGCGGCTCTTGCCGCTGGACTGGTCAAGGCGGCCGCGCTGACCAGCTCCGGCATGGCAGCCGCGGTCCGCGGTTAAGCATTCAGCGCCGGCGCGAAGCAACCGCCTTGGTCGGCAGCGCCGGCAGTTCCTCCATCACCCGGCTCAGCGGGAAGATGGCGATCGCCTCGGTGCCTTCGCGTAGCCTGGAATGGAGCTGGAATTCGCCGCCATGCATGGCCAGCAGGCCCTGCACGATCGGCAGGCCAAGCCCGGTGCCCTGCTCGGCGCTCTTGATGGCGATCGAGCCCTGGCCGAAGGCCGAGAGTACGATCGGGATCTCGTCTTCCGGTATGCCCGGCCCATTGTCCTTGACGGAGAGATATTGCCCGCCGCCCGCCGTCCAGCCGACGCGCACGCGGATTTCGCCGCCGGTGGCGGTGAACTTGATGGCATTGGACAAGAGGTTGAGCGCAATCTGCCGCACCGCGCGTTCGTCGGCGAACAGGCGCGGCAAGGCGTTTTCGAAATCCTGGACGATGCGGATGTCCTTGTTGCGCGCCTTCAGCTCCATCATGTGGCAGCAATCCTCGACGACGGAGAGCAGCATCATCGGCTCCTCATTGAGCTGGTAGCGACCCGCTTCGATGCGCGACAAGTCGAGGATTTCGTTGATCAGGTCGAGCAGATGCTGTCCGGAGTCATGCACGTCGCGGGCATAGTCGCGATAGGTCGGGTTGCTCATCGGGCCGAGCACCTCGTTGGCCATCACTTCGGAAAAGCCGAGAATGGCGTTGAGCGGCGTGCGCAGTTCGTGACTCATCGAGGCCAGGAAACGTGATTTCGCCAGATTTGCGTCTTCCGCCCGCCGCCGTGCCTCGTCCGACATCGATTTCGCCGTCTCCAGTTCGGCGATCAGCGCGTCCTTTTCGGAGCGGAACGACAGCAGCATCAGCGAGGAACGATTGAGCTGGCGCGCCACATAGGCGAAGAAAGGCAGCGAAGCGATCAGCAAACCTGCCATGATCACCTCGACGGGCAGCCATAGTTTCGCACTGGCATAGGCATAGATGGCGACCGGGAGGGCGAAGGTCGCCAACAGCGCACCGCGCAGGGACGATGCCAGGATCGCGGTTGCCGACATGGCGAGCAGCAGCACCACCGCCTTGGCGACCTGGAACTGATCGATTTGGCAAGTTTCGCAGCCGAGCCATGCGAACCAGGCCCAGCCAAGCCCGCAAAGAAAATGGCCGATCAGGAAATCCCTATGCGTTTCCAGCGGGTTGAGCTCGGACGCCTGAGTGACGCGTCTCGCCATGAATGCAACGATGGTGTAGCAGATGAATGTGAACAGCGCCCAGACGCCGATCTCCTTGCCGACGCCCGCGAGCAAGCCTGCGGCGGCAGTTGCCAGAACGAGCAGCGGGACGACGATCACGCCGCCGGTCATCGACAGCGCGTGGAGCTTCAACAGCTCGCGGTCGAAGTCGGGATTTCCGGCTTGCTGCGAAAGACGGTCGCGCGTCTTGCGGACCGCGCGCGCGACATCGCTGTTGCGATGGCGTTTCCTGCGGTCCACAATAAACTTGTCCGCCGTGGTCGAGCGTTGCAGGGGCATGAAGTCTTCAATTTACGCGGGCAGCAATTTCAAATCGTTAAGCTACGTTCGAATGATTAACCAACGGTTTGCCATATGAGCCGTTCGTGGTCGCGATGGCCGCGCCAGCGATACTATGCGCCGCGCCCGCGAAGCCGGTGGCGCAGGCTGATGGACTATGGGCTGACGCTCATCGTGCTTGGCCTGCTGATCCTCCTGGCGGCGCGCCTCGACCGGGTGGAGACGCGCAAGGCGGAGGGCGCCGCGCTCGTCAATGACGGCGATAGCATCACCCTCGGCAGCGAGCGTGTCCGCATGCGCGGCATCGACGCGCCGGAATATTCGCAGATCTGCCGCAAGGACGGTGCCGACTATCCCTGCGGCAAGCTCGCGCGGCAGTCCCTGGTGCGGTTGATTGCCGGCAAAGCGGTTTCCTGCAGCGGCTGGCAGCGCGACCGTTACGGCAGGCTGCTCGGCGATTGCAAGGTCGGCGGCAAGGATCTCAACCGCGCTCAGGTCGAGGCCGGCTGGGCGGTCGCCTTTGGCGACTTCGAGACCGAGGAAGCCGCTGCGCGCGCAGGCAAGGCCGGCATCTGGGCCGGAACTTTCGACGAGCCGAAGAACTGGCGCGAGAGCCACGGGCACGAGCTGGTCGAAAGAAAACACGGGACCTTGGCGTCGATCGGCGACGCCCTGCGGGAGATTTTTCGCTTCTGGTGAGCTGCGCCTATAATTCGTCGTACGGACGAGGAGGATAGAGATGAAGCTGTTCGACGGCGGGCGCGCGCCCAATCCACGTCGGGTTCGGATTTTCCTGGCTGAAAAGGGAGTTGAAGTTCCGCTGGTGCCGGTCGACATGGGTGCGCTGGAGCACAAAGAGCAGCCGGTCAGCTCGCGCAATCCGCTGAAGCGTCTGCCGGTGCTCGAACTCGACGATGGCACCATCATCACCGAGTCCGTCGCAATCTGCCGTTACTTCGAGGAACTGCACCCCGAGCCGGCTTTGTTCGGGCGTGGTGCGCTGGGCAAGGCAATCGTCGAGATGTGGCAAAGGCGCGTGGAGTTCAATCTGTTCGGCTGCGTCTCCGCGGCGTTCCGGCATATCCATCCCGCAATGAGGGAATGGGAGATCCCGCAAATCCCCGAATGGGGCGAGGCCAACAAGCCGAAGGCGATCGAATTCCTGAGATTTCTGGACACTGAGCTCGCCGGCAGGGAATTCGTCGCCGGCGATACCTATTCGATCGCCGACATCACCGGGCTGGTCGCCATCGACTTCATGAAGCCGGCTCGCATCAAGGTACCCGAAGAGTGCACCAACGTGCTGCGCTGGTATCGGGCAATCTCAAGCCGGCCGAGTGCCGCCGCCTGACAATGAGTTCCGAATGAGCGAAGAGTTGGAAGCCTTGGCAGCGAGGGTACGCGCCTGCCGCATCTGCGTCGATAAGCCGGCCGGCAGGCCATTGCCGCACCAGCCGCGTCCGGTGCTCAGGCCATCTTCGAGCGCCCGCATCCTGATCGCCAGCCAGGCGCCGGGTACCAAGGTCCACGTGTCAGGCATGCCGTTCACCGACGCCTCCGGCGACCGGCTGCGAAGCTGGCTCGGCGTCGGCAGCGAGGAATTCTATGACACGGACAAGTTTGCCATTGTGCCGATGGGCTTTTGCTTTCCGGGTCAGGACGCCAAGGGCGCCGACCTGCCGCCGCGCCGCGAATGTGCGCCGGCCTGGCGCGTATCGCTGATGGCGCTGATGCCGCAAGTCGATCTGGTGCTGACGATCGGCATCTACGCGCAAAGCTGGCATATGGGCGCGGCGCGCCGTCCCTCGCTGACAGAAACAGTCTTGGACTGGCGCGCCATCTGGGCGGCACCGACTGACCCGAAAGTCCTGCCGCTGCCGCACCCGTCCTGGCGCAACACCGGCTGGCTGAAGCGCAATCCATGGTTTGAAATGGATTTGCTGCCATTTCTAAGATCGGAAATCCGCTATCGCATCGGCTAGGCATTCAGCAAGAAATCACTCGCTTTCGCGCTATCCGACAGAATTTCTTTCTTGTAAAAGGCCATGACAAGAGGGAATATGGTAATCTATTCCTCGAAGCGCGTAGCGCATGAGGGGACGCGCTTTAAATTCTTGTTTTTATGCATATCGTTGTGCCAAAGCCGCTGCGCACTTTGGACGACTTGCATCAGGGGGAGCACCCAATGGACCGCCTCGATAGAAAAATCCTCCGCCTCCTGCAGGAGGATGCGACGCTTGCGGTCGCCGACGTCGCCAAGAAGGTCGGCCTGTCGACGACGCCGTGCTGGCGGCGCATCCAGAAGCTCGAGGAAGAGGGCGTCATCAAGCGGCGCGTCGCCATCCTCGACCATGAAAAGGTCAATGTGCGGGTCACGGTGTTTGTGTCGATCCGCACCAATTCGCACAGCCATGAATGGCTGCGGCGCTTTTCGGAGGTCATCCAGGAATTTCCCGAAGTGGTCGAATTCTACCGCATGAGCGGCGATGTCGACTATCTCTTGCGCGTCGTGGTGCCCGACATCGCCGCCTACGACGCCTTCTACAAGCGGCTGATCGCCAAGATCGAGATCCGCGACGTGTCGTCTTCCTTCGCCATGGAGCAGATCAAATACACCACCGAGATGCCGCTGGATTACATGGTGCTCGACAAGGAGTCCGGCGCCAACGCCGCTTGAGATTCTTCTGCTTAGTTCTTCTTTTTGTTGAGGAAAGTCCAGGGCGAGTTGACCGGCAGCGTGATCGTGTCCGGCACGGTGTCGACGTTGACCACCTCGGCCTTGCGCACAGTGTAGCCCGACTGGATGACACTGACGCCGTCAAGGATGAAAAGCTGGCTCTTCTCCATGCCTGGCTCTAGTGCGCCAGTTATCGAAACCGGCTGGTAGGCCTCGGACATCCGGTAGGGTTGCGCAGGCGTAACGAGGACGATCTGGTTGGGCGGCGGCGTCGGCATATGGCTGCAGGCCCCTGTCCAGGGCACCAGCAGGAATTGATAGACGAGATCACCGTCGCGATCGACCGGCAGTGCGTAGCCCGCGAGCTGCACGGTCTGGTCCTGCAAATCGTGAGAGAGCGTTTCGCCATGATCCGGCATTTTGGCCGCGATCATTGGCAGTCCGACGCTTTCGGCGGCTGCCTGGGTCGCTGGGCGCAGATCCTTCCAGAAAATGTGCATGGTCCCAGCGGAAGCGCTTGCCGCGATGGCGGACGCCAACAAGGCAGTCGCCAAGACCGCGCCTGATTTAAAACGGTTGCTCATCGCTGCTCCGCTGTTGAGCCTTGATCTGCGGACATCAAGTAAAGCTGCCGCTGTCCACTGGTCAACGCTCAAGCCGCATCACATGCCGGCGCGAGCCGGCTATGCCAATCTCGCGAAAGCCACGGGCGACGAACATGCCGCGAAACCCCATGAAGCTGTAGCTCGGCGAAGCATCGTCGACCGGATAGGCTTCGATCATCCTGGCGCCTTTGGCAACGGCGTGATCGATGGCCGCGTCGAGCAATGCGCTTGCCAGCCCGCCACCGCGCAGCGCTCTCGGTACATAGAAGCAGACGATCGACCAGATGCCCATCTCGCTATCGTCCTGCTGCCGCGACAGCCTGCGGTAGGTCTCGCGCGGCGCGACCGAGCACCAGGCGACGGTCCGGCCATCGATCTGGGCGACAATGCCGACCGGCGTGCCAGCCTCGATCAGCGCCATCATCGCGCGTTTCTTCTCGTCGTTCTCGACATGCTCGCGGCGGTCGAGGTTGCGCCAGGCCATGCACCAGCAATATTTCGGCCCGCCGGGTTGCTCGAACAGGTTTTCGAAATCAGCGCGCGTCGATTGCGTCACCTCCGTGAAGCGCACTTTGCTCAGGTCAAGCTTTTCTGGCGGCGAGCCGTTCGAGCGTCTTGGCATCGGAAAGTTCCTTCACGGCGTCCTTGCCGATCCAGCGCGCAGTCCTTGTCTGTCGAGGCCGCTAGTTTTTGCGCCAGGGCAAGGGCAGGGCCGTGCAAATTCATCGATCGTTTGCCGATCGAACGAAGCGCCCAGTTCACCGCCTTCTTCACAAAATTGCGGCCGTCGGTCGCATGCGCTTCGATGATCGACAGGAATTCGAGGAAGGTCGCCTCGGGTTCCTTCTTCCGGTGGACCACCGACCAAGCCATCATCGCAAACGCCGTGCGCCGAACGAATTCCCGTTCGTCGACCGCGAATTCGGCGATCAGTTCCCTCCAGCAATCCGTATCGACAAAGAGATCGGAGACCCCGTCGACGATATCCCACGAGTCGAAAGTCGCCGCCCATCGTCTTGCATCCGCGGCGGAGAACCGCTCTGGATCGGCGGTCACGGAGGCGATGAACTGCGCCTCCATGATGCCTGTCTGCCAAAGCTCGAAGGCACGGTCATGGTTGCGCTTGATCTTCTTGGCAATCTGCCGCTGCACGCCATGCGAGATACCGAGCGCACGTTCGATCTTGATGCCGTAGCGCAGCATGCCAAGGCGATTTTCCTCCGAGGCGATCGAGCGCAGATGAGCGACGATTTCGTCGGCGCTGGATTGAGGCGAAAGCTCGGCCACGGTGAAATCCTATTTCTCCAGCCGCGCCAGCAGCGAGGACGTGTCCCAGCGCTTGCCGCCCATCGCCTGCACGTCCTTGTAAAACTGGTCGACAAGTGCCGTCACCGGCAGTTTGGCGCCGTTGCGGTCGGCCTCGGCGAGGCAGATGCCAAGATCCTTGCGCATCCAGTCGACGGCGAAGCCGAAATCATATTTGCCGGCATTCATCGTCTTGTGGCGGTTCTCCATCTGCCAGGAACCGGCCGCGCCCTTGGAAATCACCTCGATCACCTTTTCGATGTCGAGCCCGGCCTGCTTGCCGAAATGGATACCTTCGGCCAGTCCCTGAACGAGGCCGGCGATGCAGATCTGGTTGATCATCTTGGTGAGCTGGCCAGCCCCTGCCGGTCCCATCAACCCGACCATGCGGGCATAAGCATCTATGACCGGCTTGGCCCTGTCGAAGGCGTCTGGCTCGCCGCCGACCATCACGGTCAGCACGCCGTTCTCAGCGCCTGCCTGACCGCCGGAGACCGGAGCGTCGAGGGACGAAAACCCGAGCGCTTGCGCCTGCTGCGCCAGTTCGCGCGCGACCTCGGCCGATGCCGTGGTGTTGTCGACGAAGATGGCGCCCTTCTTCACTGAATTGAAGGCGCCTCCGGCGCCGGTCGTCACCGAGCGCAGATCGTCGTCATTGCCGACGCAGGAAAAAACGAAGTCCTTGCCCTCGGCCGCCTCTGCCGGCGTCACGGCGAAGCTGCCGCCATGCTGGGCAACCCACTGCTCGGCCTTGGCCCTGGTGCGGTTGTAGACAGTGACGTCGTGACCGCCCTTGTTCTTGAGATGCCCGGCCATCGGATAACCCATGACGCCAAGACCGAGAAATGCCACCGAAGCCATGTTTTCGAATCCCTTAGAAACCTGCTTTGCGGCCTTCTTATCGGATCAGGCAAGGGGATGGGAGTCAGCGGTGCAGATGGATGGTGATACGCCGTTCGATCCACTCGACGCCGTGGCGCAATGTTTCGACGATGACCAGATAGATGATCGCCGCCCAGATATACGACTGAAAGTCGAAGGTGCGCGCATAAGTGAGCCGGGTGATGCCCATCAAATCGTAGACCGTGATGATGGCGACGATTGCCGAGCCCTTGATCATCAGGATGATCTCGTTGCCATAAGGGCGCAGCGCCACAATCAGCGCCTGCGGCAGGATGATTTTCCACATCGTCTGCAGTTTGTGCAGGCCGAGCGAGGCGGCACCTTCCCATTGGCCCCTTGGCACGCTCTCGATCGCGCCACGCAAAATCTCGGCCTGGTAGGCGGCCGTATTCAGCGAAAAGGCGAAGATCGCGCAGTTGAACGCTTCGCGGAAGAAGCCCCACAGGCCGACCATCTCGAGCTCCGGTCGGAAGGAGCCGACCCCGTAGTAGACCAGGAAGGTCTGCGCCAACAGCGGCGTGCCGCGAAAGAAATAGACATAGGCATAGGCGAACCCCGAAAGGATCGGATTGTTCGACATACGTGCATAGGCGATCGGCACCGACAGGATCGCACCAAGCACAATCGAGATGGCAACCAGCAGCAGGGTGATGCCAAGGCCGGATATGTAGCCGGGTGCATATTTCTGGAAGAACTCCGGGTTCCACGCAGTGACCAGGTAGACGACCACGCCAATGCCGAGAGCGATCCACAGGCCGACCAGGACATGGCCGAGGATGCGTTGGCGCGACCAGCCGCGTGCGGGCGGCGGCGGCCGGTCAACCTTCAGCGTGTCGGTGGCCAGGCTCATCTCTTGACCTCGCTGCCGCCAACCGCTCGTTCGATCGCATTGATGCCGAAGGAGGAGACGATCGCTAGCAGGAGATAGATCAGGCCGGCAAAACCGTAAAACAGGAAGGCGTGCTTGGTGACGCGAGCGGCAACCCCGCTCTGCCGGAGGATCTCGTTGAGGCCGACGGCCGAGACGAGCGCGGTGTCCTTGAGCAGGATCAGCCAAAGATTGGCAAGTCCGGGCAATGCGATGCGGATTAACTGCGGCAGTACGATCAGCCGCATCGTCTGGCCGCTGGACAGGCCAACCGAATAGCCTCCCTCATATTGCCCTTTTGGAATCGCGCGGAAGGCGGATAAAAACACCTCGCTGGAATAAGAGGAGAAGATGAAGCACAGCGCGATCATCCCGGCGACGAAGCTGTTGACGTCGGCCGATGTCCCGGGGCTCACCAGCCGGACAATGTATTGCAGGATTAATGGGATGCCGAAGAAGATCAGAAACAGCGTGAGCAGCTCGGGTATTCCGCGAAAGATCGTGGTGTAGATGTTCCCGGCCAGTCTCAGCGACGGCTCTTCCGACTGTTTGGCCAGCGCCACGAAAAAGCCGAGCGTCAGCCCGAAGGGCAGCGTGGCCAGCGCAAGACATACTGTGACAAACACACCCGCGGCGATGTCGTCGAGCCAGCCTTCGGGTCCCCAACTGAGAAGCGTCAGTGCGCTCTGCATCCGCCTGCCTGTTCTCCTTAAGGCTCGTTGAGACCCGTACCGCATCACCCCTCGTGCGCGGCATCCTTATAAGAACGGCGCGGAATCTCCCGCCGTTCACGTTGTCCTATGTCGGTCGATCAGGACTCGCCGCCGTAAACGTCATATTTGAAGTATTTGTCGTTGATTTCCTTGTACTTTCCGTTTGCGCGGATCGCGTCGATCGCCGCATTGAACTGGTTGACCAGGTCGGTCTCGCCTTTGCGCACGGCAATGCCGGCGCCCGGACCGTGGATTTCGATGACGGGCTTGATTGTGCCGACCAGCTTGCAGCAGGCGCCGTCCGGCGAATCCAGCCATTGCTGCAGCACGACGATGTCGTCATTGGCGGCATCGAGCCGGCCATTGGCCAGATCGAGCTGGTATTCCTGCGCGGTCGGATACGGCTTGACGGTGCTGTCGGTGTAAGTCTTGGTCGAATAGTTGAAATGCGTGGTGGATGCCTGCACGCCGATCGTCTTGCCGGCCAAATCTTCCTTGGTGACACCCTTGATATCAGTGTCCTTAGGCGCGGCGATTGCCGGCGGCGTATTGTAATATTTGTGGGTGAAGTCGACCTTCTCGGCTCGTTCCGGGGTGATCGACATAGACGCGACAATGGCGTCGAACTTGCCTGCCTGAAGGGCTGGAATGATGCCGTCCCAGTCCTGCGCGACAAAAGTGCACTTCACCTTCATCTCGTCGCACAGTGCCTTGGCGATATCGATATCGAAGCCCACGAGCTGGCCGTCGGCGGTGAGGTTGTTGAATGGCGGATACGCTCCTTCGGTGCCGATCCTCAAGGTTTTTTCCTGGGCCTGGGCAACGCCAAGCGTCAGCAGCGCAGCCGATGCGGCGAGCGCGATACGCAGTGCAATACGCATAATGGTCCTCTCTGTTGGTCCCGGCCGTCGTTCCCGAACGGCTCTGTGGGCGGTGCTTTTGACCGCCCGCTGGCGCGATACTCCCATTCTTTCCCAAGAAAAAGCAACTGCAAAACCGCCGCTTGAGGGAAGGTCATGTTCAGAAAACGGTGACGCTGGGTCAAACGCCTAAATGGAGAGAAAGTGGCGGGAAGCTCCCCGCGGCCGCGATCTCAGCGCGTCAGGCCGGTGGCGCGCTCGATGAAGTCGGCTATCGAATTCGCATCGTCGAGATCAAAGACCGGCAGGTCTTCCCCCACAATGGCGAAATCGGAGGCGATGGCGATAATGTGTGGATCGCCTGCCGAGAGCGGTGTCCGGTCCTTGGCCTCGAGCCGTCGCGTCTCGATTTTCTTGTGCGCCTCGCGCTTGTAGCCCTCGACCAGCACAATATCGGAGGGTGCCAGCCGTGACAGGATCGCGTCCAGCGTCGGCTCGTCCTCGCCGCGCAATTCGTGCATCAGCGCCCAGCGCCTGCCCGACACGATCGCCACCTCCATCGCTCCCGCCTGGCGGTGGCGAAAGCTGTCCGCTCCAGGTTTGTCGATGTCGAAATCATGATGGGCGTGTTTTACCGTCGACACTTTCCAGCCGCGCCGAACGAGTTCGGCTACCAGCTTTTCGGTCAATGTCGTCTTGCCGGAGTTCTTCCAGCCAGTGATGCCGAAGATACGTCTGTTCATGGCTCGATGCTCTGCAACAGATGCGCGGCCCGGGCAAGGTCGTCGGGAGTGTTGATGTTGAAGAAGGGATCGATCTCGGACCCTTCGGATTTCAGGATGGGAAAATCCACCTCGACAAAACCGTGCCGGTCGATGAACGCCGAAACGCGCCGGTTGTCTTCCTCGACGAGAAATTGGCGCAAGGCCTGGTCGAGCCCCAGCGGCCAGAGCGCAAACGTCGGATGCCGTTTGCCGCCGGAACAGGCAACGGCGATCGAGCCCGGGCGTGCATAGGCTGCCGCGAGCAGCCGCTCGACCATATCCTTGGGCAGGAAAGGCGTATCGCCTGCAGCCGTGACCAGCGCCTGGCAAGTGGTGTCGGAAGCCCATTCGAGGCCGGTCAGGATCCCGGCAAGCGGCCCGGCATAACCCTTGACGGTGTCGGCAAGCACGGGAAGCCCCGTCGCGGCAAACCGTGCCCGATCGCCATTGGCGTTGAGCGCCAGCGGGCCGACCTGCGGGCCAAGGCGCGAAACGACACGGTCGAGCAGGGTCCCATCGCCAAGCGCAAGCAGCGTCTTGTCGCCGCCGCCCATCCGGCTCGACCGGCCGCCGGCCAGAATGATCCCTGCGATATCTCGGCCCATCGTTTGCTGCTAGACCCTATGACCAAAATCAAGTTTTCAAATCAGACGGTCGTCAACGGTCGCGCCTATATGCCGTCCGGCGCCATGTCCGGTCCAGCGCTTTCGGCAGCTGTCTGTCGCCGGCCGACGATCCGTTCGCGGTAGAGCGCATAGAGGCCTGAGGCGATGATGATCGTGGCACCGACGATCATCGGCAGATCGGGGACATCGCCGAAGATCGTGAAGCCAAGCAGGATCGACCAGAGCAGGGCGGTGTAGCGGAACGGCGCGATGAAGGAGATATCGCCCACCCGCATCGCCATGATGATGAACTGGTAGCCAATGAGCACGAGCACCGCCGCCAGCGCCAGGAATGCCGTGCTTTTTCCCGTCATCGGCGTCCAACCGCCCATCGGCGAAAGCAATGCTGCGCCCAGAACGGTCATGGCAAGAGCGGTGGCGGTCGACACCAGCAATGTCGGAATTGCCTGCGGAATCCGCTTGGTGGCGAGGTCGCGCACCGCGCAGCATGCCACGCTAGCCAGTGCCAGCAGAGAAAACATGCTGAACCCTTCGAAGCCCGGCCGCACAATGATCAGCACGCCGGCAAAACCGACGGCAATGGCCAGCCAGCGCCGCCAGCCGACGCCCTCGTTGAACACAAGCGCGGCGCCCATCGTCACAGCCAGCGGCAGCGCCTGCAGCACGGCGGACACATTGGCGATCGGAAGATGTGCCAGAGCAACCAGGAACGACACCGTGGCGCCGGCCTCGCTGGCGACGCGCAGCGCAACTGTCGGCTGCAGCATCGAGCCAGGCCGGGCAAGCGCGCCGCGTTGCCACGCAAGCAGGGCAACGAAAAGCGAAGCGAAGGCGCCGCGGATCAGCATGACCTGCGCCATGTTCATCGATTCCGACGAGAATTTGGTGATTGCATCGTTGAGGGTGAAACCAATCATGGCCACCATCATGAACAACGCGCCGCGCAGATTTGGCGAAAGAGGCAAGGCGATTACCGGGTGAGTCCTGCAGCAAGCGTCTAGCAGGCACCCGCAAAACAGCAACGTCAAAGGGCTGGGCCACAGCCTTTCTGTGGCCCGTGACATCTACTCGCAAGAGCGGCAGGCTTATTTGCGCGTCAGCACCTCGGTGCCGTTGCCTTCCTTGCCGGCAATCGTCCACAGGCCATGCAGCGAGCCGTCTTCCTGCACCTTGTAGACGACAAGGCCAACCGCCTTGCCCATGACATAGCCGGCGGAGAAGGCATCGTCGTTGCGCATGCAGATGCCGTCCGAGGACGAGCCGCCTGTCTCCCAATGGATCGTGCAGGTAGTCTCGCTGGTCAGCGTAATCGTCGCGTCGCCACCATAGGACGATCCATCGAAGTTGGTGCCGGCCACGGCATAGGTGCCGCCGATCGACTGGGCCGCCGCGGGCAGGGCCGCGAAGCTGAGCAATGCAACAGAAAGAATGAGTTTGTGCATATCGTATTCCCCCACTGGGCGAAGAACCGCTCCAGAGCAGAGGCTAGGCCCGAACGGGCTTGCGGTAAATCCGGTAACCGTTTGCGGACAAGACCTTTTCTGGGTGTGATCCCGAAATGTGCCGTTCCAAAGATGGGTTCGGAGGGCAAATCGATCACACTGCGGCTCGAGGAAAATTTTTCGACGAGATCAAATTTGCTCGGCAAGATTCACCAAATTGGTCATTGTAGGCTTCTGATCTTGTCTGGGGAGGTGGTCCATGATGAATGCACGAGGCAATGCGGACATGCTTGGCACAGGCAGCAGGCGGCACGTTTCGTCGGCTTCCCGGTTCTCTTCTGCACTGGCGGTTATCCTCATGGCGATGGCGCCTGCCTTCGCCGAGAACGGCGCTTCGGCGTCGGCAGTCGAACGGATGTCCACGCCGGGTCACGAAGCGGATGAACTCGCTCGCCGCGTTGGGAAATGGTCCGTCGTCAACACGATCTGGCCAACGCCCGGCGCCCAGCCGATTGTGATGACCGGGCTGGTGGCCGAGCGTACGATGATCGGCCCCTTCATGCAGGAGGTGATGCGACCGGCGCCCGGATCGAAAATCCCAGACTTCCAGCGGATAGCCTATTTGAGCTATGACCGGGTGGAGGGCCGCTGGAAGTATGTCTCGATGGATACCCGTTTCCCGGCAGGGATCATGCCCGCCTGGAGTTTTGGTGGCGAGGAGGACGGCAAGATTTCTGTGCTTTTCGAGCCGCTTGGTTTCGTCGGCTTCGGGCCCGAGGTCGAAGGGCGATTCACTGCCTCCGATTTCGTCATTTCCAGGGACGGCGACAATCACGAAGTGGCCGAGCAGCATTTCCTCCAGGCCAATGGCAGCGGCAAGAAATGGCTTGCCGTACGATACGACTACACGCGTCAACCGTGACTCGTTAGTAAAAACAACGGGTTGCGAATATGTTCCGAGGTCGCCGGATGCTCACGGTCCCCTGAGGCTGCCGGCGATCGCTCCGATAAGCGGGTCGTATTTCGATTTCAAGGCTGGCGGATAGTCGATCCAGACCGTACGGATGACACCGTCTTTTCCGAACAGGCGGCGTTCGTAGAAGATGTTCTCGCCTTTGATGCCCGACAGCACCGCCCAGTCCTTGCCGGTCTTGCTGTAGGTAATCTTGTAGCCAGGTTCCTTGCTGCCCCTCTGGGCGGAGACGAAGGCTGTCGGAGTTTCATCATCGATATTGAGGATGCCTGAACAGATCAGGCTGGCGCCATCAGCGGTGAGCCATTGTTGTCCATCGCCATTGTCCGGCTCAGGCTGGCGAAGAGTGAAGATCTCATCCGGAAAGGTGCAGACGGTACCGAAGCGCTCGTTCGTATAGGTGAGTGGCGCGGCAACTGCCATGGTCCCCGCCATCACTCCGAAAAACGTCGGGATTGCAAAAAGCCGCTGCATGAGCCTTGCCTCGAAGCCGATGCCAAGGCGATTATTCTTGCACGAAATCGGTGAAAAATCAGCCGCCGGTGACGCTCATATGCCGCGACACCGATGGGCGGTTGGTGCGGCGATCAATGATGAAGTCGTGGCCTTTCGGCTTGCGGCCGATTGCTTCGTCGATGGCGTCGGCGACCAGCTCGTTGCCTTCGGACGCACGCAGTGGTGCGCGCAGGTCGGCTGCATCTTCCTGGCCGAGGCACATGTAAAGCGTGCCGGTGCAGGTCAGCCGGACCCGGTTGCAGCTTTCGCAGAAATTATGCGTCATCGGCGTGATGAAGCCGAGCCGCCCGCCGGTCTCGGCGACGTGGACATAGCGGGCCGGGCCACCGGTCTTATAGGGAATATCGCTCAGCGTGAACTGGCGCTCGAGTGCTGCGCGCAGCAGCGACAGCGGCAAATACTGGTCGGTGCGGTCGGCGTCGATCTCGCCCATCGGCATTGTTTCGATGACCGTCAGATCCATGCCGCGGCCATGCGCCCAGCGCAGCATTTCCGGCAATTCGGCATCATTGAAGTCCTTCAAGGCCACCGCATTGAGTTTTACCTTCAGCCCCGCCGCCTGCGCCGCGTCGATGCCGTCCATGACCTTATCCAGATTGCCCCAGCGGGTGATCTGGCGGAATTTGTCGGCATCGAGGGTGTCGAGCGAGACGTTGATGCGTTTGACGCCGCAGTCGGCGAGCTCGGCGGCAAAGCGTGAAAGCTGCGATCCGTTGGTGGTCAGCGTCAGCTCTTCCAGCGCACCGCTCTCGAGATGCCGCGAAAGCTGGCGCACCAGATGCATGATGTTCTTGCGCACCAGCGGCTCACCGCCGGTGAGGCGGAGCTTGCGCACGCCCTTTTCGATGAAGACCGTGCAAAGCCGGTCGAGCTCTTCCAGCGACAGCAGGTCCTTCTTGGGCAGGAACGTCATGTCCTCGGCCATGCAATAGGTGCAGCGGAAATCGCAGCGGTCGGTGACCGACACGCGCAGGTAGGTGATCGTGCGACCGAAAGGATCGATCATATCCATGCTTATGCGCTTCCCGTGGCCGTGAACGGCTTCGTTATATATGGCTATGTGATGCGAGCCAACTTGCCATTCAAGATAGAAGCTCGCGATCTGCGGTAACATCCCGACGCCGACAGATCATGTCGGAAGTTCTGAAACGGCCTTTTCCCTCAACGCGAAGCGGCGTAGGGAAGGCTGTCTTCCGCAGGATCCACCAGCATGACAGCGCCAAAGGAACTCAGGGTCTCGAAGGACCGCAAGCTGCTTTCCGTCACCTTTCCGGGCCATCAGCCGTTCGAATTGCCAGCCGAGCTGCTGCGTGTTGCCTCGCCGTCGGCCGAGGTGCAGGGCCATTCGCCCGAACAGCGCGTCACCGTTCCCGGCAAGCGCAATGTAGCGATCCTTAAGATCGAGCCGGTCGGCAACTATGCCGTGCGCATCACCTTCGACGATTTCCACGACACCGGCATCTTCACCTGGAATTACCTGCATACGCTGGGTCATGAGAAGGATGCACGCTGGGCCGCCTATCTCGCCGAGCTGGAAGAGAAGGGGCTGAGCCGCGACCGCTGACTGATTTCGCGGGACGCTCCGGTCAACGCAGCATCGCCAGTATCTCGCTGGTGTCGTGATAAAACGGCGTGCCTTCGATCAGCCGGTCATCCTTGAAGCGCAAGACTTCGGCAAACGGCTGCTTGATGGTTGCACCATTGGCCCGCGATGTCAGCGAAAGCGTGCAGCTCATGAACACCATGTCATCGTTTTGGGCGACCTGGAGGTCCTCCACCGCCACGTCGCTCCAGATTTCCCGCATCTTGCGGAAAAGGGCGCCAACGCCGTCGAGGCCGTTCCAGTCACCGGCATAGGGCAGGGAGCGAGGCTCATGCACGACAATCTCGACATGAAATGCGCTGGCAAGCATATCGAGGCTCTCCGAGCCTGATTGCAGGAAACGCATTTCAACATTGAACATGTTTTCAATAAGTTCCATGGCGGTGCGTCGCCGGCCGAGCGGTTTCTCCATTTTTGACCTCCGTTTCTATCAGCACGAAAGCGGTTTGCGCTTGTTCGCGGTCCCTCGACACCCGTTTCCTGATGACGGACAAACGGGCATCGTGTCGTGAAAATGTCATGCGTCTGGAGTAGCGCCGGCAAAGGTTGGAGACGAAAACATGTCCATGATCACCAGCGTCGAACAGCTCGAAGCGCTCTATGGCCTGCCCGGCGAGGCGTCGGTGGTCAAGGAACTCGACCAGCTGATTCCTGAATACGCTGCTTTCATCGAAGCTTCGCCGTTTGCTGCGCTCGCAACCTGCGGGCCTGAAGGGCTGGACTGCTCGCCGCGCGGCGATCTCGCCGGCTTCGTCCGCATCCACGATCCGAAAACGCTGATGATGCCGGACCGGCGCGGTAACAACCGTGCCGATTCGCTAAGGAACATCCTTCGCGATCCGCGCGTCGCGCTTCTGTTCCTGGTGCCGGGTTCCGGCACGACGCTGCGCGTCAATGGACGCGCCCACATCACCACCGATCCCGCGCTCTGCGCCTCGTTCGCAGTCGAGGGCAAGCCGGCGCGCTCGGTGACGGTCGTCGAGGTCGATGTGGTCTATTTCCAGTGCGCCCGCGCCATCCACCGGTCGGAACTGTGGAATCCGGCAAGGCATGTCGACCCAAGATCGCTGCCGACCGCCGGCCAAATCCTGGAAATCACCAGCCGCAAGAACATCGACGGCGAGGTCTACGACAGGGAATGGCCGGAGCGCGCGAAAAAATCGATGTGGTGAAGAAATTTGGTGGTGAGGGAATTTGGTGGTGAAGCACTGGGCCGTCAGGCGGTCTTCAACACCTCGGCAATCTTGCGCATCTGTTCGCCGATCATGTCGCATTGTTCCGGCGTCGACTGGCTCATCGCCTTTTCGATCAGCGTCATGTGGACCTTCAGGGCCTGCATCAGCAGTGCTTCGCCTGCCTCAGTCAACGTCAGCCGCAGCACGCGCTTGTCCTTCTCGTCGCTCTCGCGGCGCAGTAGGCCGCGGGTCTCCAACTGCGGCAAAAGCATGGTGATGTTGGAGCGGCCGACCAGCAGGCGGCGAGCGAGGTCGTGCTGCGACATGCCGGGATGGCGGTAGAGGTTCATCAGCACGTCCAGCTGCGCCGGCTTCAGGTCGAGCGGCGCCAGCTTCACCGCCAAGGTGCGTTCCACCACGTGGCAGGCGCGCGCCACCGCAACCCAGTTGCGAAAACGCGGGTTGTCCCAGGGCAGGTCTTGCTTAATGTTCATGTTTGAACTATTATGTTCATGCTTGAACCAATGGATGGATCGCCACTATGGCATCATTTGGACTGAAGGTCATCCGCGGCACGTTCGGCGTGGCCGAGCATGTGGCGCCGCGACTCACCGGGCGCGCTGCATTCGAGCTGTTCTGCCGCACGCCGCACGAAAAGAGCTTGAGCCATGGTGAGCGCCGCGCAATCGATCGCGCCGCCGATTTCATGACCGAAGCGCGCCATCACCGGCTAAAGACCAGAACCGGCTGCGTCATGGTGCATGAATTCCGGCCCGAGCCGGGCAGGGCGGCTGCAGGCACCGTGCTCGTCATCCATGGCTGGCGTTCGCGTACCGAATACATGCGCACATTGATCGAAGCCTATCGCGATGCCGGCTACAAGGTGGTCTCGCTCGATTTGCCGGGCCACGGCCAGTCGCAGGGCCGCCGGCTGACCCTTGTCAGTGCGGTCGATGCAGCACGGGTTGCCGGCGAATGGTTCGGCCCATTTGCCGCCATCGCCGGCCATTCCTTTGGTGGTGCCGTCGCCGCCAATGCCGTCGCCGGTTCAATCAGAAATATCCCGCCGTTGACGGCCGGGCGGCTGGTGCTAATCGCTGCGCCGAGCTCGCTTCCTGCGATCTTTGCCGATTTCAGCCGCATGCTGAATGTCGGCTCGCGCTCGCAGGTCGCCATGGCCGACCGGGTCGAGCGCATCGCCGGCCGGCCGCTGCACGAATTCACCGGTGACCGCCAACTGGCAAGCGCGCCGCTGCCGACGCTGGTGATCCACGCGCCGGACGACCGCGAAGTGTCCGCCGATCATGCAAGGCTCTACGCGCGTGCCGGCGACCATGTGCGGCTGTACTGGGCCGACGGGCTCGGCCACCGCCGCATTCTCGCGGACAAGGGTGTGGTGGAGCGCGCCGTTGGCTTCGTTGCCGGCAGGCTGGAGCCGTCTCTGCAGTGACCTGAATGTCTGTTCTTGTCTGCCGGGTTCGACCGTCACGCCGCCCCGGTGCTGGCCATCGCTATCCAAGCCGCCATTGCCCCGGCCACCGTCTCCAGAAGAGCCGAGCGCGACGCGCCGTCGCGCGCCTGGATCGACATGCCGTGCTGTACGGTCGCATAGAAGGTCGCGGCCGTACCGCAGTCGAAATCGGCCGGCAACTCCCCCTCGGCCACGCCACGCTCGAGGCGTCTCAGCAAGGCTTCGCGGTTTTCGGCACGGCGACGGCGCAGATCATCGCAGATGGCGCCGCGGCTCGAGTCCTGGTGCAATGCGCCGAGCGCGATAAGGCAGCCTTGCGGACGGCCGGTCTGCGAATAGGCCCTGGCCGTCTGGCGCAGGAATCGCTCGACCGCCTGGCGTGCGGTCGGCGCCTTTTCCAGCGCAGACCAGATATCGGTGCCTTCCACCTGCGTGTAAAGCTCGGTCGCCTCGAGGAACAGCGCTTCCTTGCTGCCAAAGGCTGCGTAGAGGCTGGGTGAGTTGATGCCCATTGCAGCGGTCAGGTCGCTTATCGACGCGCCCTCATAACCCTTGGCCCAAAACACTTCCATTGCCCGCCGCAAGGCGGCGGTTCGATCGAAGGTGCGGGGGCGGCCTCGTTCCGGCATGGTGTGCTTTCTGTGTTGATCGATACATAATTCAGTTGACGTGGTTCAGCAAGGCTGGCAGATATTTATGTATCAATCACTACAAAATGGAGAAGCAAATGTCATCCAGGAGCTTGAACGGCAAGGCCGCCCTCGTCACCGGCGGCAGCCGCGGCATTGGTGCGGCGATCGCACGAAGGCTCGCGGCCGACGGCGCGGGCGTGGCGATCACCTATGTGAATGGCGAGGAACGGGCGCGTTCGGTGGTCGGGGCAATCGAGGCGGCCGGCGGCCGGGCCTTCGCCATCAAGGCCGACAATCGCGATGCTGCCGCGATCGAGGCGGCAGTCAATGAGGCGGTAAAAGCCTTCGGACGGCTCGATATCCTCGTCAACAGCGCCGGCATCTGGCGCGCTGCGCCGATCGATGCCCTGTCGCTTGCCGACTTCGATGAGACAATGGAGGTCAACCTCAGAGCCCCGTTCGTCGCCGCCAAGGCAGCAGCGGCGCATATGGGCGAGGGTGGCCGAATCATCTCGATCGGCAGCAACCTGGCCGAGCGTGCCACCGATGCCGGCCTGAGCGCCTATTCGGCCAGCAAGGCTGCCTTGGTTGGCCTGACCAAGGCCTTTGCACGCGATCTCGGTCCGCGCGGCATCACCGCCAATGTCGTCCATCCGGGGTCGACGGATACCGACATGAATCCAGCAGGCGGCCCGCACGCCGAGCATCAGCGCCAGAAGATGGCGACGCCTCGCTTCGGCACGGCCGACGAGATCGCCGGCATGGTCGCCTGGCTTGCCGGCCCCGAAGGGCGCTTCGTGACAGGCGCGGCATTGACCATCGACGGCGGCGCCAACGCTTGAGGCTTGGCTCGCGGGCACTACCATTGGTCGGGGGCGAAGGCGGATTGGCTTGACCCGTCACGATGTTGTGAAACCGTTCTGCAACAGACGTTCCGAAATTTATGGAAGCTTAACGAAATCAGTATGAATCAGTATAGTCACGCCTTACATCCGCCATGCGGTGGGCGAGACCGTGAAAGCGGTGCGGAACGGGATCCGGGTTCAACCGGAGCGGGTGATCCATGAAACTCCTTGGAAACAAAGCCACCGTGCTGCCGTTTGCGGTGGCCGTGGCAATGCTGGCCTTCGGCGCGCCGCAGGCTGAAGCACAAGGGTTCTTCGACATGCTTTTCGGCGGCGGCGTCAAGCACGCACCGCCGAAAGGTAACTTTCCCCCGCCACCGTCAAAATACAAGCCGAGGCCCAAGGCGCCGGCCGCTTCCGGTGGTGGCGGTGGTGGTGCGCAAATCAGCAGCCCGTCCTATTACACCTACAAGAGCGATCCGCTGGTGCGCGTCGATTTTTCGGCACTGTCGGCAGCGCCTGAACCGGCAACGCCGCAGGATGCTGCGTTCGAGCCGGCGGCCACCGGGGCTGCATTCCGCGAAGCCATTGCCGGGCTCGACGGCTATGACCTCTATGCCGAGAAGGACATCGCCAAGGCGCTGATCGCCTACTACTCAGCCAATCCGGATTTCATCTGGGTGACGGGAACCAGTCCCAGCAGCCGTGCGCAGGATGCGGTGCGGGTGCTGGGCGAAGCCGCGAGCTACGGCCTGACGCCCGCCGACTACACCGTCGAAATTCCGGCAGCAGGCACATCGGCGGGCGATGCCGATGAACGCCTGAAAGAGCTGGTCCGCTTCGAGATGGCGCTGTCGGCACGCGTCCTGCGCTACGCCCGTGACGCACAAAGCGGCCGCGTCGATCCCAACCGCATGACCGGCTACTACGATTTTCCGCCGAAGCCGCTCGACATGGAAGGGGTGCTGAAGACGCTGGCCCATACCCAGCAAGCTCGCACCTACCTCGAATCGCGGCATCCACAGAACGCCGAGTATCAGGCGCTGCGCGTCGAACTGGAAGCGCTCCAGGCCAGCGCCGAAGACGAAATCACCATCGATCCCAATCTGCTGCTGAAGCCGGGGCAGACCAGCCCCGAGCTGCCGAAGCTTTTGACAAAGATCGCGCGCAATCTCGATGACGAGATGGGCGGCGCCTATGGCGAGGTCCTGGCGAGGCTCGCCACCAGCGAGGTCTACGATCCGGAGCTGGTGCCGGTGATCAAGGCGGTGCAGAAACGGGCCGGCATGAAAGGCGACGGCGTCATCGGCCCACGTACCGTTGCATCGTTGGCCGGAACGTCCAAGGCCGACAGGGTTCAGAAGGTTCGGGTCGCGCTCGAAGAGTTGCGCTGGCTGCCTTCCGACCTCGGCAGCCCGCGTGTCTTCATCAACCAGCCGGCTTTCACCGCGAGCTATATCGACGATGGCGAGGAGAAGCTGAAGACCCGCGCCGTCGTCGGCAGGCCCACCAACCAGACTGCTTTCTTCTATGACCAGATCGAGCAGGTCGACTTCCATCCCTATTGGGGCGTGCCGCAGTCGATCCTGGTCAATGAGATGCTGCCGCGGCTGCGCCGGGATCCGGGCTATCTCGACCGCGCCGGCTATGAGGTGGTCAATGCGCGCGGTAAGCGCATTCCCTCCTCCTCGGTCAATTGGGGCGCCTATGGCGCGAAGATACCCTACGGCGTGCGCCAGCTGCCGAGCGAGGCCAATGCGCTGGGCGAGTTGAAGATATTGTTCCCCAACAAGCACGCCATCTACATGCATGACACGCCGCAGAAGTCGTTTTTCCAGCGCGACATGCGCGCGCTCAGCCATGGCTGCGTGCGCTTGCAGGATCCGCGCGGTATGGCGGCTGCCGTGCTCGGCACCTCGGTCGACTACATCGAGGACAGACTGAAGCTCGGACATTCGACCGAAGACGTGACACGCAAGATCCCGGTCTATGTCGCCTATTTCACCGCATGGCCGGACCTGTCCGGCAATGTCGAATATTTCAACGACGTATACGGCCGCGACACAAGGCTGCAGCAGGCGCTCGACAGCACGGAAGCGGTGCGTTCGCCGGCAAGCTGAGGAATGCGGGTCTAGCGCTGAAAGAGCGGACGCCGGAAGCCGGCCTCGCGCCCGGCGATCAGCCAATAAACCAGGCCGGCGACAACGCCTGCCGCGGCAATGATACCGACATCGGCCCAGCGCTCCGGGTTCGTATCGTCTGGTACACTGGGCCAGATCAGGGCGAAGCCGCCAACCGCAGCCGCGGCGCCGAAGATCATATGCAGCCAAAAACTGCGCAGCGAGAAAAACTCGGCAATCAGTGCGAAGATCAGCGTCTGCAGGCCGGTCAGCACGATCGTCAGAAAATAGATGAACATGCCGAGCGGCGGCAACAGCAGCACCGCGACGGGGGTGACACCCATGACGTCGAAATAATTCGGCGCATTTGGCAGCGAGCTCAGCCCGCCATAGATCGCCGCCACCGCGATCAGCCCAACCAGTACCGCTATGAAATAACCCGCGAGCATCATCAGAAAGCGTTTCAATACGTGCTTTACCGTCGCCATGCCCACCCCCGCGCGCAATGATAGCACTCAGTCAGCCATCAAAGTCATATCTGCGCAAGGGTCTGTCGAAGGCCGGGGGCCTTCGAGGCGCGCTATTTTTTGGAATCTGGACCGTTGGCGGGACAGCTTCATTTCGGCGCGGCTGTCACCGGATCATAGGTGATTTCGACTTTGGCCTTGTCGTTCGTGTAATAAATGACGGTGTAGGCGCCGCTGTCCCAATCGATTTCCTTGATGTAGCGGAAGTCGTCGCGCTGCTCGACTTTGGCAATGATTTCCGACAGCTTCTTGGCATTCTGCGCCGGCACCGGATTGTCGTCCGCGGCAAAGGCCGATCCGCCGACAAGCAGCACGGCGGCCGCCAAAACAAGTCTGGACATGGCTTTCCCTCACATCTCGATCAGCAGAAACTCGTTTCCATGCAGGTTTGTTCCGGGATCGCGGAGCGTTGCGCTACAAGGAGGCACCGTCCGTACCTGATTTATGGCCGCCGAAAAAAGGCGACTGCTTAAAATCATGATGCGTCGCCTCAACATCGCGGCCATAACAGTGCCGACGGTCACTCGGGGGTCTACATGCAAATGCGTCATGCCATCATAATTGTACTTTTCATATCCTCCATCCCGGACGTTTCGATGCCTGTGCAGAAAGCCGAGGCGCTGGAACCTGAACGCTATACAGTCTATTGCGCCGACGACCGTATCGGGGTTTCGTTCTGGGATATCGAGCAGATGAAGGTGCGGGCCGGCTCCAACGTTTGCCAGTTCCAGAGCTATACGAGCTACAGCAGCGCCTTGAATTTCGCCCAAAAGAATTTTGGCGGCGAGGGGGCGACCTGCAGCTGCTAGCCGCTCTGGCTTGAAGGTGTTGCGTTAGGACGAAGCCTTCTGCGCTCACTTCACATCCCCACGCAGATCCGCAAGCGTAGGTTTCTCAGGCTAGAGCTTCCCAGACAGGCGCAAGCATAGAGAGACCTCGCCTTTCCAGCCGTACATCGACATTGGTGAGAAGGTCAGTCCGTATCTTCCTGCCTGCGAAACCTGTGTGACCTGCCACTTCTGGTCGTACTCGGTGAAGTCGTGCTTTTCATCGTCTGGTAGATCAGCCACGCGCCAGAAGACAGGCTCCCGGTATTCCCAATTCTTGCTGTCTTCTTCGGTGCTTGCGTTAGTGGCGCCGCGCATTGCCAGAAACACGAAGGTTCCGGGCTTTGCGATCTTGATTCTGAACTCGTGATCTTTCGAAATCGATGTCCAGCACCCGGTTTCCTTGTCGACCGTGATGGAGATCGGCGATTTCGTCTGCGCCGCAACACTGGCGACAAGAACCCCGAGCAACACGCCTTTCGACAGTAGCCTCTTCATCAAACGCCCCGTTTTGGTCCGCGCGCCGGCCGCTATATTCTGCTTTGAAATATGAGAAGTCGCCCATAGAGGCTGGAAAGGAGAGGACGGCTAAGCAATGCAAATGGTGGGCGATGCAGGGATTGAACCTGCGACCCCACCCGTGTGAAGGGTGTGCTCTCCCGCTGAGCTAATCGCCCGCTCGTTGCCCGAAGGCCAAGCGCGCCGCGATATAAGGGAGGCCGGCCCGCGAAGTCAACCACTTGTCGGTCGGCATCTGGCGGTCCGGACTATGGCCGGCTTCAGCCCTCTGCCGCGGCCATCAGCCCTTGTACCATATCGAGCGTCAGCGAATCGAAATGCGAGATCACCGCCGACGGTTCAAACTCCCGCACATGACGGTCGGTGTAGCCGAAATCGACTGCCACCACCGGAATGCCGGCCGCCTTTGCCGTGTCGATGTCGGTCTGCGAATCACCGACCATCAGTGCACGGTGCGGGTCGCCGCCGGCACGCGCGATGGTCTGCGTGAGATGGCGCGGGTCTGGCTTGCGGAACGGAAAACTGTCCTGGCCGCAGATCGCCGCGAAATGCCTGGTCATGCCGAGCGCCTCGATCAGTGCCACCGAATTGGCCTCGTATTTGTTGGTGCAGATGGCCAGCAGGTACCCGGCCGCCTCGAACCGCGCGATCGCCTCCGGTACGCCCGGGTAGGGGCGCGATTTGCCGGGAATGTTAACGGTGTAATGGTCCAGAAACAGCTTTAGCAGGCGGTCGTGCTCCTCCACTGCCAGCGACCTGTGCTGCGCTGCATGGGCGCGCTCTATCATCACCCGGCCGCCATGGCCGACGAAGCGCTTGAAGCCGGCTTCGTCGACGGCCGTGAGCTGGCTGGCGGCAAGGCTGTGGTTGAGGCTGTCGAGCAGATCCGGCGCCGTGTCGATCAGCGTCCCGTCGAGGTCGAACACGATGATCGGTCGGGTCATGGCCTGTCCTGTGACGATTTGATTGCCGGCAGGCGATAACCGCTGCGGCCCGTTCAGGCAAGCCGGCTTATGCATCGCGGGCAAGGTCCTTTGACCAGCCCGGCAAAAATGCTACGAGCGCCGAAACGAATCTCGGGACCCGGCATGGATGCGAGGCAATTGAAGGTTGAGGCTGCGCGGGCAGCGCTTGCCCATGTCACGGACGGCATGCGGCTCGGCATCGGCACCGGCACGACAGCGGATGAGTTCGTGCGGCTGCTCGCCGACAAGGTCGCCACCGGCCTGACTGTCATCGGCGTGCCGACCTCGGAGCGCACCGCCGTCCTTTGCACCGAGCTTGGTGTGCCGCTGTCGACCCTCGAGGAAACGCCCGAGCTCGACCTCACCATCGACGGCGCCGACGAGATCGATCCGGCGCTGACACTGGTCAAGGGCGGCGGCGGCGCGCTGCTGCGCGAAAAGATCGTCGCGGCGGCCTCCGCCCGCATGATCGTCATCGCCGACAGCTCCAAGATGGTCGAGATGATCGGCCGTTTTCCGCTGCCCATCGAAGTCAACCGATTTGGCCTGCGCGCCACCGAAATTGCAGTTGGCGCAGTGGCTGCAAACCTTGGCCTTTCCGGCCCTGTTACACTGAGGATGACGGGGAGCCAGCCATTTGTTACAGACGGCGGCCATTTTATCCTCGATGCATCTTTTGGCCGCATTCCGGATACAAGAGCGCTTTCGAATGCTCTCCACGCCATTCCGGGCGTGGTCGAGCATGGTCTTTTCATCGGGCTGGCATCAACGGCCATCATAGCCGGCGGCGACGGCATCCAAACCGTCCATGCCGCCCGAAAACCAGGGAGTTTTACCGATCATGATGTTGCATAACCGGGTTGGCCGCTTTTTTGCCATTCTGGCGGCCTCGGCCGTTTTCGCGTTTTCGTCGCCGGCGTTTTCGCAGGATGTCACTGATGCGCATTTGAAGGCGGCGCGCGCCGCGGTCGCGGCGATCCATGCGACGGATACGTTCGACAACATCCTGCCGCAAGCTGCCGCGGCGCTCGAGCAGCAGCTGATCCAGAAGAACCCGGACATGCAGGAACTGATCGCCAAGACGATCAACGAGAAGGCGATGGCCCTGGCATCGCGCCGCGCCGACCTGGAAAAGGAAGCAGCGCTTGCCTATGCAAAAGTGTTCTCGGAAAAGGAGCTCACTGAAATCGCCGCCTTCTACAACTCCGATACCGGCAAGAAGCTGCTCGACAACGGCTCGATCGTGACGCGCGAGCTGGTGAAGGCTGCCGACATCTGGCAGAACGGCCTGGCTCGCGATCTCGCCCAACAGGTAGGCGAGACCCTGGGTGCAGCGGCGAATGCCAAGGCGCCGGCCGCACCTGCCGACGGTGCCGCCCCGGCCGATGGCGCTGCTCCTGCGGACGCGACACCGAATTGATCGCGAACTTCCGAGCGGCCTGACCGCCACTGGACCAGAAAGCCCGGCAAGTCCGGGCTTTTCTTTTGATGGTCGGCAGCCTACCTGTCTCGGTGTTTGAGGGGCAAGGAGTTCAGCCATGGCCGGTTACGACTACGATCTTTTCGTCATCGGCGGCGGCTCCGGCGGGGTGAGGGCGGCGCGCGTCGCGGCAGCACTCGGCAAGCGCGTCGGCATCGCCGAGGAATACCGCTATGGCGGCACCTGTGTGATCCGCGGCTGTGTGCCGAAAAAGCTCTATGTCTATGCCTCGCAATTCCCCGAGCATTTCGCCGACGCCGCCGGCTATGGCTGGACGGTGCCTGAGGCGCGTTTCGACTGGCAGACGCTGGTCGCCAACAAGGATCGCGAAATCAGCCGGCTGGAGGCCATCTACCAGAACAACGTGCAGGGCGCCGGCGGCGAAGTCTTTCACTCACGCGCCGTGCTGGTCGATCCGCATGTGGTGCATCTTCTCGGTGAGGATCGCACCGTTACCGCCGACCAGATCCTGATCGCTACCGGCGGGCGTCCGGCACCGCACCCGGCATTGCCCGGCCATGAGCACTGCATCTTCTCCAACGAGGCCTTCGACCTCAAGGAGCTGCCGAAGGCAATCATGATCGAGGGCGGCGGCTATATCGCCGTCGAATTCGCCAACATCTTTCACGGGCTTGGCGTCGACACGACGCTTGTCTACCGCGGCAAGGAAATCCTCAGCCGTTTCGACATGGACCTCAGACGCATGCTGCACGAGACGATGGAAAAGAAGGGGATAAGAATCCTCTGCCACGCCGTGTCAGAGTGGGTCAGGAAGCGGCCTGACGGCCGGCTCGACGCGCTTGTCACCGGCGGCACGGTGCTGACGGTCGATCAGGTCATGCTCGCCATCGGCCGCATTCCCAATACCGAGAACATGGGCCTGGAAGGCGTCGGCATCGAGATGACCAAGACCGGGGCAATCCAGGTCGACGGATACTCCCGCACCAATATCGACAACATCTGGGCGATCGGTGACGTCACCCACCGCGTGCAATTGACGCCGGTGGCGATCCACGAGGCGATGTGCTTCGTCGAGACCGCCTTCAAGGACAAGCCGACGGCGCCCGACCACGACACGATCGCGACCGCGGTCTTTTCCCAGCCCGAGATCGGCACGGTCGGCCTGTCGGAGGATGAGGCGGCAAAACGCTTTTCGGATCTCGAAATCTACCGCGCCACCTTCCGGCCAATGCGGCACACGCTTTCCGGCCGCGATGAAAAGATGCTGATGAAGCTGGTCGTCGACGGCGCCTCGAAAAGAGTCCTCGGCGCCCACATCCTCGGGCCGGATGCCGGCGAAATGGCGCAGCTTCTCGGCATACCGCTGAAGGCCGGGCTGACCAAGGATGATTTCGATCGTACCATGGCGGTGCATCCGACCGCGGCGGAAGAACTCGTCACCATGTACAAGCCGACTTACCGGGTGAGAGATGGTGAGCGCGTCTGACGCGACAAGAACCCATCGCGGCAACGGGATTGCCGCGATGGAAGTGCGTGAGTTTTTTTACAGCAGCGTTCCGCGCAGGATCACCAGCGCCACAGAAAAATAAATCACCAACCCGGTGACGTCGACCAGCGTGGCGACGAACGGAGCCGATGCGCTGGCCGGATCGAAGCCGATGCGCTTCAGGGCGAACGGCAGCATCGATCCAGACAGCGAGCCGAAGGTGACGATGCCAACCAGCGTGGCGCCGATCGTCATTGCGATCAGCGGCCAGTGGGGGCCGTAGTCGTAGAAGCCGAGATACTGCCAGAGCGCGATGCGGCAAACGCCGACTACGCCAAGGATCGAGCCAAGCACCAGACCAGTCGGCAGCTCGCGCAGGGCCACCCGCCACCAGTCGCCAAGGCCGATTTCGCGCAGCGCCAGCGCCCGGATGACCAGCGAGGTCGCCTGCGAGCCGGAATTGCCGCCGGAGCTCATGATCAATGGAATGAATAGCGTCAGCACGATCGCCTTTTCCAGCTCGCCCTCGTAGCTCTGCATCGCGTTGGCTGTCAGCATCTCACTGACGAACAGCGCGCATAGCCAACCGGCGCGCTTCTGGATCATCGCCAGAAAGCTCATCTTCATGTAGGGCTCATCCAGAGCTTCCATGCCGCCGAAGCGATGCACGTCCTCGGTCGTTTCCTCGATCATCGTGTCGATGATGTCGTCGATGGTGACAATGCCGAGGAGTTTGCCGTTGTCCACGACCGGGACGGCGAGCAGATCGTATTTCGAGATCAGCTGTGCGACCTTCTCGCTATCGGTCAGCGGCGACACGGTAATAGGCGCGCGATCCGGCGCAACCGCCATGATCAGCTCATCCGGCTCACCGGCAATCAGCCGGCGCAAGCTGGTCGAGCGCAACAGGACATGCGTTTTGGGATCGACGATGTAGATCGCATAGACGGTTTCGCGTGTCCGACCCACCTTACGGATGTAATCCAGTGTGCGGGCCACGCTCCAGTCCGGCGGCACGCTGACATATTCGGTCGTCATGAGCGAGGCGGCGCTGCCCTCGGGGTAGCCTAGAATGGCAAGCAGCGTCGCGCGCAGCGGCGGCGCCAGGCACCCAAGCAGTTCGGAACGAGCCGGTTCGTTCAGAGCGCGCAGTATGTCGGCGGCGCGGTCGACCGACATGGCGGCAAGCAGCCTGCCTGCCCTGCTGCGGGGCAGCGCCTCGACCAGTTCGGACGCGCCGTCGAGTTCAGGCTGGTCGAAGATCTCGACCAGCCGCTCGAACGGCACTTCGCAGAGCAGATCCGATGCTGTCTCGCGGGGCTCCTGATTCAAGGCCTCGACGATGTCGGCGACGTGTTCGTTGGCAAGTACGCGAGCGATGGCGATGGCATCGCCGCCCGCAACGGGGGAAAACTCGTTCATGGCTCACTCCTTGCCGTCCGGCAGGACGTGAGCCGGTCAGGTCACGTCAAGCGGACGGCGGTTGCGTTCGACTGTGACTGTCGCCAGGCATGGCGCGGTGACCTTTCTGCTCGCGGGTTCGGGTTGGGATCTCTGCGAGCCGGCGCAACATAGGAGCGCGCCTTGCCGAGTCAATCACGAGAGCGGGTTAAAACGGCGGCAAACCGACTGGATCGCGAGACTGTGATCGGGCTACGTGGCAGGCTGGCTGGATGCCGGCAGTGGTGCCGCGGCTATCTCTGCTTCAGCCGGCGGGGAAAGCGCAGCCATTTGTCCTCGGCCGGCCGCGTCGGCTGCGTGAGGATGGTGGTGAGCTCGACCGGCAAGCTCGGAACCAGCGGCTTCTTGGTGGCGACGCCGTCGGCGATCGCAACCACGCTGTGGTAGAATTCGGTTCCCGCGACCGATCTCGGCGGCGTCGCCTCATGCATGATCGAGATCACGGTTGCGTCGGGGCAATTGTCCTTGATCGCTTGGTGGAAGGCGATCTTTCCATCGGGGTCGAGCGCGCCGGTGGCTTCATCGAGGAACAGCAGTCCCGGTTGCTGCAGCACGATGCGGGCGACGACCAGCTTCTGTTTTTGCCCACCCGAAAGGATCTGATCCCAGATCTTTCCTTCACGGCTCTCATCGGCCAGATGCTCGATGAAGTCGCCGAGGCCGGCCTTGTGCAGGGCGGATGCGACCTGCACGTCGGCGTAATCATGTTCGGAACCGGGCAGGCAGACCAGTTGCTTCAGCGAAACCTGCTGCAACTTCACCTCCTGAGCGGCGTAGAAACTCCTGACCCCTTCCGGGAAGACGATGGTGCCGCGGCCATAAGGCCACAGCCCGTTGATCGCCTTGATCAGCGAGGTCTTGCCGCAACCGGATTCGCCCTTGAGGAACGTCCACTCGCCACGCCGGAAGCGCAAGTTCGCGGCACTCAGGAACGGCGTTGCATCCTCACCCTGATGCGCCAGTTCGAGCTTCTGGATGGTTAGGCCGAAGACCGGGTTCTGACGATCGTAGCGGAAGTCGGACCGGCCGGTCTGCTGGTAGAATTCCTGCGGCTGCTGGACGTTTTCGATCGCGTTTGCGAGTTCGGTCACGCGCTGGCTGTTGGCCCGCAACGTGGCAAGACTTGGCATGACATGGATGAACCACGAACACTTACTGATCAGCGCGTTGACTTGTTCGGAACATGTTATGTAACCCTTGAGGTCGAGGCCGTTGTGGATGAACGGCACCAGGCCAGGCCCGTAAGCGACAATTTTGGCACCGACAAAGTTGTAGACCGATTCGAATCCGGAATAGATGGTGTTGACGATGTTGAACCTCGACCACGTGCTATCGATGTCGAGATAGAGCCGGCCATGTATCGTCTTCTGCACGTTTTCGCCTTGCGAGGCCGCGATATGGAAGCTGCGGCGCAATAACGTGATCAGTTCGCCGCGATAGCTGCCTTCGGCCTTCTGCATCCTGATGTTGAGCGACTCCAGCATTCCGCCGAGTTTGACTGCGATCCAGGTGTTGAACGGCACGTAGAGAGCGACCGCCAGCAGAGCAAGCACGACGCTCCCGTAGGTGCCGAGGAACTCCAGTCCTTTTACCTCCACAGAATTTGCCAACAAAGCTCCACCGACAAAGTAGAGCGAGGTGAAGACACTGAATACGCCCATGGCAAGCCCGATAGCGCCGCCCGTCATATCCTTGATCGATTCCTGCACGCGCTGGTCGATGTTATCGGGCGCTGCCGTGCCGGACGAGCCATGCTGGGCGTGGTAGTGTGAATGGTTGGGGTCGAGTAGCGCCTCATTGAAGCGGCCGTTCAGCCAGCCACGCCATTTGCGATGCAATGTCGCCGATACAAACTTGCAGGTACCTGTGATGCCCATGTCCTTGAGCACGACCAACAGCACGAGCAAACCGGCATTGGTCAGTACTGTCTTGAGCGGCGTGGTATTCGCGGCATCGTGGAAAAAAGCGATCGAAGTCGCCAGCTCTGCCCCAGCCACGGTAAACCAGACGTCGGCTTTGCTGGAGAGCGCGGTGAGCAACGCGATCACCAGTGTCAGCGTCCAGGCTTCCACCCACTTGTCTGAGAACCAGTAGGCCCGCATCAGGCCCCAGAAGCTGCGCATCGACGATACGGGCGTCAGGGGCGACTGCCTTGCGGCACCGCGGAGCCATTTTTCCGATATTGAATGTCGCGTTGGTCTATCGACCCGAATCACTATCCCGCCCAAACGGTTTTTCTTTTGTTACGGACAGTAACACCAATTGATCATTTTCCATTAGCTTTTCTCCAGCCGCAGGTGGATTGGCTGGCCGGCCGTTGCAGTGGAGCAACAGAATGAATGCTCACGGCGCTAAGCTGTCACGTTTCGAGGGGCGGAATATCAACGCAATTTCAAACAGTTACTTGCCCGCCCCAGAGCAGGTAGACACCTTCCCCTAGGGAAGGTCTTCACACAGCTTTGTGAACATAGAAGCGCCGTCCAGCAGTCGATTTTCACAAGCTGAACCGATCTTCAGCCCGCCTTTACGGTCAGGTCCGACCTCGTCGGTGGCCAGAACGTGACCGTATGATTCGTGGTTGAAGCCGCCTTGTCACGAACCCGTAATCAGCCAAGCAATGACTTCTCCGGCACAGTCTAGGATGCGGACCAACATCCATTAGACCATGCTTTTTTAGAGCGCGAACAAAACTGCGTTTGACAATGATGCGCTACGGATCGAACCTGCCGGGGCGCATCCACGTTTGAACCGGGGGGAGTTCTTCATGCTTGCACGGACTTTTTTTGCCGCGATGCTCGCAACATTTGCCTGGCTGCCGCAAACATATGCCGGCAGCCAGACCGTTCCTGCAAACGCCGAGGGGCAGGTCGAGTTCAACACTCCGTCCGGCAATATCGGCTGCATCTATACGCCGAAGGGCGGCACCAGCACCTACGAGCCGCAGGATGGCGGACCGGAGCTGAGCTGTTCGCGTGTCGAGCCCAGCTACATCACCATCATCCTCGGGCCGAAACGCCCGGCGACGCTGATCAAGTATCCGGGCGAGCAAGGCTGCTGCGGCGACGTCACCAAGCTGGCCTACGGCAATAGCTGGAGCAAGGGGCCGTTTTCCTGCCAGTCATCCACCAAGGGATTGACCTGCACCGGCAAGCATGGCCATGGCTTTTTCGTCAGCAAGGCCAAGGTGACGGTGAAATAGTCCGGCTCAGTTGGCCGTTTCCAGCTCGCCGCGTGCCTTGGCCGCTGCAACCTGGCGGATCGCATCGGCAAGCGTATCGGCGTCCTGGGCTCCCATTACGGCATATTTGCCCTCAAGCAGAAAGCACGGCACGCCCGATATGCCCATGCGCGAAGCGGTGGCGATTTCGGTGCGCACCGCCTCGACATCAGCGTCGGTCGGCAGCAGCGTTTCGACCACGGAGGCATCCATGCCGGCCTCGCGGGCGGCTTCGATCAGCACGGCATGATCGCCGAGATTGGCGCCTTCCTCGAAATTCAGCTGGAACAGCCGGCGCACCAGCCGGTTCTGAACGGCCTCGCCGGCAGTCCCGGCCCAGCGAATGAGCCGGTGCGCATCCAGCGTATTGGGCGCGACCTTGATGGCGTCGAAGGCAAAGGAAATCCCTTCAGCCTCGCCCAACGGCTCGATCCGGGCATGGATTTCGCGGATGCGTTGCTCGCTGCCGAATTTCGCCACCATGTAGTCGCGGCGGTTCTTGCCTTCGGGCGGAATCGTCGGGTCGAGCTGGAAGGGCCGCCAGCGGATGTGAACGTCGATATCGACGGCGGCAATCGCCTTGTCGAGCCGTTTCTGGCCGATAAAGCACCAGGGGCAGACGACGTCGGAGACCACATCGACGGTAATCGAGTTCTCGTCGTTCATCTTGATCTCCTGTTCTGAAGAGGTCACTTCGGTTTGCGCCACCAGGTCGGCAACTGATAACCGTATATGGGCGTCTTTTGCGGATGTTCCAGATAGTTCCAATAAGCGAGCCATTGCCGGTTGTTGTGCTGCGTCGGCACCATGTAGTTACCGGAGATCAACAGCCGGTCGAGGACGCGGACGGCGGCGACATAGTCCTCCTTCGAGCGAGCTCTCAACATCGCCTCGATCGCCGCGTCCACCGCCGGATCGGCGACGCCGGCGAGGTTGAACGAGCCTTCGGCCTTGGCGGCAGCGGATCCCCAGCGCCCGGTTTGCTCGATACCGGGCGACAGCGAGTTGTTGAAACCGGTCGAGCCGACCAGCACCTCGAAATCGAAACGCTGCTTGCGCGACTGGATCTGATCACCGTCGAGGCTGCGGATACCGACATCGATGCCGAGCTTCTCAAGCGTGCGCTGATAGATAGCGGCAAGTCGCTCTTCGTCCTGCGAGGCGGTCAGGATCTCGAAACCGAACGGCTTTCCCTCGGGATCGAGCATCGCGCCGTCCTGCACCGTATAGCCTGCGCTCTTCAGCAGCTCGAATGCGGCCTTCAGCACCTTGCGGTCCTGGCCAGAGCCGTCGGTGACAGACGGCCTGTAGGTGCCGTCCATGACATCTGCAGGCACGCGGCCGGGGTAGGGGGCCAGCAGGGCCTTTTCCTTTTCGCTGGCCGGGTGGCCGAGCGCGGAGAGTTCGGAATTCTGCCAAAAGCTCATCGTTCGCGTGTATTTGCCGCCGAATAGATTCTTGTTGGCCCATTCGAAATCGTAGAGCATGCCGAGCGCACGCCGCACGACCGGATTGGAAAATTTCGGCAGCCGCGTGTTGAACAGAAAACCGTTGACCACCGGCGGAATGCCGGTGTCGAAAGTTTCGGCGATGACCTCGCCCCGGTGGAAGGCCGGAAAGTCGAGATCGCGCTCGCGTTTGACCGGGTCGCTGTCGTCGTCGATGGCGCAGATGCCTTTCTTGAACGCTTCCTGCTTGGCGTTGGCGTTGAGGAAATATTCGATGGTGATCTGGTCGTAATTGTCGAAGCCGCGCTTGGACGAAACGTCCTTGCCCCAATAGTCCGGATTGCGCTTGAACACGATGCGCTGGCCGGGCACGACTTGCGCCACCGTGTAAGGGCCGCTGCCGACCACCGGCTTCAGCGTGGTCCTGTCGAATGTGTCCTTGTTGAAAGCGTGTTTCGGGATGATCGGCGTCAGCGCAATGATCAGCGGAAATTCGCGGTCGGCCTTGTCGTTGAAGGTGAAGCGCACGCTGCGGTCGCCGGTCTTTTCGAGCTTGGCAATCGCTTTCATCCGCTGGCTGTAAGGTGGCCGGCCCTTCTCGGTGAAGACGTCATAGGTGAACAACACGTCTTCCGGCGTCACCGGTTCGCCGTCCGACCATTTGGCCCTGGGATCGAGGTGGAATTCGATGCCCTTGCGCTCGGGATCCATGTCGGCGGTATCGGCTAGCAGGCCGTAGAGACTGAAGGCCTCGTCGTAGTTGCGCTGCATCAACGGCTCGAAGACGAGATTGCCAAAGGCTTGATCCATCATGCCGCGCGCCGTCGTGCGCAGGCTTTTCAGGATGAATGGATTCAGATTGTCGAAGCTGCAGACGACGCAATAGGTAATGCTGCCGCCCTTCGGCGCGTCGGGGTTGACGTAGTTGAAATGCTTGTAGTCGGCCGGCAGCGCCGGCTCGCCCTGCATGGCAAGCGCGTGCTTCGGTTCCGACAGGGCCGGTTGCAGGGAAAGGCCGACAAACAACATTGTGGCGATCAGCCAAATGACAACGCGGCCCATGACCGTCTCCTTCCCGATTCGATGCGCAGCATACATGAGCCGGTCGTGCACCGGCCAACCCCCTGAGCCAATCCTTCGGCCAAGATTCGCGAGGCTCGGGCTGGATTCGGCATCGCTTGCAGTGTAACACGCCGTCCGAAGTCATTCTGTTGCCTCATTTCGGCAACAGGTAGCTGGACCACACGGCGCGAAAAAGCCGGTTCCGGGATCATTTGAGAGGAATGCACGACATGACCAGCCTGAACAGCAACGCGTACCGCCTGTCGGTCATGGCCGCTGGCGTGGTCGGCATTCTCGGCGCCGGGATTCCCGCTGCTTCCGCGCAGCAGCAACAGCAGATTCCGCAAGGCTGGTTCAAGGCCTGCACCAAGCAGGAAGACGTCGACATCTGCAATGTCCAGAACATCACCACCGCCGGCAACGGCCAGCTCATCACCGGCGTCAGCCTGATCGAATTGAAGGGCAAGGTGAACCGCAAGGTGTTCCAGGTGACGGTTCCGACCGGCCGGCTGGTTCCTCCCGGCATCGGCCTCCAGATCGACGGCGGCAAGGCGCAGAAGCTCGACTATGTGATCTGCTTCCCGGACCGCTGCGTGGCGGAAGTGCCGCTGACCGATCAGCTCGTCGCATCCTTCAAGAAGGGATCGGCGCTGACACTGACCTCGATCAATTTCCAGAACCAGCCGAATCCGATCAAGATTGCGCTGACCGGCTTCAGCGGCGCCTTCGACGGCCCGCCGCTGCAGCAGTCGGACATCGAGGACCGGCAGAAGAAGCTCCAGGAGTTCGTCGCCAAGAACAACCAGGATTTTGCCAAGAAGCTCAAGGAAGAGCAGGAAAAGGCGAAGGCCGCCAACTGATCGACTGCCGCCAACTGATCGACGGGTTTTCGAACAAACAAAAAGCGGGGTTCATGCCCCGCTTTTTTTGCTGAACCGGCTGATTGTCGGGTCCAGCCATGTCTCAAGCCGGCCAAGTCCTAGCTAAGTCATCAATGTCTCGATTGGTGCTTCGGTTCGTAGCGCCCGTCCGGCCTCTTCTCGAACATCTCACCTATCTGTGGATGCCGGACCGGTTCGCCCGACCGGTCCTCGAGCAAATTCTGCTCGGACACGTAGGCGATGTATTCCGTTTCCGAATTCTCGGCGAGCAGATGATAAAAGGGCTGGTCCTTGCGCGGCCGCACGTCAGCGGGGATCGCCTCGTACCATTCGTCGGTGTTGGCGAATTGCGGGTCGACATCGAAAATGACGCCGCGGAACGGAAACAGCCGGTGGCGAACCACCTGTCCGATCGAGAATTTGGCTGTCTTCATCGCACTCACCACTTGAACTTCTTGGACGCCACGCATCCTGGAACACGCAAGGAACGCTCCAAGACTTTAGACTCTAACGCATCGGTCCGGCAAAGATTGGTCCAGACCTTGCCGTCGACATGTTCGTTATTTGGCGCAGACTCTGCGTCAATTCAATCCCGAAGCGCGTGACGCCGGGTTGAGTTGGCAAGATGCGGAGCAAGGGCGGTACCCAAGATCGCTAGCGCTCAGCCGGTTTTCGCAATCCACCAAAAAATGCCGCAAAACCGCTGCCGGGTCGCAGACCCTCGCGCATAAAAAACGCCCGCAACGGCGCAAACCCTTCAAGCACGCCAAGACCAGCGCTGCGCGCCAACTGGGCCGGCAGCATGTCGGAAAGCAACGACATGTTGAGCAGGTTGACCGCGCTGCTGCGCGCCAGGATGTCCGGCCGCCGCTTGAAATCATAGGTCGCAAGCGCCTTGGCGGCGCCCGGGTCCGAGCGATTTCTGCTTGCGGTACCAATCAGGTCGTCGATGTCCCTGATGCCGAGATTAAGGCCTTGCGCGCCGATTGGGGGAAACACATGGGCGGCTTCGCCGACAAGCGCCACGCGGTGCTGCGCAAACCGCCACGGGCTCACCGCTGAAAGGGGGTAGACCTGTCGGCCGGGCTCAACCGACACGCGGCCCAGCATCGATTGCATCCGCTGTTCGACCCGCGTCGAAAGCTCGGCGTCGTCAAGTGCTGCAAGGTCCCTGGCGGTATCGGGCTCGAGCACCCAGACAAGGCTGGACCGGTTGCCGGGCAGGGGAACCTGTGTGAACGGACCGGTCTCGGTGTGGAATTCGGTCGAAGTAAAGGCATGGTCGCTGCGGTGACCGAAATTGAGCACCAGCGCCGCCTGCGGATAGGATCGGACCGATGTCCGGATGCCGGCTGCCTCGCGGGCCGGCGACTGACGGCCATCGGCGGCAACCGCCAACGACGCCTCAATCTCGCTGCCGTCGGCGAGAACGGCATGGGCATGGTCGGCATCGAGGCGCCATGCCTCCACCATCGACTTTCGCCACTCGATGCCCGCATGCGCGCCGACAGCCTCGGCTAGCGCGCGGTTGAGAACGCTGTTGGGCACGTTCAGTCCGAATTGCTCTTCGTCGATCTCGCTGGCGCGAAAGGTCACTGTCGGGCCGCGGATCAGCCGGCTTGTTGCATCGACGATGCGCATCACCTTGAGCGGCGCTGCGTGCGGCCTGATTCTATCCAGGATCCCGAGCCGTTCTAACATCCTCAGGGCAGGGTTCATCAAGGCTGTCGTCCGGGCATCGGGGCCGGCTGCCTCGGGTCCGACGAGCGTCACCGGAAAGCCGGTCTCGGCAAAGCCAAGCGCCGCGATCAGCCCTGCGGGGCCGCTGCCGGCAACGAGTATCCGTGCTGTTTCCCGATGATCCAAATTCGGCTTCCCGATTGCGAGGTGAGGCCTATCCGACCTGCCGGTCCATATAGGTCAGGTGATGTCGCTTGATCAACGCGGCGATTCGGCCCATTCGGTTGCCATGACCGGCCAACAAGACGATTTCAGCCACCTGGACGGTATCGGCCGTGCGATGGCGAGCGTTGCGCGCAGCCCTCGACTGACGGTGAGCGTTGTTGCTGGCATGGGCATCGCCCTTGCATGGCTCCTTCTCGGCGCAATTGCAGTTCGTGGTGCCGTAAGCCGGCTCCCGGGCACCGATGCACCCGGTGACACTATGCTGAGATATCTGCCGCAACTGCCGCTGCCGGATTTCCTTGCGCGTTTCTTCGCCCTCTGCCTTGCGCCGGCGCCGCTTCACGCAAGCCTAGGCGCGCAAGGCGGGGCACTCACCGCGATGTGGCTGTTGATGGCCATCGCGACCATGCTGCCCTCCGCGGCGCCGATGATCCGGACCTATTGCGAGATCGCAGATACCGCCAGGATCAAGAGGGAGCCGGTCGCCCATCCGTTGGTCCTGGTGGCTGGATATTTAAGCGTCTGGCTTGCCGTCTCGGCAATGTTCGCAGCCCTGACGCTAGCAGTCGATGCATTCGCGTCACCCGGGCAGATGCTCGATCCGGCGGTTGGAATTGCCGGAGCAGCCGCGCTGTCGATCGCTGGTCTCTATCAGTTCAGCTGGCTGAAGGAAGCCTGTCTGGAGAAGTGCAGAAATCCGTTCTCGGTCCTGTTCGCCAACTGGAGCGCCAGGCCCATTCGCATTTTCCGGCTCGGCATGGAGCAGGGCCTGTGGTGCCTTGGATGCTGCTGGGCGCTGATGCTGGTAATGTTTGCCGTCGGCGTGATGAACGTGTTCTGGATGGCGCTCATCGGCCTGTTTAGCCTGGTCGAAAAACAGACGGCAGGCAATCTGCCGACGCGGCTGGCCGGCGCGATACTGCTTGTCTGGGCAGCCACGCTGCTAGTAGTCTCGACATGAGGGGGAGAATTCGATGACAGACCAAAACTGGGCAATGAAGGGAGAGCTCGTCCTCTCCTGCAATTGCACGGTTTTTTGCCCTTGCGTGCTGTCGCTCGGCAATCATCCGCCGACGGAAGGCTATTGCCAGACCTGGGCCGGATTCCGCATCGATGCCGGCCATTTCGGCGAGGTCGACCTGTCTGGTCTCAATCTTGGGCTGATCATGGAAATCCCCGGCTATATGAGCCGCGGCAACTGGACTGCCGGCCTGTTCATCGACAAGCGCGCCTCGGTCTACGCTGTGAAGGCACTGACGAAGATATTCACCGGCAAGGCCGGCGGAACCACATCGCTGCTCTCGATCCTGGTCGGACAGTTCCTCGGCGCCGAGCAGGTGCCGATCACCTACGAGACGCGTGAGAAAACGCGCGTCTTTCAGATACCGAAGATCATCGATGGCGCGGTGACGCCGATCACCGGCAAGGATCGCGACAAGGATACGGTCATCACCAATTCGGAATACTGGATCGCGCCGGAGATCATCGTCGCCAAATCCGACAGGAGCAAAATGCGGGCCTTTGGCCGCAACTGGAACTTTGCCGGCCGCTCGGCCGAAATCTGCAAGCTGGACTGGCGGGGACCGTGAGCAAGAAGACGACGGCCAGGAAAATCGCCGACCGGATTCCGCGGCCGAAGAAGAAAGTCACATGGCCGCAGGCGCGGGCGTTCTCGGTCCATCTCTTGACCGCGTCGGGCTCATTCCTGGCGTTTCTGTCGCTGGTCGCAGCAAGCGAGCAGCGCTGGACGGCGATGTTCTGGTGGCTAGGGCTGGCGCTGTTCGTCGACGGCATCGACGGGCCGATCGCCAGGAAGCTCGACGTCAAGGAAATCCTACCGACATGGTCGGGCGAACTCCTCGACAACATCATCGACTACGTGACCTACGTGCTGATTCCGGCCTTCGCGCTCTATCAGCGCGGCTTCATGGGCGAGCGCTTGTCGTTCCTGTCGGCGGCGATCATCGTGGTGTCGAGCGCAATCTACTATGCCGATACCGGCATGAAGACGAAGGAGAATTTCTTCAAGGGCTTTCCAGTCGTCTGGAACATGGTGGTGTTCACGCTGTTCGTCATCGAACCCGGACAATGGGTTTCCTTCGCCGTGGTCGTGGTGGCCGGCATTCTCACCTTCGTGCCGATCCATTTCATCCATCCGGTGCGGGTGAAGCGGCTGCGGCCAGTCAATCTCGGCATGACGCTGCTTTGGTGTGCTTTCGGCGCGCTGGCGCTGGCGCAGGCCGCGCTTGCCTCCTTCTATGACAAGATCGGCGTGCTGGGCGAGCAGGTCAGCGATTTCATCAAGATCGGAATTACGGTCACCGGGCTTTACCTAGCTTGCATCGGCGCTATCATGCAGTTCTTTCCAAATCTCGGCGCCAAGCCGGACAAGAAAGCCTGATCCCAAGAGAGCCGGAAAATGTCCAAAGCGATCCGCATCCACGCCAATGGCGGTCCGGAGGTCCTGACCTATGAGGATACCGATCCCGGGCGGCCGGGCTCGGGGCAGATTCTGGTCAGGCACACCGCGATAGGTCTCAATTTCATCGACGTCTATTATCGCTCGGGCCTTTATCCGCCCCAGGGCGGATTTCCGCTGATCCCCGGCGGTGAGGCGGCCGGCGTGGTTTTGGAGGTCGGCACAGATGTCGACTGGCTGACGCCCGGGGATCGCGTCGCCTATGCGGTGACCACCGGCGCCTATGCCGGGCAGCGCGTGATCGCCGCCGACCGCGTGGTGAAGGTGCCTGACGGCATCAGCGACGAACAGGCCGCGGCTATGATGCTGAAGGGCATGACCGCCGAGTACCTGTTGCGCCGTACGTTCAAAGTGAAGGCGGGCGATACGATCCTGTTTCACGCGGCGGCCGGCGGTGTCGGGCTGATCCTCGGCCAATGGGCCAAGCATCTCGGCGCGACGGTGATCGGCACCGCAAGTTCGACCGACAAGATCGAGCTCGCCAAGGCGCACGGCTTCGACCACGTGATCAACTATCGCGAGCAGGATTTCGTCGCCGGTGTTGCCGCCATCACCGGTGGCAAGAAATGCGACGTTGTCTACGATTCGGTCGGCAACGATACGTTCCCGGCCTCGCTCGATTGCCTGCGGCCGCTCGGCACGTTCGTCAGCTTCGGTCAATCGTCTGGGCCGATCCCGCCCTTCAGCATCTCATTGCTGGCGCAGAAGGGCTCGTTGTTCGCAACGCGGCCGACGCTGTTCGTCTATAATGCCAAGCGCGAGGACCTCGAGGCTTCCGCCGCCGCCTTGTTCGATGTCGTGCTCAGCGGTGCCGTCAAGATCAAGATCAATCAGCGTTACGCGCTCAGCGATGCCGGCAAGGCGCATTCCGATCTCGAAGGGCGCAGGACGACCGGGACAACGATACTTATCCCCTGAGCGCCCGCAGTTTCGGCCCGCCGACGCCGCGGTTCTTGCGAACTGCGCTTTACCGCTTGAGTTTCCGCTGAAATTCTTGAAGCTCTTTCAAGTCGTGAGGCGCTTACCGTCGAGAGCAGGGCGCGCATACGATGCTTGCGGGAACACAGAACATATCTGGCAAACCAGATGGAGGCACTGTGAGTGCAGATCAAGACGGCGCAAACCTGCTGGAGGTTCGCGGCCTCACCAAGATATTCGGCACGCTGACGGCGTGCGACCATGTCGATCTCAACATCGCCAAGGGCGAGATCCACGCGTTGCTTGGCGAGAACGGCGCCGGCAAGTCGACGCTGGTGAAAATGCTGTTCGGATCGCTGGAACCGAATTCAGGTGAGATTTTCTGGAATGGCCAGGCGGTCAGGATCACCAGCCCCGGCGCCGCAAAAAAGCTCGGCATCGGCATGGTTTTCCAGCATTTTTCGCTGTTTGAAGCGCTGACGGCAGCGGAGAACATCGCGCTCTCGCTGGATGACGGCTCGCCGATCAGCACGATCGCGGCCAAGGCGAGGGCGCTCTCCTACAGTTATGGCCTGCCTCTCGATCCGCTATCGCTGGTCGGTGATCTGTCGGTCGGCGAGCGTCAGCGTATCGAAATCATCCGCTGCCTGCTGCAGACGCCGCAACTCATCATCCTGGACGAGCCGACTTCGGTGCTGACGCCGCAGGAAGCCGATAAGCTGTTCGAGACGCTCGAGCGGCTGCGTTCGGAAGGAAAATCCATCCTCTACATTTCGCACCGGCTGGAAGAGGTCAAACGCATTTGCGACCGCGCCACCGTGCTGCGTCACGGCAAGGTGGTCGGCCATTGCAATCCGCGCCAGGAAACCGCGTCTTCGTTGGCGCGGATGATGGTGGGCAACGAGGTTCAGGCTGTGGTGCGGGCGCCGGCCGAAGATATCGAGACCGCGCCGGTGCTGCTTCAAATCCGCGAACTCACCCGCAAGCCGGCGACCCCGTTCTCGATCCCGCTCAGGAACATCAATCTCGAGGTCCGCGCCGGCGAGGTGATCGGCATTGCCGGTGTGGCCGGCAACGGCCAGGGCGAATTCTTCGAATCCGTTTCCGGCGAGGTGCTGCAGCAGGATGCCGGCTCGGTCCGCATCCGCGGCAAGGATGCCGGAGGCCTCACCATCACCGGCAGGCGCCTGATGGGCGCTGCCTTCGTCCCGGAAGAGCGGCTCGGCCATGGCGCAGCACCCCGCATGAAGCTTTCGGAGAACCTGCTCCTGTCGCGCCACGCCACCGACGGCAAGATGCTTGTCGGCGCCGGTGGAATGGTCAAGAGCGATGCAATCTATACCGCTGCCCAGCGCATCATAAAGGTGATGGACGTGCGCAAGAGCGCGCCGGATCCGGAGGCTGCGGCTCTTTCGGGCGGCAATCTGCAGAAATTCATCGTCGGCCGCGAACTCGACCGCCGGCCAAGCGTCCTGGTGGTCAATCAGCCGACCTGGGGGGTCGACGCGGGTGCGGCGGCCCATATCCGCCAGGCGCTGATCGAGCTAGCGCGCAGCGGCTCGGCGGTGCTGGTGATCAGCCAGGACCTCGACGAGCTGTTCGAGATTTCCGATGCGATCACGGTCATGCACAATGGCGAACTGTCGAAGCCGCTGCCGATAGCTGAAGCGACATTCGAGAAGATCGGACTGCTGATGGGCGGCGCCGAACCCGGGCATGCCGAACATACGTTGGAGACGGCTTGATGCGCCTCGAACTTGTAAAACGCCCGCAGCGCTCGATGCTGTTTTCAGCACTGTCGCCTTTCATCGCTTTCGTTTTGACGATCATTGCTGGCGCCATCATGTTCGCGCTGCTCGGCGTCAACCCGTTGACCGCGTTCCGCATCTACTTCATCGAACCGATCAGCCAAGTCTGGCAGATGCATGAACTGGCGATCAAGGCCGCCCCCCTGATCCTGATCGCGGTCGGACTGTCGGTCTGCTACAAGGCCAACATCTGGAACATCGGCGCCGAAGGCCAGTTCATCCTGGGCGGCATTGTCGGCTCGATCTTCCCCGTGCTGTTTCCGCAGTTCGAAGGCCCATTGGTGCTGCCGTTGATGCTTCTTTTTGGCATGATCGGTGGGGCCGCCTATGCCGCAATCCCGGCACTGCTGAAGACGCGCTTCAACACCAACGAGATCCTGACCAGCCTGATGCTGGTCTATGTCGCCCAGCTCTTCCTCGATTGGCTGGTGCGCGGGCCGTGGCGCGATCCGCAGGGTCATGGTTTCCCGCAGACCATCCAGTTCAACGACTCGGCTATCCTTCCGGAACTCCTCCCGGAATCCGGCAGGGCGAACTGGGGATTTGTCTTCGCGCTGATCGCGGCAGTGCTGATCTGGATTCTGATGAGCCGTATGCTGAAAGGCTTCGAGGTCCGCGTACTCGGCTCGAGCCCGAGGGCAGGGCGCTTCGCCGGTTTTGGCCTCAGCCGCATGGTTTTCTTTGCCTTTCTGCTATCGGGCGCACTGGCCGGGCTTGCCGGCATTTCGGAGGTCTCTGGCGCCATCGGGCAGTTGCAGCCTGTGATCTCGCCCGGCTACGGATTTACCGCCATCATCGTGGCATTCCTCGGCCGGCTCAATCCGCTGGGCATCGTTGCCGCCGGCCTTGTGCTGGCGCTGACCTATCTCGGCGGCGAGGCGGTGCAAAGCGCGCTCGGCATCTCCGACAAGGTGGCGCGCGTGTTCCAGGGGATGCTTTTGTTCTTCGTGCTCGGCTGCGACACGCTCATTCACTATCGCATCCGCCTGACCGGCCTTTCCGCGCCGAAACTCGAGGCAGCACCGAAGCTGGAGGAAGCCCGCTGATGGACATCACCGTCAACATCCTCTTGACCATCGCCACGGCGGCGACGCCGCTGCTGATAGCGGCGATCGGCGAACTGGTGGTCGAACGTTCCGGCGTGCTCAATCTCGGCGTCGAAGGCATGATGATCATGGGCGCGGTCGGCGGTTTCGGCGCCGGCTATCTGACCGGCTCGCCGTGGATAGGGCTGTTGGCGGCAATTGCCATGGGGGCAGTGTTCTCGCTTCTGTTCGCGGTCATGACCCTGTCGCTGGCCACCAATCAAGTGGCCACCGGCCTGTCGCTGACGCTGCTTGGCCTCGGTCTTTCCGGCATGATGGGGACGAATTTTGTCGGCCAGCCCGGCGAGAGGTTGCCTAACCTCGATATTCCCGGCCTGACCGCAATCCCCATCGTCGGCAGGCTGCTGTTCGGTCAGGATCCGATCTTCTACATCTCGATCGCGCTGACCGCCGCCGTCATGTGGTTCCTGTTCAAGACCCGCACCGGGCTCACTCTGCGTTCGATCGGCGACAGTCATGCATCCGCCCATGCGCTTGGCATCCACGTCATCCGCTACCGCTATCTTTCGGTGATTTTCGGCGGCGCTTGTGCAGGCCTTGCCGGCGGCCACCTGTCGCTGGTCTATACACCGCAATGGGTGGAGAACATGACCGCCGGCCGCGGGTGGATCGCGCTGGCTCTGGTCGTCTTCGCCTCCTGGCGGCCATGGCGGGTGTTAGCCGGCGCCTATATTTTCGGCGCGGTCTGGATCGGCCAGCTTCATGCACAGGCATTTGGCATTCCGGTCCCCTCGCAACTGCTTTCTTCGCTGCCCTATCTGGCAACCGTCGTGGTTCTCGTTCTAATCTCGCGTAACAAGCGTCTGACGATGATGAACACGCCGGCTTCCCTGGGCCAGCCCTTCGTTCCGGATCGTTGACAACAAAAAGACGGAAGCTCCAAGGCTTAACTCAGAGAGGTAACACAATGAAAAAACTGCTTATTGCCCTGATGGCGACGACGGCCGCATTGTCACTGGCGGCGTCAGCCGAGGCGGCGGACAAGTTGAAGGCCTGCTGGGTCTATACCGGCCCGATAGGCGATTTCGGTTACTCCTACCAGCACGACCAAGGCCGCCTCGAGGTGGAAAAGGCACTCGGCGACAAGGTCGAGACCGCCTATCTCGAGAACGTCTCCGAAGGCCCCGACGCCGATCGCGCCTTCGAACGCCTGGCACGCGAAGGTTGCAAGATCATTTTCGGCACGTCCTTCGGTTTCATGGACCCGGAAGTGAAGATCGCCAAGAAATTCCCCAAGGTGATGTTCGAGCACGCCACCGGCTACAAGACGGCCGAAAATCTCGGCATCTACAATGCGCGTTTCTATGAAGGCCGCTACGTGCTTGGCCAGATCGCCGCCAAGCAATCGAAGTCGGGCGTCGCCGGCTACATCGTTTCCTTCCCGATCCCGGAAGTGGTGATGGGCATAAATTCCTTCATGCTCGGCGCGCAGTCGATCAACCCGAACTTCAAGGCGAAGATCGTCTGGGTGAACTCCTGGTTCGATCCGGGCAAGGAAGCCGACGCAGCCAAGGCATTGTTCGACCAAGGCGCCGACATCATCGTCCAGCACACCGACTCGACCGCTGCTTTGCAGGTGGCGGAGGAGCGCAAGCTGCACGGCTTCGGCCAGTCCTCCGACATGATCAAGTTCGCGCCGCACGCGCAGCTGACCTCGCTGACCGACGAGTGGGGCCCGTACTACATCAGCCGGGTCCAGGCGGCGCTCGACGGCACCTGGAAGCCCGACAATGTCTGGCTCGGCATCAAGGACGGCGCCGTCAAGCTGGCGCCGTTCACCAATATGCCCGACGACGTCAAGGTGATGGCCGAGGCCACCACCAAGAAGATAGCCGACGGCTGGAATCCCTTCACCGGGCCGATCGTCAAGCAGGACGGCACACCATGGCTGAAGGACGGCGAGGTCGCTGACGACGGCACGCTGCTTGGGATGAATTTCTACGTGAAGGGCGTCGACGACAAGCTGCCACAGTAAGCAACCGGAAACACATCGAACGAAAGGGCGCCACGCGGCGCCCTTTTTGTTTTGGATTGAACGATATCAGACCGCCGAGCCGTAGAGGTCGTAAGCGTCGGCACGATCGATCTTGACCGTGACGATGTCGCCGGCGCGCAACGGCCGCCGCGACTGGATATGGACCGAACCGTCGATTTCGGGCGCATCGTATTTGGTCCGGCCCTTGGCCGAATTGCCATGTGCTTCGTCGATCAGGACCGGCAGGCGCTTGCCGATTTTCTTGGTGAGTTGCGTTGCCGAGATCTTCTGCTGGCGCTGCATGAAGCGGTGCCAGCGGGCTTCCTTGACCTCCTGCGGCACTTGCTCGAGGCCGAGCTCGTTGGCACGGGCGCCTCTGACCGGCTCGTATTTGAAGCAGCCGGCACGATCGATCCTGGCCTCGTCCAGCCAGTCGAGCAGCATCTCGAAATCGTCGTCCGTCTCGCCGGGGAAACCGACGATGAAGGTGGAGCGGATGGCGAGATCCGGACAAACCTCGCGCCAGCCGCGAATGCGCTCGAGCGTCTTTTCGCCATGGGCGGGCCGGCGCATGTTCTTCAGCACCTGCGGCGAGGCGTGCTGGAACGGGATGTCGAGATAGGGAAGGATAGTGCCTTCGGCCATCAGCGGGATGACGTCGGCGACATGCGGATAGGGATAGACATAGTGCATGCGCACCCAGACACCGAGCTTACCCAGCTCTTCCGACAGATCGAGGAATTTCGCCCGCACTTCGCGATCGCCGAACATGCTGGTCTGGTATTTGATGTCGATGCCGTAGGCGCTGGTGTCCTGCGAGATGACGAGGATCTCCTTGACCCCGGCCTTGGCCAGCTTCTCGGCTTCGCGCAACACGTCGGCGGCCGGCCGCGATACGAGATCGCCGCGCAGCGCCGGGATGATGCAGAAGGTGCAGCGGTTGTTGCAGCCTTCCGAAATCTTGAGATAGGCATAGTGGCGCGGCGTGAGCTTGACGCCCTGCGGCGGCAAAAGGTCGATATAGGGATCGTGGCTCGGGGGAGCGGCCTCATGCACTGCCGCCATCACGCTTTCATAAGCTTGCGGGCCGGTGATGGCGAGGACGTTGGGATGTCTTTCACGGATGACGTCCGGTTCGGCGCCGAGGCAGCCGGTGACGATGACCTTGCCATTCTCCGAAAGTGCCGAGCCGATGGCGTTGAGCGATTCGTCGCGGGCCGAATCGAGGAAGCCACAGGTGTTGACGACGACCAGGTCGGCGCCGTCGTGCTTGCGGGCGATCTCGTAGCCTTCGGCGCGCAGGCGCGTGATGATGCGTTCCGAATCCACAAGGGCTTTCGGGCATCCAAGACTGACGAAGCTGACACGAGGGGCGGACATCAAAGCTTTTCCGGATTTTCAGGATTGGCGGCGCAGTACCACAGTTGTTGCCGCATTGGTATGGGCAGCGGCTGCAGCGAAACGCAAGCGCCCCCGAAGGCTGGCCGAAGTCGAAGTGCCGGCCGATGCGAATTCGAGTCGATGCGTCAGCTCACCGCACTGCTGACATGCGGCAAGACTTCCACCGCGCCTCGATAGATCATATCGAGTGCGACATAGAAGATGATCAAAAGGCCGATATAGGCGATCCAGCGATGGCGGTGCAGCAGCTTGGCGATGAAGCTCGCGGCAAGGCCCATCAGCGCGATCGACAGGACCAGGCCGATCACCAGCACCTGGAAGTGATCGCGCGCTGCGCCGGCGACTGCCAGCACGTTGTCGAGCGACATAGAGACGTCGGCGATGACGATCTGCAATGCAGCCTGACCCAGCGTCTTCTTACGCGCCTTCCCGGCCACCATATTATCGCTGTTGATATCGGAATTGGACAACGCCTCGGTCGCCTCCACTTCGTCGGCATGGGAGGTGCGCAGTTCGCGATACATCTTCCAGCACACCCACAGCAGCAGGATGCCGCCGGCCAGCAGCAGGCCGACAATCTGGAGCAGAGTGACAGTGATAGCTGCAAAACCGATGCGCAGCACCGTCGCCGCCACCACGCCGATAAGGATCGCTCTCTTGCGCTGCTCGACCGGCAGGCCGGCAGCGGCAAGGCCGATGACAATGGCGTTATCGCCTGCAAGCACGAGATCGATGGCGATGACCTGGAGCAGGGCAGAAAAGCCCGCGGCGGTGAAAATTTCCATCGACTGGGAGTTCCCTTGCTGGTTGGCCGGCCGTTCGCGTCGAATGCCTGGAGGCCCTAACGTGTATGGTTCCCGCGCGTCAAGGGACTGGTTGGAACAAGGTCGGCAAACCGCCCGTCACGGCGGCAACATACAGAGTTTGCGACGATCGGCCCGAAACACCGGCGAAAATGCGGCCAGAGGTCGCGAATGCCTAGTTGTAGAGATTGTATTTGGGCCAGTCGCTTTCGGGAATTTCGTCGCCGATCCGGTAGCGGAGCTGCAGGACCTCCATATGGTCCGGCGCTGTCTCGCATTTGAATTTCAGCCGGTACCATTGTCCCTTGCTGCGAAACGCAGCGCCCGGGCTCCTGATCGCATCGGCGCCCATTTCGGGCGTCGCAAAGGCGTAAGCGACGACGCGATCGGCTCTGTATTTGTGGTCGTCGCGGGTAATCCGGTCGAGAATTTCGGCGTCGCATCTCTGCTCCAGCCGGGTTTGCGGATCGAGTTTCAGCAGGCCGGCGTGCAATGCGCTGTCCATCGCGGTGGCCGGCCAAGCCACTATCGTCCATGCGAAAACCGCAGAAAATAGTTTATTCATAGGCGGGAGAAGCATCATATTCGGACGGAGAAATCAACCCGATCGGGGGGTCACTTCCCGGTCATCTCGACGCAAGCCCAGGAGATTGCTTTCGGGACAAGGCTTCAAATGGCGGAGGGAGTGGGATTCGAACCCACGGTGGGCTTGCACCCACGCCGGTTTTCAAGACCGGTGCCTTAAACCGCTCGGCCATCCCTCCAAGGTGATTTTTCAATCACTTAGGATATCGCGAGAGGGCGGGTTCGAGCAGTCGGTACCGGATTGGCACCAGGACGTTCCCCGACCGGTTCGCGCTTCATTCCTGTAAAGCCGCATTCAACACCAAGTCAACCATGGCGACCGCACCTTTGGGCGCGATTCAGGACGATGAGCAGCCCGGCATGGCGACCTGTGTTTTGTGCTGAGTGTGGAAAATCGTTTTTAAAACCCGCACAGACTATTAATCGTTGTGCGCCGATATGTTGGGCGCATTAAACACATGTAAGTAAATCGTATTCCGGAGTTGATTTTGGCCGTACTTGGCGCTCTCCCGCCCGGTCTTCGCTGTAGACCAATTCGAGAAACCGACTGGGAGGGAGTGGTCGACTGTCTGTGCAGGGGCTTTCCGGCGCGTAACCGGAGTTACTGGATACAGGCTCTGACCCGTTTGTCGCAGCGGCCCGCAGTTGCCGAGTTCCCACAATATGGCTTTGTTTTGGAGCATGCCGGTCGGATCGTCGGCGTTGTGCTCACCCTTTATGCTCGCTACCAGGGGTCGGAGGGCGACGAAATCCGCTGCAATCTTTCAAGCTGGTCAGTCGACGCAGAATTCCGTCCCTACGGCGCCATGTTGGTTGCGGCGGTTCTCAAGCGAAGGGATGTGACCTACACGAACATTTCGCCGGCACAAGCGACATTGAAAGCCAACCGGGCGCTCGGCTTTCGGCTCTTCTCCAGCGGACAATTTACCTTCGTGCCGGCATTAAGTTCGGCGCAGCGGTCATGTCGCGTGCTCGAAGCGCGTCCCGATCTTCCGGAATTGGCGATGCTGTCCGAGAGTGAGAGATACATACTCTCTGAACACTCCACGCTGGGCTGCCTGTCGTTGATCTGCATTTGCGACGGAGCAGCGTTTCCCTTGGTGTTGATGCCGCGCCGAATGTTGCACGGTCTTATCCGATGCCATCAGATCATCTATTGCCGCTCGCTCGCGGATTTAAGCCGGTGCGCCGGTGCCGTGGGGCGCTTTCTCTTGCGAAGGGGAATCCTGGTTTGCTTTGTCGACGCCAAGGAGCCGATTCCAGGTTTGTTGGGGTGGTACCGCGCCAACAAGGGGCTGAAATACTTCAAGGGCCCCAGACCACCCGCACTTGGAGATCTGACGTTCACCGAGCTTGTGATATTCGGTCCCTGAATCTGCGCTCGGAGACATGCCAACGCCGGGCAGCAAAGCGTGCGGGCACGAATGGCGCTGGTGATCGATACGCGATGATTTTCATGCCGATCGGCGAGACGGTCGTGCCACAATCTCGCCCGGTTCCGACCACAATCGGTTAATACGGTGATAAACAATTCCTGCGCACAAAAGGATTGGGGTTGGGAGTCGCCGGCGTTTCTGGAGTGGGTGCTTTGGCACCGCCAACGTTAAAGCTGCGGTGCCTTCGTCGAGACTGTAGGGGACAATCGAAAATGCAGACTACGGCGCGCCCGCGTCTTCGTCGCGCTTCCGCTTTCGCGCTGTTTGCCTTGTCGGCAGCCTTTCTTGCGGCATGTGCCGGGCCGCAGCAAAAGGCGATGGTCAACAAGAAACCACGCTCCAAGGAATATTTTTCCGAAGCCGAATACGGTGTGAAAGCCAGCCCGCGCGTGATGTTCAAGACGTCTCGCGGACGCGATCAGCTCGGCAGACCCTATCAGGTGCGCGGCAAGTGGTACTATCCAAAGGAAGACAAGCGTTACGCCAAGGTTGGCCTCGCATCCTGGTATGGTGAGGCCTTCCACGGCCGGTTGACCGCCAACGGCGAAGTCTACGACATGGCAGATCTGACGGCGGCGCATCCGACCATGCCGCTGCCGAGCTATGCGCGGGTAACCAACATGAAGACCGGCAGTTCGGTGATCGTGCGCGTCAACGATCGCGGACCCTATCATGATGGACGCATCATCGATGTGTCTAAGCGCGCTGCTGAAATGCTCGATTATGCCAATATCGGTACGGCGGAGGTGAAGGTCGAATATGTCGGCCGTGCGCCGCTCGAAGGCAATGACGGTCAATATCTGATGGCCTCGTACCATCCCGGCAACAGGGCACCGGATCCATCGGACGGTCTGCCCAGCGGTGTCATGGTCGCCATGAATGGGCCGTCGCCGAGCCTGCCGGTAAGCGCCGCGGTGGTGCCGTTCCCCGGTCAGCTGACGAATTCCGGGCAGGCATCGGAAGCTGTCGTTGCGACGCAGGCACCGGCCTCCGGCGATGTGACGCTGCCCGAATTTGGACCGATCGTGCCGGAGCGTCCGGAAATCAACCTGCCGGCGCAATCGCCATTCACTGTGGCGTCGCTGTCCTATGCCAATGAGCGCGTGCAGCGCGCCTCCAACGCCTTCGCCGCGCTGGATGGCGTCGGCATGTCGCCCGCCGAGATTCTTCAATCCTGGAAACGGCAAGCTCCTCCAGCCGGGTCGCCCACGGACTATGTCGCGGCGGGTTCGTTCGAGGATGCCGCCGAAGCCGAGCGGGTGGCGGCCCAACTTTCCAGCTTCGGCAAGACCGAGATCCAGCGCTCCGAACTCGACGGCAAAGGCTGGTACTCGGTCAACCTCTATGCCGACGGCCATGGCAGCCTGGACGAGATGCTGCAGGCCGCGTGGTCGCATGGTGCGCCGGATGCGCTTGCCGTACGCAACTGATGGCGGGTCGCCTGGCTTTCTCGTGCGCGATTGATCCGCCGTGGAAAAGCCTGCTAGCTTCGGCCAACTTGCAAAAGAGCGCCGGCTGACTGGTCGAACCCGATGAAATTTTTCCGTCCTTCCACCGGGCTCATGACGCTCGGCCTGCTGCTGCTCTCGCTTGTGCCGGTCTCAGCACAGCTTTTCGAGACCAAGGCCGCGCAGGCCTTCATGATCGACGCCGAAACCGGCACCGTGCTGTTTTCCAAGGATGCGGACAGGTTGATCCCGCCGGCCTCGCTGGCCAAGCTGATGACGATGGAAGTGGTCTTCGACGCCATCAAATCAGGGCGCATGACGCTCGACGACACTTTCGTGGTCAGCGAGAACGCCTGGCGCAAGGGCGGCGCTCCTTCGGGGACATCGACCATGTTCGCGAAACTCAAGTCGACGATCCGGCTGGAGGACCTGATCCAGGGCGTGACCGTGCAGGCGGCCAATGACGGCTGTATCGTCATCGCTGAAGGAATGGCCGGGTCCGAAGCGAATTTCGCGGCGCAGATGACCGAGCGCGCCCGCCAGATCGGCTTGCAGAAATCGACCTTCGTCAATTCCACCGGTCTGCCGGCCGACGGGCAGCAAACGAGCGTTCGCGAGCTTGCGCTTCTGGCCCTGCATATCTGGCGCAACTACCCGGATCTCTACCGCTATTATGGCCAGAAGGATTTTAGCTGGAACAAGATTTCCCAGAGGAACCGCAACCCGTTGCTGGCCATGGATATAGGCGCCGACGGCCTTGCAGTCGGCGCCAGCGAGCAATCCGGATTCGGCATAGTCGGCTCGGTCAGCCACAATGGAACAAGGATGATTGCGGCAATGAGCGGACTGGCAAACGACCGCGAGCGCGCCGAGGAAGCGCGAAAGCTGCTCGACTGGGGCGTTCGCTCGTTCGAGAAGACGGAGATATTCGCCAAGGACGAAGTGGTTGGCGAAGCCCAGGTCTTTGGCGGCTCCAAATCCGGCGTCGCGTTAAAGGCTAATGGACCCGTGGAGATCTTCCTACCGATCGCCAACCGCGACAAGCTCACCGCCAGGATTGTCTATGACGGACCGGTGGCAGCGCCGGTGGAGGAGGGGCAGCCGGTGGGTACGCTGCGCGTCTGGATCGGCGATACGCTGAGCCAGGAGACGCCGCTTTTTGCCGCCGAGTCGATCGGTGTCGGTTCGTTGCCGCAACGCGCGCTCGATGCCGCCAAGGAACTGGCCGTCGGCTGGCTGCGTTAGCACCGTCGCGGTGGACCTTTTTTCCCGCCGGGACTATACGGTCCCCGAAGTATGGACAAAGGCTTTGGCGCGCGGATTTTTCATCACTTTTGAAGGCGGCGAAGGAGCAGGCAAGTCGACGCAGATCGGGCGGCTGGCAAAGAAGATGCGCGCCAAGAAATACGATGTACTGGTGACGCGTGAGCCGGGTGGCTCGCCGGGCGCGGAGGCGGTCAGGCATGTCCTGCTTTCAGGCGCAGCCGAGCCGTTCGGCCCCAAGATGGAAGCGCTGCTTTTCGCCGCCGCGCGTTCCGACCATGTCGAACAGGTCATCCGGCCGGCAGTCGAGCGCGGCTCGGTCGTGCTTTGCGACCGCTTCATGGATTCCTCTCGCGTCTACCAGGGCGTCACCGGAGGCCTCGACCCGGCATTCATGGACGCGTTGGAGAAGGTCGCCATCAACGGCATGGTGCCGGACATGACGCTGATCTTCGACATCGACCCCGCCGAGGGACTGAGGCGCGCTACCGCCCGACGGGGCAGCAGTGACGGCCCGGACCGCTTCGAGAAGGAAACATTGGCCATCCACCAGCGCCGCCGCGAGGCGTTTCTGACCATCGCCGCGGCTGAACCCGAACGCTGCGTCGTCGTCGATGCATCAGCAGACCCGGACACGGTGGAGGATGTCGTTACCGCCACCGTCTTCGCGGCTCTCGAGAAGATGATGCCGGCGCAAAGCAGACAGGCGGCGCCGGCATGATTTTCGAACGCATCGCACCCGAACAGCACGATACGCTGGACGGGGTGCCGGAGCCATCCGAGACGCCGCGTCTCGTCGGACATCTTCAGGCCGCCGATATGCTTGCCGCCGCCTATCGCTCGGGAAAGCTGCCGCACGCGCTGATCTTTGCCGGGCCGGTCGGCATCGGCAAGGCGACGCTGGCCTTTCACCTGGCGCATCACCTGTTGAAGCACCCGGCCTTCGGGCAGGCGCCGGAAAGCCTTGCCGTTCCCGACCCGGCATCGTCGCTGTTTCGTCAGATCGCCACCGGCGCGCATCCTTCGGTGCTGCATCTTACGCGCCCCGCAAACGACAAGACCAAGAGCTTCAAGACCGTGGTCACCGTCGACGAGATCCGCAAGGTCAGCCGCTTTCTGTCGCTGACCTCGCATGACGGCAGCTACCGGGTGGTTATCGTCGATCCCGCCGACGACATGAACACCAATGCTGCCAATGCCTTGCTGAAGAATCTTGAAGAACCACCGGCGCGCACCTTGTTCATCCTCATCGTCCATGCGCCGGGCAGCCTGCTGCCGACGATCCGGTCGCGCTGCCAGATGGTGCGGTTGGCGCCGCTCGATGCCGAGAGCTTGATGACGGTTCTGGAGGGCATCGAGCCACCGCCACCGGAGGATCCTGCGGCGCGCGCGGCGCTGGCGGAACGGGCAGGGGGCAGCGCCCGCAATGCGATCCTGCTGACGCAATATGGCGGGCTGGAAATCGCCCCCACCCTCGACGCCCTGGTGATGGCCAAAAAGACAGATGTCGCCGGCGCCTACCGTCTTGCCGATGCGGTCGCCGGCCGCGACCAGGCGATCCAGTTCGACATCTTCAATCGCCGTGCGCTCGACCTGCTGTCGGAGGGCGCCAGCCAAGCCGCGCTGGCCGGCGATCTGGCGCGGGCCAAAACGCTGTCGGATACTTGGCACGAGGCTTTGAACGCTATATCTGAAACCGAGACCTACAACCTCGACAAGAAGCAGCACGCCCTGACCATGATCGACCGCCTGAATTCTGCAATGCGAATGTGACGGCCGCTGGCATGGCTTTGAAGCCCCTGAGCATTGATCCCAATCAATCGCAGGAACTTCGAAGCCACCACATTGGCGTCGGATGGCAATTGCCGTTTCGATGCGATATCTCACCGCGACATCTTTCATTCAGACATTCATGACGGCTCATCCATGGCACGCGAAAAATACTACGTCACGACGCCGATTTTCTATCCGAACGGCAAGCCGCATATCGGCCATGCCTACAATGTCATCGCCAGCGACACGCTGGCCCGCTTCCAGCGGCTCGACGGCAAGGACGTCTTCTTCGTCTCGGGAACCGACGAGCACGGTTTGAAGATGCAGCAGACGGCGGACGCCGAAGGCCTAACGCCGAAAGCGCTTGCCGATCGCAACTCGGCGATCTTCCGCTCGATGCTCGAAGCGACCGGTTGCTCGAACGACGTTTTCATCCGCACCACCGAGGAGCGTCATTACAAGGCCTGCCAGGCGATCTGGACGCGCATGGCTGAGAATGGCGACATCTACCTCGACCGCTACAGCGGCTGGTATTCGGTGCGGCAGGAAGCCTATTTCGACGAGGCCGAAACCAAGGTCGGTGACGACGGCGTGCGCCGCGAACCACTCGGCTCGCCCGTCGAATGGACCGAGGAAGAGAGCTATTTCTTCCGCCTTTCCGCCTATCAGGACAGACTGCTCGCGCTCTACGAGAACAGCCCCGAATTCGTTGGACCGGCGGAGCGGCGCAACGAAATCATCAGCTTTGTCAAATCCGGCCTGAAGGATCTGTCGATCTCGCGCACCACATTCAAATGGGGCGTGCCGGTGCCCGGCGATGAGAAGCATGTGATGTATGTCTGGGTCGATGCACTAACCAACTACATCACCGCCGCCGGCTATCCGGATCCGGCCAATGAGAGATGGTCTTTCTGGCCGGCAAACGCCCACGTCATCGGCAAGGACATCATCCGCTTCCACGCGGTCTACTGGCCGGCATTCCTGATGTCGGCTGGCATCGAATTGCCGAAGCGCGTGTTCGCGCATGGTTTTCTGTTCAACCGTGGCGAGAAAATGTCGAAGTCGGTCGGCAATGTCGTCGATCCGTTCGCGATGATCGAGCACTACGGCCTTGACCAGGTGCGCTATTTCTTCATGCGCGAAGTGCCGTTTGGCCAGGACGGCAGCTACAGTCACGATGCCATCGTCAACCGCACCAATGCCGATCTTGCCAACGATCTCGGCAATCTGGCGCAGCGCTCGCTGTCGATGATCGCCAAGAACTGCGGCGGCGTGGTGCCTAAGCGCGGCGAATTGAGCAATGCCGACAAGGCGATCCTCGATCAGGCCAATGCCGCCCTTGTCACGGCGCGCAGGACGATGGCCGACCAGGGCATCCATCTGGCGCTGGCGGCGATCTTTGGCGTGGTGGCGGAAGCCAACCGCTATTTCGCCGGCCAGGAGCCATGGGCGCTGAAGAAGACCGATCCGGCACGCATGGAAACGGTGCTGTGGACGACGGCTGAAGTGATCCGGCGTGTCGGGTTGCTGTGCCAGCCCTTCATTCCGGAGTCGGCGGCAAAGCTGCTCGACCTATTGGCGGTGCCGGCGGACAGCCGCGATTTCGCGAATGTCGCCGAGGATCACGCGCTGGTATCCGGTACGGCGCTGCCGGCGCCGGAACCGGTATTTCCACGCTATGTCGAGCAAACGGAAACAAGCGCCTGATGCTGGTCGACAGTCACTGCCATCTCGACTTTCCGGATTTCGCCGAGGAGCGGGCGGCCATCGTCGCCCGCGCCCTTGCGGCCGGTGTCGGCCGCATGGTGACGATCTCGACGCGGGTGAAGCGGTTTCAACAAGTGCTTGAGATTGCGGAGACTTTCGATGAGGTCTATTGCTCGGTCGGTACCCATCCGCACAATGCGGCCGAAGAGCTTGATGTGACTGTCGAGGATCTGGTGCGGCTGTCCGATCATCACAAGGTGGTGGCGATCGGCGAGGCCGGGCTCGATTATTTCTACGATCATGCGCCGCGCGATGCACAGGCGCAGGGCTTTCGCACCCACATCGCCGCGGCTCGTGAGACCGGTCTGCCGCTGGTCATCCATTCACGCGACGCCGACGACAACATGGCTGATATCCTCGAAGAAGAAACAGGGAAGGGCGCCTTCCCCTTCATCTTGCACTGTTTTTCATCGGGGCGCCGGCTGGCCGAGATCGGCGTGGCGCTCGGCGGCTACGTTTCGTTTTCCGGCATCCTGACTTTCAAGAACTCCGCCGAGCTGCGCGCCGTCGCCGCCGATGTGCCGCGCGACCGTCTGCTGGTCGAAACCGACGCGCCATACCTTGCGCCGATCCCGTTTCGCGGCAAGCGCAACGAGCCTGCCTATGTCGCGCATACAGCCAAGGTGCTGGCCAACACGATCGGCGTCAGCGAGGCCGAGATCGCTGCTATCACCACCGACAATTTCTTCCGGTTGTTCAGGAAAATGCCGCGCCCGAGCGCGCCGGGCGCCTGACGCATGAGCGATCGGTTGCGTCTTACCGTCCTCGGCTGCGGCTCATCGCCGGGCACGCCACGCATCACCGGCGACTGGGGTAATTGTGATCCGACCAACCCAAAGAACCGGCGCATGCGCACCGCAGCGCTCGTCGAGCGGATCGCGGCGAATGGCGCCAGGACCACGGTCGTCATCGACACCGGCCCGGATTTTCGCGAGCAGATGCTGCTGGCATCGGTCAGGCGCATCGATGCGGTCGTCTATACGCATCCGCATGCCGACCACATCCACGGCATCGACGATTTGCGCGGCTTCGTGCTCGAGCAGCGCCACCGGATCGACATCCATGCCGATCAGGTTACCATGCTGCGGCTGAGGGAAGCGTTCCGCTACTGTTTCGAAACACCGAAAGGCAGTTCGTATCCGCCGATCGTCAACGCCCATATCATCGACCACAACAGGCCGGTGGTGATCGAAGGCGAGGGCGGCGCCCTCACCATCGAACCGCTGCCGCAAATCCACGGCGACATCATCTCGCTGGGTTTTCGTATCGGCAATCTCGCTTATTGCCCTGACATCAGCGACTTTCCGGGAGCGACAGCCGAGCGTATGCGCGGGCTGGACATGCTGGTCATCGACGCGCTGCAATACACCTTCCATCCGAGCCATCTGTCGCTTGGCCAGGCGCTCGGCTGGATCGAAAGACTGGCGCCGAAGAACGCGGTGCTGACGCATATGCATGTGCCGCTCGACTACGCCACGGTAATGGCCGAGACGCCGGCCAACGTCGAGCCTGCCTATGACGGCATGACGATCGAAATCCCTTACAAATCAGCGTAAAGGACCAAGGTTTTCATAGCTGGGTTACAGAGTTCGCTCCAAACCGCCCAGCGGCTCGCTTATGCTATCTTCGCCACGTCCTATCGGCCATGTCAGTTCCATAATCTATCTTATGCGACTGAAGCCTGTAGCGTCCACTGAAGCCTGTAGCGTCCGTTGGCAGCGAGACAGCATTTGTGGGGCAACGCGGTGCTAGGGTTGCGAATCATGAACACACTGCTTGCAAGTCTTGCCCTCACCCTCGCCTGCGCATTCACTGACGCGCGAGCGCAGGACTTTGATCGTGCGCCAGGCGAGAATGACCTGGCTTTCGCGAAACGCGTGGTTGGGTTCGCGGACAACGCTGATCCGCACACCACAGCCGTGACCTGGAACGGCCTCCAGACACTGTTCGTCGATTACCAGACCACTGAGGAATATCCGGAACGCCCACTCGTCGCACTACAGCAGCAACCCGACGGGTACCGTACAATCCAGGTCACGCTTGGCGAACACGAAGGCGGCACGCCAGAGATTACAGCGCTCGGCCTCGTCAACGCCGATCACGATCCGGCAAAGGAACTGACTGTCATACTTGCCTGGCCTGTTTCGCACTACGACGTTTCGGGGACGCTCTACGAAGTTCGCATCTTCGACGCCCCCAAACCGGGCCAGAAGGCGCTGACGCAATTGAAAGTGAGTCAAAAGTTCGACGCCACCTGCGACTGCGGATGGCGCGACGGCACGACGAAGCGTTTCCGTTTCAAGACGATCAGGGCGGTCAAGGCTGAATTGAAGCGCTTGGGCTATTAGCCGCCGGCGAGGGCTCGCTTGCCGGATGCTGCCCCCGCCTACCCGGTGACCGGCAATCGTCACGAGCGCCGGCACAGGCTGGGTCGCTCGTCAGAATTCCATATCCCCGAAGTCACCGCCATTATCGGAGCTGGCATCGTCTGCCTGGTCGGCTTCGTCCGGCTGCGGTGCCGGCCGTTCGGCTGCCTGCGCTTCGCTGCCGCCAAACATGCCGGCGATCGCATTGCCGAGCAGCACGCCGCCTGCCACCCCCATCGCGGTCTGCGCGGCGCCGGCAAGGAACCCGCCGCCGGCCCGCTGTGACTGGTCTTGTGGCTCCTCCGCAGTTGTGTGCGTCAAGTTCTGCAAAAATGGCGTGGCAGTAGCTGTGACGTCGGCGTGTCCGCCGCGCAGCCCCCGTGTTTAGCG